>CAZDBH010000110.1:0-19828 GCA_964503485.1 uncultured Bradymonadales bacterium | reverse complement strand
AGATTGCGAGTTCCTCCACAACGAAGCTGGACTGAAGGGTGGCGCAGCCTATTGCCACGACCATCACCAGGAAATGGATCTGGGAGTGCTCTGTGATGGGAAATCTCCATGCAAGAGAAAATGCCAGGCAGGCAGAGAAAAGTGGTCAGCTCTGGCTTAGCGCTAGAGATGGAAGCCGTTGGGAATGCCCACGCTGAGTTGATCTACATAGAAGACGACGAGAACGGACCAACCCCTTAGGAGTAGCTACACCATGAACGCTAACACAAATAACATGTTAATAAACAACAACTTAAAGGAGAATGACATGCAAAAACGAAAGAATATATCCCTTTGGATAGACCCGGAACATCTTATGACGATCAACCAACTCGTGACTGACTTTAACCAGCTGTGCGGCACCACGTTATCGCGTCACGCGATCATCCTGGCACTGCTAGACGCAGGAACCCAAAAGTTGTTTTGGGATCTTTACGAATCACCGATAAGTGGCGAAACCGGTGAAGGTAGCGCTCTGGGAGGTGAACGATGAACATAAATTACGACATCCTAGGTATGCTCATCAGAGCGGCCCTTGAACGAAAAGCGAGGAACGAGAAGAAGAATGATTCAGATACGAATACACAAGAAAATTAAAGTACTTACAGAGCAATCATCACGAGAACGACTGATCGCAATGATCAGCGAGCTCCAGGCCGCCAACGCTGAACTGAAAAGCGAGATTCATCGCCTTAAAAAGAACAAGCTCCGATCTTGCCTAGCGCTCCTGGATAAGATTTCCCGCGCAGAGAAAGGGGATTTGACGAAGTGACGACCCGAAACCAACTGCTGAGGGCATCACTCGCAGTAGTCTGCACTCATGAACAGCCCATATTGCTGCCCGCACCTGTTTGCACAGTCTCTAACACCATGCCATTCGGAAAAACGATCGCACAGGTTTGCACATTCAGCGGCAGCTGCCCTTTGCGCGGCGATATCTGGCGATTCGCTGGCAACAGGGTGAAAGTGGTAGTAGATCGCCAAGCCACCGAAGAGGCAACCGGAAAGAAGAAGGCAAGCCAGCAAGTCCCAAATCAGAGAACGACTGCCAAACGGCGCACGTTCAGGGACCGATGAGGTAGCAGCACCCTGTTCTCGTAACATCGTCGGCTCCAGGGGAGTCAGAAACCTTCGCTCAGCTTAGTTCCCCAAAGACCGGAAAGAAAGTGTCCCGAAAAACGTTAAGCTCGTTCTCAACGCCCAGGGTCGTTTTCAATGCGGCGACAGAAAATTTCAGATTCTGGCCCACCTCAAACACTCCTCGCCAAAACATTCTTCACACTCTGTGGAAACCAACGGCCTCCTCGCCGCGTGGGAATATTGAGTCGGTTCAACTCATCTGCAAGTGCCTGCAACGTTGAACGACCCGCTTCGCGAAGTGCAATAATTGCCGACTTGAGGAACACGGAACACTTCAAAAGCAGATCGGATTCGCCTAGTGTCACTTCGCTGCTCCTACATGGTGTGATTTTCCGAGGTGTCCAGAATGAAAGTGATAGTTTCGTTAACACTGGTTCTCACAATTGCGTTGCCGTTGAGGGCGTTCGGTCACTCGGGCGGAACGAACGAGTATGGTTGCCATGAACAAACCAGCACAGGCAACTACCATTGTCACAACGACGGTGAAATCACGGGGGATCCGACATCTTTTGATGTCTACCAGTCCGGTATGTTTGCCGGATTTATCTGGGCGATCGGTGTCGTGGCAACTGGAGTGGTTCACTCCCAACATAGCGAACGCTTCCATGGTGAACCGTTAAGCCTTGTCCTGTTGCTCGTACCCATTTGCAGCCAGGTTGTTGCTATCCATTTGGGCAACAGAGCGGAACAAGAACGAGGGGAAGATCCAGCACTGATGCTCGGCGTCCTTTGGGGCATGAATATTGGCTTGGTGGTCTGGGACGTTTTGATAGTCCTCGGAGTGTTTGAAGACGATGAACGCCCGGAATCCGGCTTCCTTGATTATGATGGCGACGGGCTAGCTATCGGGCTCCCAACTTTGGTTGTAACCCCTGAAAGTGTTGCCCTCCCCGACCTCATTCGGGTGAGTTTCTGAGGCCATCCTCAAGCCTCCTGCCTAGCCTCCACGCGTTTGAGCAAGTTCCTTACCGTCGTCGGGTGAAACGAGCCGCCGCGACGAGTTTGGATCCCTCTCAAGTTTAGCGCCTTCGCAAGACCCCTCAAGCTGGTGACTCCAACGGAACGAAGCTCCTGGATTATTACCATGGTGCTTGCAGCATATGCATCGGCCTTCTCTGACTGCGCCTGGCGAGCGATCGCAACGCTCTCGCTCCATCTCGGGTTCCCGAGCTGCTTGGTGGACTGCGCCAACGCAAGCTTGGTCCTTTCGGAGATGTAACGGCGCTGCTGCTCAGCCACAGCTGAATAGATGTGAAGTAGGAAAGGATCAACAGAGGAACCGAACTCAACCGTTACGAACGCCACATGAGCTTCCATCAAGGAGCTTATATAGCTCACCCGGCGGCTCAGACGGTCCAATTTTGAAATTACAATATAGGCGTTGTTCGCCTTCGCTAACCGAAGCAGCTCCTTCAATACTGGACGATCATTATCACCGCCTGATCCAGTCTCTTCCTTAATCTCAACCAGTTCAAACCCCTCCGCCTTTGCAAAGTCCTGAATTGATTGAGTTTGAGCAGCGGCCGAGAGTCCGCTGTTGGCTTGGCGTTGCGTTGATTGGCGAACATATCCGTATGCGAGCTTCTTCATACACGTAGTGTACAATACCTGAAGTGTTCATTTCAAGTTTACAATAGCCGCCGCAACTGAGGGACAGGCGGATTGACGGGGGGTTCGGTAAGTGTGACTTTGCTAGCTACTTGCGTAATCCCACCTGAACGTATATTCAGTTATCTGTGGCCAGCCGATACGAAGAGAATATTTTCCAAGTATTTTCCAGGCCACCCAGGAGCATATCTATTCGCGGGCAAGAGAGATGTTTCTACAAGTAAGGAAATACGATGCTTACCGCTGATCTCGTTCGTGCCAGCTGCAGAAAGAACCAGGTACACCCGCGCTACATCGACACCGGGCGCGAAGACCTTCAATACACCGCCCGTGCATTGATCGAGGTGTTCGAAGACGCGACCAAGACCGTGCCGGGTTCCTCCCAGGGGGCTCTGACCGAAGCGCTCGACAATCTGGTAGGCTCTGAGGCGGACGTGCTCCTGTTTCGCGGTCTGCGCAAGCTCCTGACCGATCGCTGCGAATTCGAGACCCACGCGGCCGTAGAGCCGGAGATCGTGCGGAAGACGGTCTTCCAGCTCGTCGCCGAATCACCAATGCGTCGCGAGCCCGGAGTAACGTGGGCCGAGAAGCGCGCTCAGTTGATCGAGCAGGCCGCCAAGTCCCTCGACCTGACACCTGAAGAGGTCAATACGACTCTCTTCGCCGATCTGAGCGCCCGTCAGCGAATCGGAAAGTTCAAGCCGCTCGAGCCCGGTCAACTCCTGGATCGATATAACTTGGCGTTGGCTCAGAGCGTGTTGATTCGGGCGACTCGACTGACCATTCGGGTCTCTGAATCCACCGTTGGGGAGTACCGCCAGCTCTTCCGGGCTCTGAAGTTCCACCAGTTGATTCACCGAATCATATCCAACGACGACAACCAGGACGCAAAAGCCGGCTACACGATCGAGATCGACGGACCACTCAGCTTGTTCAGCAATGCCAGTCGCTATGGCGTAGCGATGGCCCGGTTTCTGCCCACCCTTGCGATGATGAAGAAGTGGGAGTTGTCGGCCGATGTGTTGTGGACCAAGAAAAAGCTCGAACGCACCTTTCGTCTCGATCACAAGCGTGGCCTCCGAAGTCATCTCAAGCGCTTCGGCCAGTACGTCACGTCGGAGCAGGACACCTTTGAGGACCGTTTTTCCAAGTCTCCCAAGGGTTGGGAAATGAGTCGTGCGGCCCAACTGATCCGCACTGCTCGCGGAGAAGTGGTTGTTCCTGACCTCCAGTTCTCCAATCCGAAAACAGGTCAGGCCGGTTTTCTCGAGATTCTCGGGTTCTGGCGTGCGGGAAGCCTCAACCAGCGGCTCAAGATTCTCGATGAACCAGGGATGAGTCGCTTGGTGTTGGCCGTATCCAGGAAGCTAGCCGGCGACCGCGAGAGAGTCGCCCTCGAGCATCCGCGCGTTGTTTGGTTCAGTCAGGTTCTCTCAGCTAAGCAGGTCCAGGAACGCTTGGCCGCCCTCCCGCGACTCGAAGAGTAGCCTAAACAGCCAGCGGCCTTCCATTCGAGCTAGTGTTTGCTTACAGTTCGACTTCGATGTCCTTGCTGAGTTTTTTGATGGACCGCGGAACCCTAAGCCAAACATCACCACTTTCCGGCGCGATCGGCCTCCGCCGCCGAGTCGCGTCGGCCGCGCTCGGAGTCTTCAAGGGTTGGGACTACCGCGAGATCGACGTTCCGCTCCTGGACTATTTTGACCCGCTCCGCAAAGTGCTCGACCCGAATCTCGTGAATCGCATGTTTCGGCTGGTCGATCGCGACGGCAACCTGTTGGTTCTTCGGGGCGACGTGACTCCAGCCATCGCCAAAATCTTCGCCTTCCAGCTCACTGGGGCTCCGCTGCCATTGCGGGTTTGTTATGCGAACAAGGTTGTTCGCATCGAGCGTGCCTTCACCCGCGAGCAGATCGAGAACTACCAACTGGGTATCGAGCTGATCGGTGCGCCCGGTTTGGGTCCCGAAATCGAGGTGATTCTGGTTGCTCTGGAAACGCTGGCTGCTGTCGGCGTGCAGGACTTCGAGCTACACATCGGCAGTTCCGCCGTGGCAGACCGCCTGGTGTTGTTGACCGGTGTCGGAAAAGTAGATGGCGCTGCAATTCTCCAAGCTGTTGGCCGCCGTGACCCGGACGTGCTCGGCGAACACCTGAGTGCGCTCGGTGTTACGGGCGCGCTGGCCGACGCACTGACGTATCTCACCCACTTGAGTTTCGACCGAAACTCGATCGGCGAGGTGGGAAACATCGCACCGCCCGATGCTGAGCTTCAAGCGGCTTTAGCCCACCTTCAGGCTGCGGTAGACGCCCTGGAAGGGGTCGGAGCGGCAGACCGCATCCACATCGACCTCGGCCTGGTCAACGATCCCGGCTACTACACTGGAACCACCTTCAAGATCGTCAGCCAAAGGGTAGGACGAGTCTTGGGAGGGGGTGGTCGCTACGACGACCTGATCGCCAGTTTCGGCAAATCGACCCCAGCAGTCGGGTTTTCGCTGAGTCTGGAGGCATTGTTGGACCTGCTCGGGTATCGGGCGCCTCAGGAAGTGGATGAGCCGCCTGCCTCACAGCGGATCGCCAAAAACGACCTGGTGTCGGGATTCGAGTCGGCTTTGGCGCGACGTCGCGTCGACGGAAGCATAGTGGTCGAATATGACGAGTAGCCCAGACCGTGTCCTGAGACTTGCCCTGCCCAAGGGCCGAGTTCTGCCTGACCTCCAGCGCCTCCTGGCGCAAGCCAAGTTGGCTCCCATTGATGACTTCGGCAAGACGCGAAAACTGGTGGTTGAGCTTCAGGGCGGTGAGTCTGTGGTCGGCGCCAAGATCGAGGTGCTACTGCTCAAGAACAGCGATGTGCCGGTCTATGTCGAGCACGGCGTGGCAGACATCGGAGTATCTGGGACCGATGTCCTGTACGAATCGGGTGTCAGCGTCCACCGACCCTATACATTCGGCTTTGGAAGTTGCCGAATCGTGCTGGCAGGGCGGCCCGAGCACGACATCGATTGGCTCCGCAGGCAACCCATGATTCACTTGGCGACCAAGTATGTTCGCTTTGCCCGAGACCATTTCGCGCGCTTGGGTTGGCCCGTCGAAATCATCCCATTGTCCGGCAGCGTAGAGCTCGCCCCCGTGCTCGGCCTAGCCGATGCGATTGTGGATCTAACAGAGACCGGAAGCACGCTGCGCGAAAACGGGCTCGTGGCCCATGAAGTGATCGGCGAGACCCGACTGAAGTTGATCGCCAACAAGGCGCTCTCTCGTTCGACCATACAATCGGTAGAGCGGCTGATCGCGGCCCTCGACGAAGCAAAGAGTTAGCTGATGTTGAGTCCCGAACAGGTCCACAGTCTGCAGGAACTCGAAGAGCCACTGCGAAGACGACTTCTCTCGAGTGAGTACGGTATCAGTGCGACCGTTGACGATGCCGTCAGAGAGATCATCGGGCAGGTTCGGGACAAGGGAGACAACGCGCTCTCTGAGTTCACCAAACGCTTCGATGGCGTCGCGTTAGCGCCCGACCAGTTCATCGTCTCTCCCGAAGACCTGAATCGCTCAGCGGCCCAGGTAACCCCGGAACTCAGCTCAGCCATCGACACGATGATCGACAACGTTCGTGCCTTTCACGAGCGGCAAGTATCGAACGCGTTCGAGCTCGAGAAAGCGGACGGCACTCAGCTCCGTTGGCACGTTCGGCCGGTAGAATCGGTCGCGGTGTACGTACCTGGTGGCTTGGCCGCCTATCCGACGACCGTTGTCATGAACACGGTCCCCGCCCAGATCGCTGGGGTCCCCCGTATCGTCGCATTGACGCCACCGGGGTCGGTCGAGAACAACCCAGCGGTCGGCTATGCGCTGAAGCGCCTGGGCGTGGGGGAGGTCATTCGCCTCGGTGGTGCACAGGCCGTAGCGGCTGCTGCATATGGCACGCAGACCATCGACCCCGTGTGTAAAATCGTCGGACCGGGGAACGCCTTCGTGGCTGCAGCGAAGCGACAAGTTTATGGTCGCGTTGGAATAGACAGCATAGCTGGGCCTTCGGAAGTGGTCATCGTAGCTGATGCGAGCGCACCAGCCGAATGGATTGCTTGGGACCTGATGGCCCAGGCCGAACATGACGAGTCGGCTCGCTCAATCCTGGTTACAACCAGTCATGAACTCGCTGCAAGGGTGTGCGAGCATCTTCGGGACCTGGTCGAGAAGAGTCCTCGTGCTGAGGTCATTCGTGCCGCCCTGTCGAATCATGGTTCAGTGTGTGTAGTGCCTAATCTCGAGGTTGCGGTTACACTGACGAACGCGATCGCGCCCGAGCACCTCCAAGTGATGGTGCCCGAGGAATGTGAAATTCAGCCGGAAGACTTCGTCGCGGGGGCAGTGTTCTGGGGTCCCCATTCGCCGACAGCGATCGGTGACTATTGGGCGGGACCCAATCACGTCCTCCCAACTGGTGGAACGGCCCGGTATCGCGGCCCACTGAGCGTGGACGACTTTCGGGTTCCCATGAGTGTTGTTCGCTACAACGCTCAGGCCAGTCGATCGATAAAACCCGCGATCGAGCTGGCAGAATCGGAGGGTCTCTTCGCACACGCCGCCGCGCTGAGGGCTCGGTGGCAGGCATCCAAAGAGGAGTAACTTGGTGGCCAAAGAACGGACAGCAGAGTTTTCGAGAAAGACTAAAGAAACAGATATCTCTGGGCGCCTCGCGGTGGACGGAGCAGGGGAAGTCGATATCTCGACGGGAATCGGCTTCTTCGACCACATGTTGACCGCATTCGCCTTCAACGGTCTCTTCGACTTGGAACTCAAATGTACAGGCGACCTCGATGTTGACCAACACCACACTGTGGAAGACGTCGGAATCGCTCTCGGGGAAGCGTTCGTCGCAGCACTTGGCTGGAAGACGGGGATCGCGCGTTACGGGCACAGCCTCATTCCTATGGACGAGTCGCTGGTGCGTTGCGTGCTGGATTTTTCGGGTCGGGCCTACCTCCGGTTCGAGCTTCCATGGCACCATACTTTTGATCCCGGCGGCTTTGATTATCACCTAACCCGGGAATTTCACTGGGGGTTCTGCAGGGCAGCGAGGGTCACGACCCACATCGACTGCCAGTCCCCAGGAAACAACCACCACATGTGCGAAGCGTCATTCAAAGCGTTTGGACGAGCCCTCGCACAATCGGTGTTGGTCGACCCACGGCGCGGTGCCATCGTGCCGAGCACCAAAGGTTCCTTGTAGTGTCTGACGTCACGGTGATCGATGCCGGGATGGGCAACCTCGCCTCGATCTCGAACGCCCTGCGGACTGTCGGTGGAAACGTCAATGTCACGAGCACACCGTCGGACATCCTGAAGGCGAACCGACTGGTGTTGCCTGGTGTGGGCGCTTTCGGCCGTTGCATTTCCGAACTCCGCAAGCGCCGCCTTCGGGTCCCGCTCGAAGCTCGAATCAAGGCAGGCGTTCCGGTTCTCGGCATCTGCATCGGGTTTCAAGCCCTATTCAAGTCCTCAGATGAACTCGGTTTTCACCGCGGACTTGGCCATGTTCCAGGCAAGGTGAAACGATTCGACGATGATGAATTGATCGTCCCTCACATGGGTTGGAACATCATGCACCCCAAACGGGACCATCCGCTGTTCTCGGACTTACCCGAGACCAGCTATGTCTACTTTGTGCACTCCTTCAGGCCGGTGACGGTGCCAGACAAGTATGTTCTCGCGACTACAGACTACGGCGACGACTTCGTATCTGCCGTAGCGACCGAG
Organism: uncultured Bradymonadales bacterium; assembly: GCA_964503485.1. Taxonomy (GTDB): domain Bacteria; phylum Myxococcota_A; class Bradymonadia; order JAFGEP01; family JAFGEP01; genus CAZDBH01. Next base: position 11,276 of record CAZDBH010000110.1, on the reverse strand, counting down.
AATCTCGTAGGAGTGCAGTTTCATCCCGAAAAGAGCGGTCCGACTGGACTTCGCATGCTGACCAATTTCCTAGGCTGGGACCCATCGTGAACTTCTACCCTGCAATCGACATCATGGATGGCGCGGTGGTGCGCCTCAAACAGGGCAAAGCCGAAGAAAGGATCGGGTACCACAGCGATCCCGTCGCCCAGGCGTCCATCTTCGAGGAGCAGGGTGCTACACACCTACACGTGGTTGACCTGAATGCCGCTTTCGGTACGGGTCAGAACGCCGGTGTGATCAGTGACATCGTCAAAGCGACCAACCTGAAGGTGCAGACTGGTGGTGGCTTGAGGCAACTCGCAGATGTCGCCCGAGTGTTCGATTCTGGCGTATGGCGCGCCGTGATCGGAAGCGCAGCAGTTCAAAACCCCGACTTGGTGGCCGCTGCGACAGAACGCCACGGCGCAGCTATCTGTGTCGGTCTGGACGCCCACGGTGGCGAAGTGAAGATCAAAGGCTGGACCGAGGGGACATCCAAAACCGTGGCTGAGGTCGGTCATTCCATGGCCAAACTCGGCGTGGCCACAATCGTGTATACCGACATCAGCCGAGACGGCATGCTCGGTGATCCGGACATTGCCGGATCCGTGGCGCTCGCCCGCGCAACGGGATGCACGGTCGTGGTATCCGGCGGCGTCTCTCGCCTCGAGCACATCGGCCAGGTCGCTGCCAATCCTGACGCAGAACTCCTGGATGGTGTCATCGTCGGTCGCGCACTGTACGAAGAGTGCTTTACGGTTGCTGACGCGATGGAGGCAATTCGATGCTGACGCGCCGGATCATCCCATGCTTGGACGTCAATCAGGGTCGAGTCGTCAAAGGCGTGAACTTCGTCGACCTGCGCGACGCTGGCGATCCGGTTGATTGCGCGGTGCGGTATCAGGACGAGGGGGCCGACGAACTCATATTTCTGGATATCACGGCGACAAAAGAGAAGCGTGACACCCTGGTCCACCTTGTCGAACGGATAGCAGAGCGGGTTTTCATCCCGTTTACGGTGGGTGGCGGGGTTCGCAAGGTCGACGATTACCACGCCCTGCTCAACGCTGGGGCAGACAAGGTCGCCGTTAACTCCGCCGCAGTGGCCAACCCCAAGCTTCTGTCCGAGGCGGCAGCCGTCTTCGGAGTCCAGTGCGTTGTACTCGCCGTTGACGCCAAGCGCGTGACGCCGGAGGACGGGGGACCCCCCTCGGGATTCGAGGTCTTCGTCGCAGGCGGCAGCAAAGCGACTGGCATCGATGCCATCAAGTGGATCGAAGACGCCGTCAAACTAGGCGCAGGTGAGATCATGCTCACCAGCATGGACCGGGACGGCACAAAGTCCGGATATGACAACGAGCTGCTGCGAATCGTGACCGACCTCGTGAAGGTTCCGGTCATCGCGTCGGGAGGGGCGGGGAACCTCGAGCATCTCGCCGATGGTCTTCTGGAGGGCGGCGCCCACGCGGTCCTGGCGGCGTCGATTTTTCACTTCGGCGAATACTCGATTTCAGAAGCGAAAGCCTACTTATCGGAACGAGGACTTCCAATGAGGCCATCATCATGAATCCGCCAACCGATACCGGACTCTCGTTGGACGATATTCGCTACGATTCATCCGGATTGGTCCCCGCCATCGTTCAGGACAGCCGAACTGGCGAGGTGCTGATGTTGGCCTACATGTCAGCGGACAGCTTGGCCAAGACGATTGAAACCGGCGAAACCTGGTTCTGGAGCCGCTCACGCGGCGAACTCTGGCACAAAGGGGCGACCAGCGGTGATACCCAGAGCGTTCGCTGGCTCAGGACCGACTGTGATGGAGACACCTTGTTGATCGGTGTTGAGCTACAGGGCTCCGGTGCCTGTCATGTCGAAGGGCGCCGTTCGTGCTTTTTCCAAGAGGTGAGTGGGATTTCCGGCGACGAGCCCGGCAGCTTCAACGTCCTCCCGGAGTTGGCTCGAGTGATAGAGAGTCGCAACCTCGAACGCCCAGCTGGTAGCTACACGACGACCCTTTTCGAACGAGGAATCGACAAAATTGCCCAAAAGGTGGGGGAGGAGGCGGTCGAGGTCGTCATTGCTTCGATGAACTACGCGAAGGAGCCAAACGACGAGCTGCCCCTCGAAGTAGCCGACTTGCTCTACCACCTGTTGGTCTTAGCAGAGTTTGTCGGCCTAGACCGAGCACAGGTTTTCGCCGAATTGGCAAAGCGACGCGGTAAGTCCGGTCTGCGCGATACGCCCAAACAATGAGGTCCAAGCGGTTAGCTCTGCTGTTGATGGCACTGGCAACGTGGGCTAGTCAGGGTTGCCAGCAGAGTAGCTCGGAACGCACCCAATCGAGGGCCGGCGTCGCAATTGCCCTCGAGACTCGACACAGCGCCGCGCAAATCGCCTTCTCGATCGCAGATCGGGCTGACACCACCTGCGCACACTACGAGCCTTCCGGGCCGATGCGGATTCAGACAGATTGGATTCTCGAAGGAAAGCGCGACGAGGTGGTCGTGCTCCGTCTCGAGGAAGCGCGTTCTCTGCACCTCGATGAGGTCGGGAACCTCCGCCTGCTGCTGAATATCGACTTCACAACAGAGCAAGGTCGCACCGGCAATCGGGAGTACGAGTGGCGAGTCATAGACGAGCACATCTACTATCGGAATGACAATCTACCCTTCGAGAAGCGCGAAACAAACGAAGCCGAGCGCGCTGATCTGGAGCGCCGCGGCACAAACGTCTTTGAAACCTTCGTCAGAGCAACGGGGCCCCAGTGGACCCGAATCGAGGAGCTCGACAACGGTTGGCGGCTGGCAGCCGAACAGAACGGACAGACAGGCCGACGGGTGCGCTGTGGAGGGGAGGGCATTACCGACCCGTGGTTGGCCGACCTCGAGGCAGATTTGCTGGTGCGCTCTGGTGTCGCCGAGGTGGTGCGAGTCGAGGGTCTAGAGTATCCAGTTCGGCGGCAGGGCGAGTGGACGCTCGGGCCCGTTGGCTCACTCGATCCCGAACTGGTCGAGTTCGCAATCGAGATCGATGTCGCCGTCACAGAGGTTGTCACACCAGGTCCGCTCGACGAGGCAATCGTCGCGCCGACTGAGATATCAGACCTTCGAAGGGACAGGTTCCACTACCAACTGACGAACTTCCTTCGCGAGCTCGACCGTTCGTCACGCCCTGTTCCCCCTTCGGAGCCCGCTCCGGATACGCAATAGCCAACGCCCCCAATCGCGAACAAACGTCGATAGAGCACCTAGTTGCCGGGTGGGGTGTAGCCGATTGAGATTATGACGCCGGACCGATCGCTCGTCACGAGCATGTTGCCGTCGGGGTGAACACCAATAGCGACTGGTCGGTGCGGCCAGGCCTCGCCGATATCTCCGCCACCTGCGTACTCGAAGAACGGATCGAGACTGACGAACGAGCCCTGGCGGAAATTGAGACGCACCACTTTGTAGCCGGTGGGCTCGTCCCTGTTCCAGGAGCCGTGAAAGGCGACAAAGGCGTCGCCGACTGCAGCCCCAGGAAATGAAATGCCGTCGTAGAAGGTGATGTCCAGCGGTGCTGAATGGGCCTGCATCGCAAGCACCGGGGGAACGACGTTGTCTGGATTCTGGCACCAGCTATCTGAGTGAATGCGGTCATCCATGAAATTCTCGTGGACCCACTGTGTCCCCGGTCCCCCGCCGACACCGTCGGGGAGAAGGAACTCTGACCAGCAGTAGGGATAGCCATAGAACTGGCCCGGCTCGAGAAAGAGATTCAGCTCCTCAGCCGGGTTGTCTTCGTGGATGTCGCCGCCCAGATCGGCTCGGAAGGCGTTGTCGAAACCGTTCTCGACCCCCCACAGCCTACCTTGCGGGTCGAACGCGAGGCCGACCTCATTTCTGAGGCCATCGGCAAAGACCTCGCCCTCAATGAAGCTGAAACCGCCATCCGCGAGGTCGTCCATCTGATATCGCAGTATTCGAGAGCGCGAGGAGTCGATGTCTACGTTCCCACCGGAGCCGACGCTGACGTAGAGAAAGCCCTCGTCGTCGAAGATTAGGGTTCGAGTGGAGTGCCCGCCACTCGGTATGCCGCTGACAACCACTTCGGCAACGCCGAGGTCAGTGCGGTCGCCCGCCTCATATGGCCAGCGATAGACGGTTGAGTCGCTCGAGGCGTAGAGCCAGTCACCGTGGACAGCGATCCCATGATTCAGTCCTGGTGCGGTCGCGATGGGCGCTCGCTCGAGTCCGGAGCTGATGTCGTCGTCGTCGCCGTCCCAGAGCAGAGTGACTTGACTCAGGTCGCGCTCAATAACGAGGATTTCTCCTTCTGGCCCAACGGTGAGCCCCCTCGGCGACCGAAGACCCTCTGCCCAGAGCCAGCTACAGAAACCAACGGGAAGCGCGGCTTCATCGATCGGGTTTACCGACTCGGGACAAGAGTTGGTGCTCACCCGGACGTCGCCAGTCTGGTCACCGACCAGGTCATTGCCGGTCGCGGTGTCGCCGAGGTCGTCCTGCGTGGGATCGGGGTCGTCATCAAACGAGGTGTCGAGCCGTGTCTGCAGATCCTGTTCTGTTTCGACTGGATCTGACGAACATCGCAGGCTGCAGGCGGCTAACAACACGGTCGCCAGGAGTGCGAGTCTCATAGAGCGGGAAATGGTCAGAGGGAGGGCGGCGTTCGTGGCGATCATTCGGGTGGTTCGTCAGTGCAGTAGTGCACTTCGATTCGCTCGCTCTCTCCGAGCACACCGTGTCGATCGGGCGACAAAAGAAGGGCTCCATTGGAGCAGTCTTCAGTCTCACCAAGGTAGATGTATCCGGTGTGATCTTCAGGAAGCGGTACGATCGTGTTCTGGTTGTTCAAATCAACGAGACGTACCGAAACCGGTTCCTGGGTCAGGTTGAGAAATGGACAAACGACTTCGTGCCGCGGCAGGATGTGGTCTTCGAGGACACTCGTGAGCAGCGACTCGTATCGCTGGGTGCAGATACTGTAGAAGCCGCCACGATCGCCCATTCCATTTACGACTTCGAGGTAACGCCTTCCATTGAAGGCATTGCCGTTCGCTGCGCAAACGGGACTAGGTGCTTGGGGTTGTTCGTAAACGATGCCGTCGTCGGGTCCAACGATGGCCACGAAATCAACGGGAGCGCCTGAATACTGAGCCTTGACGGCCTCGAAGTAGGAATTACCGTCACCGACGTACACAGACATATCGATCAAATCGCCGCGCTCCCACTCACAGTTGTTTGAATCGGAACGATCCAGGTCGCTGCCGTGCGAGCAGTCGTTCTCATTGGTGACTACGATTACGACGAATCGAGAATCTGCCCTCAAGAATCCCTCGTTTGTGCCACCCGGTTCGGCGTGGGGTCCGTGGGTTGCGAAGCGAACGGCCTCGAGCCCGGACTCAAAACTGTCACCTTGTTCTCCCAAGACGACGTTGCAGGCGGCAACCGTCGGGCCAGCCTGGGTGTTGCGCGTGATGATTGGAGCGCGATCGCCGGGGCAACCCTGCTGACCTGCTACGCCGGTCTGAAGTTGGCCTTTCTGGTCGGCGTGGAAGATGTCAGTAGAGGTTACGGCCAACTGGTAGTCGAGAGAGGCTACCGAGTTCAGCTGTTGTACGAAGCGTGGCATCGCGGCACTCAGCGCCCCTTGGACTGCACCCATCCCGTCGGAGTTGTCGACGACGAAGAGAATATCCACCTTGAACGGCGCGGCGAGGTTGAACGGCTCGATGACGAGCTGCCCGTCTTCGCAGGGGCTGTTGTACGATGGGTCCACGAACTGAGGATTGTCAGCTGTACAAGCAAAAAGACTGATTGCACTCAGCAGGGCGATGATGCTGTGCTTTTTGACTCTGTGTTTCATGAGTGGGTCATCCATCTCCGCGTCAGACCGAGCCTTTTTCTAGCGCAGGCCGCCCTGAGGTGCAAGCAAGCCAAGCAGGCATTTGAATAGAAACACATGTATTGCGTCTGACCACATGTGACTTAACTGAGACAAGACGTCCCCAAGTTCACCCGCCGTCCGTTCGATTGAGGCTACCCCAAGGAGGGTGAAATGCTCCACGTACGTCCACGCTATCCCGCCGCGTTTATCGCAATTCTCACGATCGCCTTCGCCGGCCCGGCGCTCGCTCAGAGCTACTATGGTGCCGGATCGACGCACAGCTATAGCGTGTGTGGCGAGACAGACTCATGCCTCGGTCCCCGCTTATCGGCGAGAGAGGGGATGGCACCTCACGATATGAGTGTTGGTGTATTGGGTGATATGTCGGCACGAGAGGTTACGAGCCAATATGCAACCGGGTACTTCTACCATCATCCGATCTGTATCAACGTGCGGGAGCGGATGACAATCCAGATCGAGGTCACCTCGTCGAATGTGGACAACGTCCTCATGTTGGTGGGTCCATCGGGGGTGTTTTCTGACGACGACGGTGGTTACGGGACGAACGCGAAGATCACAGCCAGTGTGGCCGCTGGGCACTACTACCTCTACGCCGGCACCTACAACTACGGCGCAACAGGACAGCTCGAGATGACAATCAGCGATCCGTACCCCCAACCGATGGCGGTGTGCACCTGTGGTACGGGCCACTGCTCCGCCCACAGCGGTGGGCATGCCGCCTCAGGCCACAGTGCTGGGAGAGGGCACGACCGAGGCGATTCCAGCCACGGTCGAGGTCATCACAGACGAGGGCACGATGCCGATCGGACCCCTCACCGCGACTCACGACGGGGCCACACAGCAACGCCAACACACGTAACGTACGAGCCGTCATCCTCTCCCGGAATGTGTCCCGCTGGAGCTGAGACGATCGAGCTGGGCCGACGACGAAACGCGAGCTGGTCGAGCGAGGTCGCCAGTGGCCGAGTGAGTGCATCCGACAGAGTCGGTAACTACTCGTCAGGTTGGCTGCCAGACACGGCTCAGACCTGTGTGATTGTGCACGATGCGGGCTACTACAGCTTTGAGGTGACCTCCAGCTCTATCGATACGGTTATGGCCCTTGTTCCGGCAGGTCATGGTTCCGGAGCCAGCTTCTACGACGATGACAGCGGTTCAGGTCTGTTGTCGAAGGTCAGTGGCCGACTCTCGGCTGGGACCTACCTACTCTATGTTGGAAGCTACTCTCCCGGTGAGCGGGCAAACTACCGCCTCTACGCAAGCCGACATTGAATCGCGCTACCCACTAGACGTGTTCGCGACGGATCTCTTTGAGCAGCTGGTCCATTTGACTGACACCCTGTGGTTCACTCGGCAGGACGCCTCGCTTCGTGGATCGCTTGAGTCGGCCCCGCCAGGGCTTGAGCCGGTCCAGAATCTCATCAAACCGCTCGGGTGGTATGGGCTCGTGTTCGGTGACCTTCATGGCCAACCACTCGTCTACGAAGTCCAACTCGAAGTCCTTCGCAAGTGTTGGAAGGTGCGCCTGAATGTAGCCTTCGCGCATCAGGGTGATCCCGGTCAACGCGATTCGAATGGCATAGAGCGCGGATTTGATTTCCGGGGGTTTCTTGTCGCTGTAGAGCTTCTTGATGCACGCATCGAAGAAACCGATGTAGTGGCGTATCAGCTGCTTGCTGAAACAGCCGGTGACGACCTCCCGCATCGGCTCGAGATAGGCTCCCTCGACCAGGACGATTGGGCTGAACAGCTCCTCGATGACGTTTCCGGCGCCCTTGAGTACCAACTCGCAGAATCGGCCGATCTCGAAAGCAACACCGTCGGCTTCCCTGCCATCGATGATTCCCATGTATCCGGCATGAGTTGTCGGTTTCTTCAGGCCCAGTAGGTCCATGCTTGGCATGGCGAAGGCACCCCTCACGTCGACATCGCTGTCTGGTGAAGTGAACCCGTACTGATGGGTGCCGGTGATGGTCGAGAAGAGAATGGGGTGGGGTGTTAGTTCGACAAGAACCTGTCGAGCGACGCGCTCTTCTTCATCCGAGAGTGGTTCGAACTCGAGTGCCATCTACAGTTTGACGACGTGGTCGGAGTCAAACTCCTTGAGTACGTTGCGCGTATCGAAGAGGAGAGAGGCGTTTTCGACCAAGCTGTTGAGATCGATTCCGGGCTGCGCTGTGGCAAGCAGAACGCAGTCGAAGGATGCGATGTTTTCTGGTGTCAGTTCCACCGACTCGTAGTTCGAGCCGGCAATAGTGAGTTCACTCACGAGCGGGTCATGGTAGTCGACCAGCGCGCCCTTTTCGCCCAGAATGCTGAAGAGCTCGATTCCGGGGGACTCTCGCGTGTCAGTGACTCCGGGCTTATATGCCATGCCGATTATCAAGATTTTGGAGCCGCGCAGATGCTGTTCGCGGTCGTTGAGGCTGTTCATGAGCTTCGTGACGACGAATCTGGGCATGTTGCCGTTGATGTCGGTCGCGAGCTCGATGAATCTATTGAAGAAATCGTAGGTTTTGGCCTTCCACGACAGATACATCGGGTCGATCGGAATGCAGTGACCGCCGATGCCCGGGCCTGGGTAGAACGGCATGAAGCCGAATGGCTTGGTTGCCGCGGCCTCGACAACCCGCCAGATGTCGATGTCCATGCGGTCACACATCAACAGCATCTCGTTCACGAGTGCGATGTTGACCGCCCGAAAGGTGTTCTCGAGCAGCTTCACCATTTCAGCTTCGCGGGCCGAACCCACAGCGTGAATGGTGTCGACGACGCCCGAGTAGTAGGCCTGGGCAAACTCGGTGCAGGTCGGCGTGACGCCGCCGATGACCTTCGGCGTGTTTCGAGTCTGATAGGTCGGGTTCCCGGGATCGACTCGCTCCGGTGAATAGGCCAGGAACAAGTCCTTACCCACTTTGAAGCCAGCCCCTTCCAAGAGGGGAAGCATCAGCTCTTCGGTGGTGCCGGGATAGGTGGTCGACTCGAGAACAATAAGGGTGTCGGCCGTCAGGTGCTTCGCCACAGCCTCTGTGGCACTTTTCACGAAGGAAATGTCCGGATCCTTTGTCTTCCGCAAAGGCGTCGGAACGCAGACCGAAATGGCGTCCAATTGACCGGCTACCGCGAAGTCGGTGGTCGGTATGAACTGACCGCTCTCTATGATGGGCGCAAGCTCCTCATCGTTCACGTCTGTGATGTAGGATTTGCCGACGAGGAGGCTCTCTATCTTCCGAGAGTCGACATCGATCCCGTGTACCTCGTACCCGGCAGCGCAAAGCTCGACAACCAGCGGCAATCCGACGTAACCGAGGCCCACAACACCCACTCGGGCGCTACCATCCCTTAACCGCTGTCCTGCAGAGTTCATATCAATCCCTTGATTCGTCCCAAGCTATCGGAAATCGATTCAGCTGCGGATCCTGTACCAGAGCGGCTGGTTAAATCAAGAGGCGTCTTTCGGGTTCTCTTGTTGCCCACTGTTGGCTACAATGTCAGCCGGCGTTACGACGGGCGATTTCGTGGTTGGCCGAGGCTCCAGCCATGAATCACCCCTGTTCGGCCCAGTTGCAGCTCCCATTGGATCAACTGTCGGCCGCTTGGTGTTGAGCATGCAGAAATCCCGTGTTTTGTTCGTTTCGATGGCTTGTATCCTGGTAGCCGGCTGTGGGAGTGACCTTCCCGAAGGCGAGGGTGGCACTCAGAACCCGGCAGGAAACCGAGCGCCACACGTCGATCCGATCGGCGCCCAGGAGGTGTCTGAAGGCGAAACCCTATCGCTGACCTTCACCATATCGGATCCGGACGAGGATATTCTCTATCTCGAACTCGAAAACGAGCCGGAGGGTGCTCTTTTCGATCCGATACAGGGAACCTTCCGATATCAGCCCGGCTACGACGTGGTATCAGCCGACGAAATCAGCCTGGTTCTGCCCGAAATGATCGTGCGAGTGGACGACAACTACCTGTCCGATTCGATTCGGATTCCGATCACGGTCCACAACATCAATCGGCCCCCGTTCTTCCTCGCGACAGATGCTGGCAGCCTGTCAGAGATCGAGATTCAAGTTGATCCCGGCGGACTAGCGGAAGTCGAGTTTCAAGTGATCGACCCGGATGAAGACGAGGTTTCACTTCAACTTGAAGGATCGCCCGTTTACGCTCGTCTCGAAGGGTCGTCCCTAATCGTGGAACCGACGGAAGCGGATACGGGGACTGAGCAATTAAACATTGTCGCCAGCGATGGAAACACGACCGCATCGCTTCCAGTCACCACAATCGTCGGCGATGTGGCTCAGGAGCTCCCACCACCAAGTGGCCTGACTCAACGGTCGACAGTTGGCGAAGAGATCCCCGTTGGATCGGATTTCTACGAGGGTCGCGTGACCTTCTTGGCGACGCCGCACACCTTTCAGCACGGCGCCCTCCGTCTACAGCTGGAACTGGCCGAGGTCGGACAGAATTTCGAAGATGGGGCCCGGGGCACAAGTGACCTGGTTGAAGTCGGGCTGCAACCGACGATCGACATGACGCTTACCGGCGGGGTTTCTTACCGTTGGCGGGCTCGCTGGCTCTCTGATGAGTTTGGAGCCGGGCCGTATGCCTCGTTTGGCGGAAACGCCGACAGCGAAGCCGATCTCGTCGCTACGATCGTTCCCGAGACGACAATAGACAGCACGCCGAACGATCCGAGTCCGATCGACGTGACGTTCGAGTTCTCTTCGCCGAACGCAACGGATTTTGAGTGTAAAATCGACGACGAAGATTGGAGCGATCTCGGTTGCGGGCCCACCTCAAAGACCTATCTAGGCCTCAGCGCCGGCAACCACACCTTTCAGGTTCGAGCCGTCACTCGGGACGGCACGCCTGATCCGACGCCTGCAGAACACGGCTGGGAAGTCTTGGCAGTCGACGAGCCCAACACCTCGTTTTCATCGACCCCGCCGTCCGCACCGAGCTGCAGTGCCTCACCGAACTGTGGAACGATCAACTTCAACTTTCAGTCAAACCAAACGCCGTCGGTCACCTATGAATGTCGCCTCTCGAAGACGAGCAGTTTCGACGGTGATTGGGTAGCCTGTGGCAATCCAACCACGTCCAAGGAGTACGTTGGGTTGACCAACGGCAATTACACCTTCGAGGTTCGCGCAATCAACTTGGTGAACGAACCCGACCGCACTCCTGCTACTCACAACTTCAATACATCCTGCAGCGGCTGCGACTAGCCGGTAGTGTGAGCCCTGGGCAAGCCCGAGACTTCTCTCCGACCGGTGACCCGAGCCGCAACCGTTCGCCAGGACGCTAGGAGCCTGTCGCGCATAGCGCTCCAGGCTCCGCCATTGGCTTTTAGC
>CAZDBH010000109.1:0-20007 GCA_964503485.1 uncultured Bradymonadales bacterium | reverse complement strand
ACGGCCATCAACTACCTAAACAACAAGGCCCGCAACATTCAAACCATCGAGGATCCCGTCGAAGGACGGCTCCCCGGAATCAATCAGGCCCAGGTCAACGCCGATATTGGATTGTCTTTTGCGAGCCTCCTTCGTGCCTATCTGCGACAGGATTGTGACATCATTTTGGTCGGTGAGATTCGGGACGAAGAGACTGCCCAACTGGCGGTCCAGGCGGCACTGACCGGCCATCAGATCTTAGGAACGATCCACGCGAACACCGCCGTTGGGGCTCTCACTCGTTTGATGGAAATGGGCATCTCGCCCTTCTTCGTCGGAACCGCAGTTACCGGGGTTGTGAATCAGCGCCTCGTCCGGAAGCTATGTATGGCCTGTAGGGAGCCCTACACGCCGGTTGATCGCGTGCGGCAACGATTTAGGCTCGAACACAACCAGCGTTTGTATCGCGCCAAGGGTTGCAGCCGATGCGGTAGCACCGGATTCAAGGGCAGGCTGTCGATTCAGGAGGTACTGGGCTTCAACGACCCGCTCGTGGCAGCGGTGCAGTCAGGGGCCTCGGAGGCTGAGATATCCAAGCTCGCTCGGCTCAACGGAATGACAGGTATTCTGAGTGACGGTCTGCAAAAAGCCCTGGCAGGCAATACGACCGTTGAAGAGGTGACACTGGTCGTCAAGGGCGTCGGAATGACGGCCGGCGACTTGGTTCAATCCGAGTGGGATCGTATTCGCGACCAGCGGGAAACATCCAAGCGCTCGCGCTCAAAGAACGTGCCGTCCACGGAGCCGCCGAGCCGGAACAATGCGCCCGTCACAGGACGGGTCAGCGCACCATCGAGAAGCCGTCCCCCGACAAAGTCGAGTCCCCCTAAGCGAAAGAAGAGCAAACGCACGACAAAAGAACCCGTCGTCACGGGTGTGCTGCTCGAAGAAGGTAAGCCGTCCGCCCGCTCGAAGTCGGGCGATTCGGCCGTAACTCAGCCCCCACGCTCGTCATCGAGCCTGGGTGACTACCGAGATACTGCCGATATTTCTCGACCCGAATCGACCATACCGCCCGCTTGGAAGGAGTAGGGTAGGCCTACCGGTGTCCACGTCTTAGGCGATGTGGTAACCTTTCCGAGATGTACGGCCCTCAAATGTTTGAGGAATAAGCGAATCTGCGAATCGTGAGTGTTGATGGCAACTGGGATTGCATCCAGTGACCGAATGGCATCCTCCTATCAGGATGTTCTGAGTGGGGAACTGTCCGAGCGCGTCGGCCTCGTACTTCCGTGCGGCTGGACCCTGACCAGCCTGATTGAAGTGGAGCTTGTCTACGCGATCTTCGAGGGTACTGGTCCTGGCGGTGAGAGGGGGCACGTCAAACTTCTGCATCCCTTCCTCGTCGGAGAACCCGACTACGAAGCCAGATTCGAACTCGAAGGACGTATCGCTAATACCGTCCCCAGCCCCGCCGGGTTGCAGGTCTACTCGGTGGGCGAAACAGAGGACGGGATACCCTATCTCGTTGGGGAGGACGTCCAAGCCGAGAGCGCCGGAACCCGTTTTGCCGGCAAGTTGCCCCTCGAGCCTGATTTTGCTTGTCAAATCGTCGAGTGTTTCGCTGCCGGAGTTGCCCCCTTTCACGAGGGCGCCATCGTCCATAGGGCGCTAAACCCGGGCAGCCTTCTGGTACTCAGCGACAACCAGATTCGGATCTCGAACTTTGGCACCTGTGCTATCAAAGGCGAGGTCGAACGAGCCATCAGCCCTGCATTGCTCGGACCAGCTTCATACGTGCCCCCAGAGTTGGCTCTGCAACGGGCTGCCTCGCCAGCTTCGGACGTATTCTCACTCGGTTCCTTTCTCTTCTGGCTTCTCACCGGAGAGTCTTTGCGAACCCAGCCAACCAGAGAGTTGCAACTCGCGTCAGCAGCCACCACTGCGGCTCGATCGATCTCGAGCGTAATGCCGGCCCTGCCCGATGACCTATGCGCTGTAGTCGACAAGGCGACCGCGTTCCAGGAATCGGATCGCTTTAGCAATGCTGGGGAGTTCCGAGACGCGTTGGCGCCAATCATCGCCCGTGGCACCTCGCTGAGGCGCGAGGTCGCCGATCGAGCCGAGGGCCGGAACTGGGTATTGTCTCGCATCTCGAAAACTGCCACTGAAGATGGGGGGCAGTGGGGCGAACAGATGCGAGCGATCTCCTCGTGTTTGCACGCTGTCTTTGCGCCTCCAGGCGAGGTGGACACCGATTTGGTGCCCGGAATCATAAAGACAGCCGCAAGGGTTATCGATCGGATCGTTGTCGACTCCGAGACCGAGACCCTTGTTCTCGAGATCTACCCGGACTCCATAGAGTGTGAAGGCAATGTCCTCCTGCCGGATCTGCCCGAGCCAGCCTACTGGCTCTTCGCTCAGGGAATCCGTCAGATTACGTTCAAACCCGGCCTGTCGGAGCAGACGTTCCGTGACTTCATACAAGGTATGGGTCACGCTTTCGTCGATCGCGATCGCTTCAGAGAGCGGCTGGAACCGAGTGCTCGGATCATTGTCGTTCGCGGTGCAACACTCGAGAGGTTGTTGCCCGAGCTCGGTGCTGCAGCGATCACCGAACAACTGTACCAGCTGGAAGATGACGCGAGGGCTGCCCTACTGAGGGACGGTCGCAACTCGGCGTCCCGTTTCGAGCCAGGCAACGCGGCTGAGATTGATGGCCACCGTGCCGTATCGATGCCACTGGACAGGGAAGCGCTCGCCGGTTTCGCCGCTTCGCTGCGCGTGAAAGCCAGCCACTGGAAAGGCCGCTTCCCTTTGGTTCTCTCTGGGGCTCTCGACGACTCACTGAGTCACGGTGACGTTGAGGCCGTCGTCGATCCACTCAATCTGCTGGTCTCGAACTGGCTCACAGCTGGTCGAATTCCAAGGGCCCTTGCATTCTATAGCGGCCTAGTCGATGCGACCGAAGGGAAGAACAGGCAACACGAGCTGCTGCACAGAGTCTTCGGACCGAAAGAGATCAAGGCTGTTTTAGAACGCCTCGCTGAGAATCCGGCCCTCGACGATGATGCGCTCGCGGGTCTGATCGGCTTGCTCGAATCTCAACAAGGGACGTCGCTTCCCCTTCTGATGGAAGCGCTCGAGAAGATCGAGGACGGGCCGATTCTTGCGCCGCTGGTCGATTTGGTCGGTCGGTTAGTCGGTGATCAGCCGGAAGACCTCGGCGGCCTCCTTCAAAATGGTTCCCAACGGGTTGCTCTGCCCCTCCTCAAAATGTTGGACGAAAAGAAGGGCGGGAACGTCCTATTGGCTCTTCGCCGAGCCTGCAAAAACCCAGACCCGTTCGTAGCTGCTGCCGCTCTGGAGCAACGCCTGAGAATGGGCGACAGAGACGCCTGGCGGGAGCTCGATCGACTGCTCGAAGACGATGACGAAACGACTCGTCTCGACGCCCTGCGCTTGATTCGAACCCACGAAGTCAAATCCCTGAGCCAACGGCTTGCATCGCGGATTCATGATACCGGCTTCGCCTCACTCTCTGAGGAGGAGCGCGGACTCACCCTGCGTGCCCTGGGGGCAGTAAATCCAGAGACTGCTGAGCGCGTCGCCATCGAACTCGTCAAGCGAAAGAACATCACAGGGGCAAAAGAGAAGGACACCTTGCGGCTCCAGGCAGTTGCGTTGCTCGGCCGAGTAGCCAAGTCAAAGGAGGCGCGGTCGGTATTGAACCAGATCGCCAAATCGCGTTGGTTCACCAGCAAAGAACTACAGGAAATGGCAAAGGAGTCCCTTTCGACTCTCGACTCTCTCGATTTCGACCCGGGTCGTGAAACGTGAAAACGACCACCGTCGCAACCCATATTCTAGCGGACGACTTGATATCGTCGTTCTTCCGACTCGTCGCTTTGGCAGAAGTGCCTGAGACCGAAGCCGCAGATTCCGTTCGACGGCAGTTCCACGACGCGTTGGTGGCGGCCGGACGAGCCCTTCAGTTCCCAGTGCGGATTGTCCTGACGGATCGGGGCGCTATGGTGGGAGGGGCCTGGGCCACACTCGGCCGCCATTCCCCCGAAGTGCTGGGCCTACGGCAAGCCTTGGAGGGAATTGACGCTGACGAGTTCACGTTCGAGCGCGTGCTGAGCCTCGGCGAAATCAAGTCGTGTGCCGGCTTTTTTCTCGGTGACAGTGACGAATCCCCTGGCATCGCCTACGGGCGGGTCCCTGACGGGCTGGTCGACGCACCTGCAGGACGGGCCACGGCTGACGCACGGGCCGTTCGGGCCTACTCCTCTGCTGTGATTCTGATGAGGCAGCTCTACGGTCAACTCGACGCGGGCCATTACGGGGGCTTCGAGCTTGCCGCTAGCGCCGCTGAAGGTCTTCTGCGCGAGATAGATAACCCGTCGCTACAGGTGCTCACCTTGCGACTTCATGATTCTGCCGAATCGGATCCTGCTGCACTGGCTGTCATGTCGGGTCTGCTCATGGTCGGTGCAATGAAGCAGGTGGGAGCGACACGGGATATCTCGCGGCTGGGAATCCTATCAGCGATGCTCTTCGATTGTGGTGGCCCACGTCTGCAGAACTCCTATTCCTCGGCGGTCGCGAAGAACCATTCATTTGGACGCGCCGAACGACTGGCCGCCTCGTCCGCTGTCGTCCTAACCGCCCTTTCGGGCCTGGGCGCGGAGGCTTTTGAGCGAACGGCAGTGGTTTGGGAAGCTCAGAGGATTCGACGCGTCACTAAGCTCAAGAATGTCTACAACGATGGCGTGGAAGTCTCGACAATCGCTCTCCTCGTCTCGACGATTCGATCCTACATCGAGGCTGTCCAACTCAATAAAATCAACATGACTCAGCGGTCCCCGGGACAAGCGCTGGGGATACTTGCTCAGGAGACTCCGGGTTCGAGCGAGTATCAGGTTCTCTGCCTACTGAGCGGAATTCTGGGTGTGCTGACGGTTGGCTCTTGTGTCGAACTCTCGACCAACTGGCGAGGTATCGTCCGCCGGCCGGGCTCTAGTTACAACCCGTGGAAGCCAAAAGTGCGACTTCTGCACGACCCGTTCGGCCGCGCAGTAAAACCGGTGACCGTGGACCTTTCCCTCCCTCAGGGTGAAACCGAGTACTACGGCGACCTCAAGTGCGTGAAATATACGACCGACTCCAAACTCCTCAAGCTTCGGCGCAGAATTCTCCGCTCCGTCGAGATCAAAGCCGAAGTCGTGTTGGAAACCCTGGCAACGAGTGAGTACGAGAGTATCAGTCTGGAGGCGGTGCCCAAACGACAAGAGTGGCTCAACTTGGAACCGGCTGAGTTCGACGAAGCCCAGCCCGCCGAGTTCGATTTCGAGACGCCAACCCGCGAACGAGTGTTGGCCCTCGAGAGCAACGCACCCCTCACGAAAGCGAGTGCTGAGAGCGAGAGCGCCTCACCGAGTGATTCAGAGGAAACAGACGATCCCGATTGGTTCGCCGAAATACCTGACGGGCCAGCTCCTTCGGAATCTGAGCCCGAGGCACCTAGCCACTTGGACGAGAAACATACGGAGGCGATGGGTCAAGGTGAGGTCCGAAAACTGCTCAAACAGTTTCGCCCACCGACTCCACCCAGCGCACCAGCAACGCCAGCAGAGCCAAAGCGGTCGCGACCTTCTGCCGCCGTGCGCTCGACAGCCGAACCCGAACCGATTCGACACCCGCTCGGCCAACTCAAGACCATGAAACTGCAGCCGACTGCGAAGGCCGACTCATTTACGGGTCACGAGGACGCAGCTGTCGAACCCCAGAACATGCGTTTCGTACAACCCGAGCCAGTGCAAACCGCGCCGACCTCTAGCCTCTTAGGGACACCCGATAAGCCGTTGCGGAGCAACTTGGACACGCTTCCGACACGGGAAGTCAGCGGGCGCGAAGCCCGAGCGCTCCTCCATGGCTTCATACCGGGCCAAGCGGCCGCACAGTCCGGTCTGCCGAAGCGGGATGCCGCGAAGAAGAAGCCAGTAGAGACCCCAAAACAGGCAGCGAAGGGGGTGAGGAAGAAAGCTGTCAGGATGAAAAAAAGCCGAACCGTTGGCGGAGAAACCGGAGAAGAAAGCTATCTCCAAAGAGTCGGCTCCGAAGTCGGCAATTCTGAAACGCACGAAGAGAAAACGGTAGCCCTACCCTGCGCCCGCCTAGCCTCCCTTTTCGGCCGGCTTTGGATTCCAGGCGACTTTCAATAGTGCTGGCAAGACGATCATGTTGCCCAGTAAACAGCCGAAAGCGGTCACGGCAATAAGCTCGCCGAACAACCGAACCGGCACGAACTCGCTGATCAACATCACCGAAAAACCGGCCATCAACATGACACAGGTTAGAACAATCGCCCGGCCCGTTCCCTGTGCAGCGCGGATGAGCGCCTCGTCGAGGGAGCTTGCTCGGGCTTCTTCTTCGCGGAAGCGAGTCAACAGGTGAATTGTGGCATCCACCGCCATTCCGATGCTTATCGTGAAAATCATCGCGGTCGCTGTGTTGAGACGGATCCCTTTCACCGCCATGTAGGCGGCCGTCGCGACCAGCGGCAGGAGATTTGGCGGCACACTGAGGACACCCAGACGGAAGTCTCGAAAGAGCAAGGTCAAAAACCCGAATATGATCAACACGGCGAGTAGTAGGCTGCCCAAAAGGTCTCTTATGACAGCGTTCAGCCCCCGGGCGTTCACGTAGGCATCACCGGTTAAAACGACTTCAATCCCTCCCAGACCACCGACAGATTGATCGGCTGCCGCCAGAACTTGGTCGCCGATTTCCATGGTCCGCCGGGCGCCAGCATCGGCGATCCGAAGGCTGATTCTAGTGCGCGCGACGTCCTCGGTTAGATAGCTCTCGAGGGGGTTCCGCGCTGCGTTCTGCAGCATACCTAGGAACAGTTCGACCTCACTGTCCTCGGAAAAGGGTCGACTCCGAGCTTCGGGGTCGTTGGTGAACAGGACTCGTACTTCGTGCAAGTAGGTAGTGTATGCCGTCGCGCTCAATACCCCATCGATTTCCGCGAGCTCAGCGCGAAGGCTGTTGATCGTGTTGACTACGTCCAGGTCTGCAAAGCGTTCCGGCTCTGAGTACAAGCCCACCTCGACCGGCATCACTCCGTCCAGCTCGTTTTCGATCAAACGTGTGGTGTGAACGAGGGGATCCTCGTCGTCGAACTGGTCAAGGACGCTATTGTCGACCACGGATTTATCTACGGCTAGGTAGACGGCCACCGCAAAAAGGACCGTGACTGCAAACAACACAGCCTTCGCATGGCCCAAGACCCAGCGGGTTAGATTCCCGACGGCAGTTTCCAGGGCACCGTCACGTGTTCCGGGCTGATCGCCCTTCGGAGGTTTCGCGATGCTGAGCAGCACAGGGATTAGGGTAATGGTGACGACATAGCTAACGAGCACACCGATTGCGGCTGTCACACCGAACCGCTTCAGGAGCTCGGTGCGGGAAATCAGAAGCGAACCGAAACCTACGGCGGTTGTGAAACTCGTGAGGAAACAGGCGACCGTCATGGCCCGGACGGTTCGTTCGATACTCACCACCTGCTCCAAACCATGCCGGAGCTCTTCGCGGTAGCGACTGATCAGGTGGATCGTGTTGCTGATACCAATGATGATGATCAGCGCTGGGACTATGTTGTTGACGATGTTGATTGGCTCACCGAGCCAGGCCATCCCACCGACCACCATCACCGCCGAGATCGCCACTGCTGCCAGTGGAAAGACGACTCCGGGAAGCCACCTGACGGTCACCAACAAGACCAGAAGGCACACCAGTAGGGCGAGCGGCACGATAAGCGTCTGATCGGTCCTGAAGCGTTCCACAACGACCGTCCGCATGAACGGAAGGCCTGCCATGTGGACCTCGACCCCCGCAGGCGGTACGGCTCTCGGCCGAGCACCTTCGGCTCTGCTCTGGGATCGCTCGACCAGGTCCGGCAGACTCATCGACAACCCGGCCGACCGGCGCAAGGATCCCACGGCCGCTCGAAAGTCCTTGATACGGGTCAGCTCAGGTTTGAGGAAGAGCGCCACAACCGCTACAGAATGGGAGTCGCTGATGAGTCGTCCCTGAATGAGCGGGGACTCTGCGAGCACCGCCTCCAGTTCGTCGCGTTCGGCTTGCGTGACCGTCTCCCCGGCGATTACTGGATCCACCACAATCGACGAACCCAACTGTAGATCGCCCAGAATCGGGATCGCGGTCGCATCTCCGGCGCTGCGCCGCGGGATCGGGGTGATCGTGACGCTTTCAGCGCGGGCGATGTACTCGGAGTCCTTCAGATCGACGGACAGGTCGTGCAAAAACTGCAGGGACTCCAGGTCCAGTACGTCGTCGGCCGTCACCAGCACCAGGATGACGTTCTCAGAGGTACCAAACGCCTCCTGGAAGTCCTCGATGATCTGCTCCTGCCCCTCGAACATGGTGAAGAGGTCGCTGGGCGTGAAGTCTGCCCGAATGGACTTGATCTGGTAGCCGAGGAAGCCCAAACACAACAGAAGGGCACCCATCACGAGCGCGCGGCGGCGGGTTACGGTATGTGCGACGAAGGTGAGCAGCTTGCTCATTACGCACAACTCCTTGTCGGCGTGTTGGCTTGGCAGCAGACGTCCGGCTCATCGCGATCCTGCTCCGAAACCCAGCGAGACGTCTCCTACCCACGAGTACCCGGTTTCACTCCGATCGGCAACAGTCGGAAGGTACAGCGTCGGAGCGCGCCGCCAACCTATCAGTCGACAACCGGCAGTCCGCCAAGTATAGGAGTGAAGACCTGGGCGCAATGTGGTGAATCACTACCCCGCGAACTCGATGCAAGACCTGATAGTCCCAAACAACTCAACCGAGCTAGTGGCCACTAAAAGGCGCTACAAACCGCGTACGGCACTTCAGTGGTTGCTCGGATTGCCAGGTCGTCTCGGTCACCGGGTATCTCGGCGGATCGAGTTTGATCAGGGTGCCGTAGACATAGACGGGATCGTGCGAATGGCCTCCTGCGCGAGGCGATCGAACGGCTATCTAGCCTTGGAGCCAGACCTTCGCTATTTCGAGACCAACGGTTGTGCGTTTGCATATCGACTCGCCGGCCGCACCGCCTTTGCCGTCGGGGGCGTTCTCGGGCACGAAGACGCCCACGAACAGGCCCTTGTCGCCTTTCGCTCGGCCGCTCGCGCTGAGGGCATCAGGCGAATCCTTCTGTTTCCGGTATCGCAAGGGGAACTCGATACCGTGAGGCGGTCGGGATTCGGTACTGTGCAGGTCGGATCGGAAGCTGTTTTGAACCCCCAGCAGTTTCATTTGGACGGCGGGCATAGTGCCGACCTACGGCAAATGTGCAACCGGGCGCGCAAGAGATTCCGTCTCGTCGTCCGAGAACTCGACCTCCACGAGCATCGGGATGCGCTCGAGCGCTTCTTTTCCGAGTGGCGCGGCAGCTTGGCCCGACCGCCGCTGCATCTCGTATTGGGCAGTCCATGTCTCGATAGACCGAACGGACGACGATATATCGCGGCACTGGACGAGACGAGCACACCTGTGGCCGTCGTCACCCTGACTCCGAGTTGGGGCGGCGCTTCCTGGGGCATTGACGTCATGAGCCGGCTCCGGACCGCTCCGGCGGGTAGCATGGACCTTTTATTGGCCGAGACCTGCTTGAAACTCCGCGCCGAAGGGGTTGACCACTTTTCGCTCGGCTCCTGCCCGATGTCCGAACATGCCCCGGTTAAGGCCGATGATCATCGACTCCTGAGGATCGCCTTCCGCTCTCTCTATTCGACCAAGACGGGTAACAGACTCTTCCGGTTTCGTGGATTGGCTCATTTCAAGGCCAAGTTCGACCCGGTTTGGGAGCCCGTGTTCATTGCTGGTTGGCCGAATATCGGTCTCCGAACCCTATATGCGGGTTGTCGAATGTGGGGCGTTTTTGGGGACGGCACTGAGGTCTTTTCCCGACGAAACCGAACATGAACCGCCTCCCTGTAGAAGAGGTCATCCCCGACATTGTTCGGGCATTGCATGAGGACTGTGACGTTGTTTTGAAGGCTCCCACTGGCGCTGGAAAGACAACCCGGGTCCCGGTCGCCCTTCTCGAATCTGGGTTCGCCCAATCGAAGACGATCGTGCTCCTCGAGCCTCGACGAGTCGCCGCTCGCTCTGCCGCGAGGTGGATTGCGAAGAGCCTCGGCGTCCCAATTGGACACGAGGTCGGATATCGCGTCCGCTTCGACAATAAATCGGGTCCGAAAACCAAATTGCTGGTGGTGACCGAGGGCATTCTCGTTCAGATGCTTCAGGCCGATCCTTTCCTGGAAAGAGTTGGTACCGTGGTCTTTGACGAGTTCCACGAGCGACATCTCGAGACCGACCTAGCCATCGCGATGGTGCGTGAGGTTCAAGCCTCGGCGCGCCCCGATCTGAGACTTCTGGTGATGTCGGCCACGCTGGACATCGATCAAGTCGCCGAGTGTCTGCCGAATAGCCGCGTTATAGAGAGTGCTGGGCGACTGCATCCGGTCTCGATTGACTACGCAGAGGAGCGAAACGATCAGGCGGTATGGACCCGCGTTGCCATTGGGGTTCGTCGGGCCCTCCGTGAGACCGACGGCGATGTACTCGCTTTTCTACCCGGGGTCCGGGAAATCCAGCGGACTGCGGAGCTGCTCAGCGGCAGTGAGCAAAGCGTCCTTGTTCTTCCTCTGCACGGCCGTTTGGGTCCGAAAGAGCAGGATAAAGCTCTGCGTTTACACTCTCGGCGAAAAGTGGTGCTTGCGACCAACATCGCCGAATCGTCAGTCACGATCGCCGGTGTCACTGCTGTCGTCGACAGCGGCCTGGAGCGCCAGCTTCGCTATGATTCAGGTTGTGCGCTCAACCGATTGGAACTGCGGCCGATCAGCCGAGAGTCTGCCGACCAACGGGCCGGTCGGGCTGGACGGGAGAGACCGGGTCGGTGCTTCAGACTCTGGACCCAGGGTCAGCACGCCGAACTGCTCGAACACAACACCCCCGAGATCAGACGCGTCGATTTGACCGGCCTTTGTCTCGAAGTCGCAGCCTGGGGTCAACTCGAAGTCGCGTCGTTTGGCTGGTACGAGACGCCTCCCGAGAATGCGCTGAATGACGCCCTTGCCCTCCTCCGCAGGCTCGGCGCTGTTACCACGAGTGGGTTGACCAAGCTTGGTGCACGAATGGCTCGCCTCCCGGTTCATCCTCGCCTCGCCGCGTTCGTCTTGCGCGCACAACAGCTAGGGGTGGCTGACGAAGCAGCCTGTGCAGCCGCGATGTTGGCTGGCCGACCACCCTTTGGGCGAGCACCAGACTCAGCCCGTGCCGATTGCATGTCGGACACGTTGGAACGGGTATGGGAGATAGAAAACGCTCGCCCGAACCGCGTCCACGAGACTCGTTACGGTCGCCTCTCGGGCCGAGCCGTTGCCGAAATCATGAAGTCTAAGAAGCAACTTCTCGGCAGATTGCCCAAACACAAAAGCCCACCCCACCTGGACGATGACACCACGGTTCAGGCCTTCAATCGCGCGCTGTTGGCCGGTTACCCGGATCGAGTAGCCCGACGGCGCAAGGACAATCCGGGTCGCGCTGTTCTAGTGGATGGGCGAGGGGTCAGGCTGGGTCCCGAATCGGGAGTGAGGGAAGGTGAGCTCCTCGTCTGTGTTGAGTTGGCGGCCGGAACTCGAGGCCGGCACACCGAAGCTCTGGTTCGACAGGCTGCGAGGGTCGAAGCGGACTGGCTGGACCCCGGACTCGTCGAGGAACGATCCGTGATTCAGTTCGACGACAGTGTGGAACGGGTCGTCTCAACCGTGGACACCGTTTACTGCGACCTCGTCATTTCGAGCAAACCGATGGTGAACCCTGATCGGACCGAAGTCTCGGCGGTGCTGGCGAAGGCTGCCGCGGCCGAACCGGAACGGGCGCTCGACTTGCTTGATTCCGAGTACGTCTCGCTCGTTGCTCGGCTCGAATTGCTGCGCCCCGGTACCACGGCTGACTCGTGGCCAGCGTGGGGCCCGAACCAACTGACAGATCAACTAGACGCACTGTGCGCCAACAAGCGGTCGTTTTCCGAAACCAGAAAAGTGAAACTGTCGAGCTACGTCCGTGGGCGCCTCCCCTACGAGGTCACAAGTCGACTCGACCGAGAAGCACCAACCCGCTATACCTTCCCAAATGGCAGCAGTGTCGCGATCAAGTACTCGCTCGACGGCCCCCCCGTCCTTGCGGGTCGAATTCAGCAGTTCTTCGGGGTCAGCGAAACGCCGACCATTGCACGCGGTCGGGTCAAGCTGCTGTTGCACCTATTGGCCCCGAACATGCGGCCCCAACAGGTCACAGACGACCTAACGAGTTTTTGGGACCGAACCTATAGTGAGGTCAGGAAGGAACTTCGCAGAAGGTACCCGAAGCACGATTGGCCGGAAGATCCCCGAACTGCGGTCATTCGCCGTAGGCGATGAACACGCTGGATGTCCGCCAGCTGCCCCCAGAAGCAACGTTCTCGATGAAGTAACTAAAGACGTGTTCTCCCGGTTGGGAGAGTTCTTCCGTCTCGACAATTAGAGGAGGAGTCAGGTCACCTGGACACCAGTTGGCCCTGGGAGCTCGAACACTGCCGATCGCCCCTGTCGGATTCTCTGCACAGTACTCTCTCGACGCACCAGCGCTAGTCAGCGTGCACAATTGGTCGCAGTCGGTGCGCCACGGCTGAATCGTTCCCCACCGCGTGTCGTCGACAAAGATCTGGTGCCATCTGCGGCAGAACTCCTCGGCGGGCCCGATACAAGCACCTGAGTTGTCCGTACCTCCGCCATGACCAGTGGTTCGGTATTCGATACGGCCTCCCGTGGTGCCCTCGGGAACGACGAACGGAATCTCAATCGTTCCCGCATCCGCTCCATAGCTGTGATCCGTCAATGGAGTGACTGCCAGGACTGTCCTCGGTGGGGTACCGGGAAGTAGGTCGAAACGCGCGGTGACATTCCAGCCACCTGCTGACCCCGTCACCTGTCCGGCACCATCCGACCAGGTCGAGATGTGACTCCTTATCACGTGCTCGCCTGGCAGCCCGTTTGCGAGGTCTGTCACATCAATCTCGAAGTGCAACGGGCCTCCGAAGGGTGTTATCGCCCGAACCAATTCGATGGCCGGGGTTCCTTCCTCAGCGTCTTCGGGAGGTAAAAGGTGAAACTCAAAGTTGCGGTCGAACGCGTCACAATCTGCGGGCCAGTTGTGGCCTGAAGGTGGAGTTGACCACTCACTGAAGGGAAAACATGTCGTGTCTAGGTCGACCACCAGAGTTGCTCGTTCGTAGGTACCCGACCACTCGAACTCAGTCGTGACGGAGCGGACATTTTCCTCGCCCGTACTGTTGATTCTTATGTCGTCGAACAAGGTCACTGAGATCTCTTCGGCCACGTCCGGCACGCTCACCGAATCGGAGTCGCTACTTCCCTCGTCAGCGGTACCCACATCCGCTTCGGCGGTGTCTGCCGACACATCTTCCAACGCTACGTCGTCAGTTGGGTTCTCGCTTCCCTCGTCCGAGCTACAGCCAGACAAGAGGGTCAAAGAGAACAACAAGAGACCTAAATGAGACAGAACGTTCCGTGTGTTGACCACAGGCATTTACTCCTCCGCCGACCAGCCGGTCGCGGTCAAATACGAGCCATGTATTTCTTCATCAGCGTGACAGGGGCGTCCGGCGACTCTCCGCCGAAAGCGGGGGCAGGGTATCAGATCGCTCCGACCTCCGACAGGGCGGAAGCCGGTCTTGTGGAGAGAGCGGTCCTCGCCGAGAGAAGGCCTAGCTACTCTGGGCTGGGCATGGAGTCGGGTGCAACTTCCTCTGGGGCTTCTTCGACCCGCTCGAGGATGAGGAACTCGACTCGACGATTGGCTTCGTGGGCCTCTTCGATTTCTCTTTCATCGACCAATCGACTCTCACCGAATCCGACGGGAACCAGACGGTCCCGACCGACCCCTCGTGCGACCAATGCCTCGACGACTGCCGCGGCTCGGCGCTGCGACAGCTCGAGGTTATAGGCGTCGGTTCCCTGATTATCGGTGTGACCCTCTACTTGAATCGTCTTGAACAATTCGTGCTCGATGATTGTCGCCGCGACTGCATCGAGAATGTCGTATGACCGCTCCTGAATAACGTCCGAATCGTAGTCGAAGTAGATCTTCTCAGTGATCTCGATGTGGGTCGGAGTCACTACAATGGGACGCTCGTCAGGACATCCATCATCGTCCTGATATCCGTTTACGGTCTCTGGCTCATTGGGACAGGAATCGTCCGGATCGAGGAAGCCGTCTTGATCGTTGTCGGGATCGGGGCAGCCGTCCTCGTCCTCGAAACCATCGAAGTCCTCCGGATCGTTGGGACAGAGATCGACGGGTTCTAGAATCCCATCGCGATCGTGATCCAGGTCAGGACAACCATCCTCGTCCTCGAATCCGTCGAAATCCTCCGGCTCCAACGGGCAGTCGTCAACCGGATCGAGATAGCCGTCACCGTCTGTATCAACCTCTGGCGGCGGAGGAGGAACCAGCGGACTGTACCCGACACTCAGAAAGGTCCTGAACGCAGGGGTCGAATATCCGTCAGATAGGCCGATTCCACCGCCGGCTCCTACGACCCAATCGTCAAGCTCCAGCGCCAGGCCGGCAAGCGCCTCCATCGGCGTCTCCTCCGAGGACAACTCGTCGGATCCGAGTGTGAGATTGCCATCCAACTCGACGATCAACGACAAGAGATCGGGACTGAAGGGAATTCGGCCGGCGAGGCCGTAGCTGAGCATGTGACTGACGTTTAGATTGGCCAGTTCGCTCTCCTGTCTTAGCAGGGCACCGAAATTTACGCCCACTCCCCAACCCGACGGGGTGGCGAAGTCAAATGTCAGGCGCGGCTCGGCGCGGAATGATTCCCCCTGGAAGCGATCGGTGTTTCCAGTGGGAAGGATGACCGGTATTGCGACGCCGATAGCGACACCGGCGTATTGCTCCCACGGTTCGTCACCCCGGCGCCCATCGTAGAATGAGAAGGCCGGGACAATTCGAATATCGCCCAAACCTGCCGAACTCAAATCCCCCTCGGTGAGGCCGACTGCTTCCTCGTGGTCACCACCCTGGTAGAGAATGACGGGGAGGTCGAGTGACAGCCGAATCCAGTGGATTGGGCTCACAGATGTGAAGGAGTGGGCGACCAATTGGCCGTCGATTACGGGCGATGAACCCTGGTCTGTTTCGAGGACCAGCGGCTGATGGCCGTACTGAAACCACAGACTGGTCTCCCAATGCTTCGGCAGGTCGGTGCTGCCTTGGAAGACCGTCAAGTAACCGCTTTGCAGGCTTCCAGCGGGGTGGAAGCGCTGCACTTCCACACCCTCGGCGTGAACCGCGGCGGAGAATGATGCAGTCAACAATAGCAGTGCTAAGCTCAGGCGGAACGGGGCAACTCGTCGCATCTTGCAGCTCCAGTCAATCTATTTTACGGCCAACCAATAATTGTGGGCTTGCCAGAGCGCAAGTGAAAACGGCTAGAACGGGTGGAATATCACCGGTGAGCGGTGCACGGCGAGATCGAAACACTCTACTGAGTCAGATCCGTGGTGTAGCGAACATCAAGACTGTATCGGTTGTCGAAACCGTTCACGAGCCCGACAATCGACGAATAGGTTTGTCCAACCTCGGCGTTCGGTGAGTTGTTGGCATCATCACCTCCGTCGATCAAGAAGTCGCCGACGAGAGCGCAAGACGGAGTCTCACCCGAGCAGGTATCGTCCGCCGAATCGGCCACGTAAAACTCGTCCTCCTCGTCTTCGCTTTCTGGGTCATCTGACAGATACCGAGCGACGTGTACGTCTTCCAAACGGACGAACAAACTCTCCAGCGCCTCGCCAGTTTCACTGTCGGGAGTAAGGTCGGCTGCCGTGACTAGTCTCGGTTGGGGGAGGGCTTCGGTTCGGTCGAGAACAACGCTGGTGGGCCGAACCAGTTCGGCGATGCCACGGAATTCGGTCGTTTCACCGGTCAACGAAAGGACCATTCCCGCTTCAACCGCCGCCCCTGTGCTGGTCACAGGAAGGTCTGCACCCGTGTAGACTAAGATCCCAGAGTAATCTGCCCCGACATCGTCCAAACTCTGAATGTAGTACGCGTTGCTGGTGTCTCTCTGAAGTTGAGTCGCCGTGACGATAACGTTCGAGACCTGCACTGAGGTCCCGGTTGGGGGCGGTGAACCGGCCGGGTCCCTCAACTGCTGGATGGTGTAGACACATCCCGCACCACCCTCGTTCGACTGCTCGGGGCAGGCATCGCAGAGGTCTCCGATACCATCTGAGTCGGTATCGAGTTGTTCTGGGTTGTACACATCGAGACAGTTGTCATCGCCAGCCAGCAGGCCGTCGCCGTCGCGATCACCGCTGACCGGCCTGGCACATTGAGAGCCATCGGCGTCGAATGGACACGGGTCGCAGACATCCCCCAGTTGGTCTAGATCGTGGTCAGGCTGAGCACCGTTGTCCAATGGACGAATTGGGTTAAAAGTCGCAGGACAGTTGTCCGATGCGTCGGGTATGCCATCGGCGTCGGCGTCGCTCGGCTCTTGACCAGTGTACTCACCTTCCCTCGAAGGAATGCAGGTCGGCTCACTTGCAGGAGCGCCACAGAAGAAGAGGGGATACTCGTCTCCGCCGATTCTGTTCTCGAGTTCGTCCAGAGCCAGGCCGGTTTCAGCGTCGAGACAGACACGTTTGGAGGTGCCGCAGACGTCGAGGACGTCGCATTGAAGTGCATCGCTTCTGAGGCCTTCGATAATGTTTGTGTCTGCGAAAAGAACAGTTCCTCCCCGAACAACCATCGTTACGTCGCCGGCTTCGGCATCGAGCACCGCTCGGATCGGATCGCGGCCCTGCCCGTCGAAGACTGTGATGTCCGCCACATACCCTTCCCGGAGCGACCCGATGACATCGTCTGTCGCCGTCACGAATGCTGCCCACTCGGTGGCCATGAGGTAGAGCTCGTAGTCAGTAAAGTACCCCGAGAGGTTGTTTGTGTTGAACTCGTCCGCACACTGGAGCTCGCGCAGCATGTTCATCGAACCGCTCGCCGACCAGTCAGTACCCAGAGCAATTGGAACACCGAGATTGTGAAACAGAGTGACTTGGGCGGTGTTCCCGTACAGGTCGATGTTGCTGCGAGGTGACCAAATCAAGGTGGAGCCGTTGAGTGACATCTCGGAGATGTCGGATGCTGTGAGGCCTATTCCGTGGATAATCGCGGTATTCGCCTCGATGACGTCCTCGCCACCATTCTCGTTGCTCGACAGGCAGAGGAACTCGTTCCTCGCGGCCTGATCGATCCCCTCGGCCACATGAGGAAGGTAGGCGTCCTGCACTGTAGTCCTACTCGCGCGGTCGCGGTCATTCGAGTACCCACAGCCTGAGAAGACCAACCGACCACTCGAGTCGTCCAATGGAAAAGTGCTGTTGAAAACGTCGCCCTGACGGAGCCCTTCCTGGTCCTGGTCGAGGTTCCGGATCAATCCGTCTGATCCGCCGGACCCCACAATTGAGGTGACCCCGCCCATCAACATGCGAAGTTCGCCCCAGATGGTGCCGTCTCCGTTGTTGTTGCGATCGACGTCAATTTCACTGTGGCCCCGGTTGCCCCGTCGCCAATCGTGGCGATGCTCGTAGCGCTCGTTGCCGTGCGACTGCGGTGCGCTGACCGAGAATGTGATGTGGTCATGGGGGTTGATGAGGCCGGCCGAGATCACGCCGTCGGCACATTCGATTACCGTTGCCTGCTCGAATCCGGAGATACCGGAACAATCACATCCAAGGCATTCAATAACACCCTGGTCGCCATTTCGGGAGTAGGCCAGCCAGCCGTTTTCGATGACCTCATCGGGGGCCAGGATGGTACCGCGCAAGACGACTAGATTTGGGGAACCGGGAGTCACAACGCAGGCATCGTCGCCTGTCGGAATAGCTGGTCCCTCACAGGTCGTCACTTCGACATCGCGATGCGTTGCCTCAGGTCCCGGATCGACGGATTCGTCTGGCTCGCCTCCGCCATCCGGCGGCTCGGCTACATCCACGTCCGTGCGGGAAACAACGTCGCGAGTCTCTCGGACGTCGTCCGACTGTTGGTACGACGGATCGGAGGTCTCTCGAGTGGAACAACCTACGATGAGAGAAAGAACTGCAATCAGGCAAATAGGCCCTGTCTTCATGGCATTAAACGTCCCGATGTCCTCGAATAGGATTGACTACGTGGCCCCCCGGTAGCCCTTCGCGGCCGACAACATACCTTTTTCCGCTGAGGGTGCAAGCCAAGATCTGCCGAAGAGTAGAATAGATGGTTCCCTTGTGCGTCCAACTCAGCCGGGAATCCCGGAATGACAATGTAACTGGCAGACGTTAGGGGTCTTGTAACAAATCGTAGATCGAATCGTGCAATCGTTACGTTCTTAGTCGTATGCTTAGAGCTGCTAGAAAATGTGATGGTTCGTTCAAAAGGACTGGGAACCAATACTGATTGTGGTGGTCTAACAGGCACGAAGTTGGTTGGCCCTGGTCTTGCACTTAGGGTTCTAGAGGCTCAGCGAGATAGTGAGTAGTTGAATGGACGCTGGAATTCGTCGACATCTGAAACGCTGGGGACGCGAGTACAACGGACGTCGCCTTCTCGAGATCCTAACGTGGTTCACGGGGGCCCTGTTGTGCGCGAGCGGCTTGATTGCGGCTGCCCATATCGCCTCAGGACGCGCTCTGCCTGTGGTTCTGGTTGCGGCCACCGGCGCAACCGCTCTTCTCGGGGCTGCCCTATGGTTGCTCTCGAAACAGCGGATTGGCCTGCCAGAGCTAGCAATCAAAGTCGATTCGCACCACGACCTCCACGATCTTATGGCTACCGCGCTGGCTCTCGAAGCGGGTCAGGTTGACTGCGCCGACGATATCGCGGGTGCGATAAAGCGGCGGGTCGGTAGGGCCGCACCCACCGTCAACTCGGGAGCAATCGGACCTTATAAATTCCCCAGATGGACCTACGTGGCCGCTGCTTTGGGACTAAGCGCCGGTTTTCTGGCCTACATTTTGGAAGATACCGACTCAAAACCACCGGTTGTCCCCTTCGCGAGTATTGTCGAACTCGTCAGCCCGAGCGAGGTGCCCTTCACGAATCAACCTGAGGATGACCCAGTAGACCGTCAACACCTGTCTGAGGAGACCCAGCAAGACCTGCGAAACGACCTTGAGCAACTTCGCGCTCTGGCAGACAGAATGGCTGCGGACGGCGCACTCAGCGAACGGATTGGCGATGTCATGCGACAAATGGAGCAAGCGCTTGGTTCTGATGCGAGCGGAACGAGTGTTGTAGGCGCCCTGTCGAGCGCTGAACGACGGCTTGCTGATTTGGCTCAACAGGGCCAAGAGGATGATTTACTCGATTCCGACGCACTTCAGGAAGCGAGCGACGAAGACGTCGCAGAATCCCTGCGGGAAGCCATTTCGCAGGGCGACGCCGAAACGGCCGGCCAACTGACCAGTGAAGTCGCCCGAAGGGCCTCCGAAAGTGGAAACGAGGAGCTCGGCGAGCTAGCCAATGCCCTTATGCAGGCCGATCAGGGCACTCGCAGCGATAGCTCCCGCCAAGATCGAATGTCGGCTGAGCAACGCGAACAGGCCAATTCTCGGCTGTCCGAGGCCGCTCAGAGTATGCAGCAAGGCGATCAGTCGACTGCCGTCGAACAGCTGAACGAACTTGTAGAATCTCTCTCGGAACAAGCCGATCAGCAGGGCTCAGCTTCTCAACAAGATCTGGTTTCCACACTTCAAGACGTTCGGTCTGCTCGGATGGAACAACTCTCGGCGATGAACCAAGCCCAGCAACAAATGGCCCAGAACCAACAGCAAGGACAGCAGGGTCAGCAAGGACAGCAGGGTCAGCAAGGACAGCAGGGTCAGCAAGGACAGCAGGGTC
>CAZDBH010000108.1:17616-20034 GCA_964503485.1 uncultured Bradymonadales bacterium | reverse complement strand
AATCGCTGGAATCACTGCGAGAGCAGGTCTCCAAGGCCGACGCGCCCGTTGTCATTTTAGACCTCGAGATATTGGGCCCCGATCCGATCGTCGAACTCAAGTCGTTGAGAGAGGCGTCTTCGGGCTCAGCCACAATCGTGATGGCAGTCGATACCTCCGTCGGAGAACCCTCTCGAGAAACCTTGGTCCAAGAAGGTGGTGTCTCCTTGGTCGTCGGCATCCCGATCAACTGGCGCGAAGTGTCGGCCCAACTGGACGAGCTCTGCGAACGCCGCTCCAAGAAGCCCAAGCCCGCAAAGAGTCGCCTCGACGAAAAAATGGCCGCCCTACGGGCCGCATATAGCAAAACGTTGGCGGCAAAACACCGGAGCATCGTCACCTCCCTCGACGCCTATCGGAAGCTGGGAAACGCCACGGCCCTGACAGACGCCGTAATGGCCACTCATAAGATACATGGCACCGCTGGAAGTTACGGTTTTCCCACCTTGAGCGACGAGTACGGCCGTCTCGAGGGAGAGTTGAATCGTGAAGACCGGGGCGGCGAGGACTGGTGGACCCATGTTGACAGGGCGCTCGCCGCTTGTGATTCAGCTCAGAAGGCAGTTCTGCTGCCCTCGGTTCACAAGACGACCGATACCAACACCCTCGAGACGAGCGTCGCGCCCCGGCTCCTGCTGATCGATGATGACCCGAAATTCTGCGAATTCGCCCAGCGCGTGGCGGGCGAAGCACTGATCGAGATGTTGGTTGCCCATAGCGTAACCGAGGCAGAACGTATCGCCGAGAACACCCCACTCGCTGCGGCGATGGTCGACATTCGCTTGAGCGGCCAAGACGATGCGTTTGAATTGGTCAGGAGCCTGCGTCGGGCCGAGCGAAACAAAACGTTGCCGATCGCGTTTGTGACTGCCCACGCAGAACTCGATAACAGACTGGCGGCGGTCAATGCGGGCAGCTCGCTGTTTCTCGAAAAGCCCATCAGCGAACAACGCCTAAAATCTTCGATACGGTATCTGGTCTCCCTTCGGGCGGGAGACGCTCCGACTGTTCTCGTGATCGACGATGATGACGAGTTTATCGATTCGGTTTCTATCGTTCTCGAGTCCGCGGGTCTGAACGTGGCCCGTGAATCGGATCCCAGCGCTGCCTTGGCGGCTCTGGAACGGAGCCGGCCCCAGTTGGTTCTGTTGGACCTGGTGATGCCGGGATTGAGTGGGTTCGATGTCTGCCGAGTCATTCGGGCTACACCCGACTGGAAGTCACTTCCCGTCCTGTTGATGACCGCTCGACTGGGATCTGATGTCCGCGTCGCGACCTTCGAGGCAGGTGCTGACGACTACCTGGCCAAGCCAATCGTACCTAGGGAGCTTTTGGCTCGAATCCGACTGCGACTGGAACGCGAAGCCTTCATTAGAGAACACAGCCGACGAGACCCGGTCACAGGACTGTTATTGCGAGGCGCCTTTGTCGAGGAAGTAAACCGCCGGTTGGCCGCGGTCCGTCGTGAGGAAGGCCAACTCGTGGTAGCTCTCCTGGATTTGGACCGCTTCAAACAAGTGAATGACACCCACGGCCATCACGCCGGCGACGAGGTGTTGGCTCGGTTGGGCAGTCTGTTGTTGCGTCGGCTCCGAACTGAGGACATTAGAGCACGTTGGGGCGGCGACGAGTTTGCTATCGCCATGGAGGGCGTCACCCCCCAGATGGCGAAAGAGATTCTGTCTCGCGTACTCACTGAGTTTCGAGACCCAGCCAGAGACGGGTTGGGCACGTACTGGGGAGATGTCAGCTTCAGCGCGGGCGTGGCCGCCTTTCCAAATGATGGTGAAACGGTCGAGGAACTCCTCAAAGCCGCAGACACAAAACTATACTCAGTGAAACGCGCGGGCAGGGCAGACGTCTCTACCTGACAACCGGTCTATTTCAGACCGTATTTCTTCAACTTCCGATAGAGCGTAGTCCGGCCAATTCCGAGTTGGCGTCCCACCGCAGACAGATTCCACCGGTTTCGGTCGAGGGCTTCCTCAATGGCTCGCCTCTCGAGGACGTCGAGGGAGACCGCCGGTAGGCGCCCCGTCTCGGAGCGCTGAAATGGGCTCGAGCTTTGTCCCGCCAAACCAACGCCTAGGCTCGAAGGCTGCAGCGATGCTGCAGGTTTGGGGAACAGCCGCGGCGGAAGATCCTCTAGCTCGAGAATCCGATCCTCGCAAAGGACATAGGCCCGATGGACTGCGTTCTGGAGCTCGCGCACGTTTCCAGGCCAGTCGTAGCTCGTGAGTGCCTGTTGCGCAGCACTAGACACTTTGGGAACCGGCGTCCCGTGTTCGTGGGCCAAACGGGACAGAAAGGTCCGCGCCAGCAGCAGGATGTCGACCGCGCTGCGCTCCCTCAAGGGGGGCACTTCGAGTTCGAAGACCC
>CAZDBH010000108.1:12617-17606 GCA_964503485.1 uncultured Bradymonadales bacterium | reverse complement strand
AAATCCTCACGGAACCGATGGTTTCTAACCTCCTCGGCGAGATCTCGGTGCGTCGCCGCGAGAAGGCGAATATCGGTTTCAATCTCCTGATTCCCACCAACCCGAGTGAACTGGTGCTCCTGCAGCACTCGAAGTAGCTTCGCTTGCAGACTCGGACTGAGCTCACCCACCTCATCAAGAAAGAGGGTGCCGCCATTGGCCTGCTCAAAACGACCTGCTCGCCGAGTCGTAGCGCCCGTGAAAGAGCCCTTCTCGTGTCCGAAGAGTTCCGACTCCTGCAAGTTCTCTGGGATGGCCGCACAATTCAACGCGACAAATGGACCGTCCGATCGTCCGCTGTTCTCGTGAATCGCCCGAGCGACCAGTTCCTTCCCGGTACCGCTTTCCCCGTGGATCATGACCGTGATATCGCCCCCAGCGACCCGATCAAGCTGGCGGAAGAGGTGCCGCATGACGGTTGACTCACCGACGATCCCTGAGTACCCCCCGCCCTGAGCTTCGCGCTCTAGGCGAGTCAACTCGAGAGCCATTCGGTACTTCTCCACCGCATTTCGAATGCTCGTCAGGAGCTTCCCACGCTCGATTGGCTTAACGAGGTAGTCGTAGGCTCCCTTCTGCATGAGCGTGACGATCGATGCGGCGTCATCAATCGCTGTGACGATAATCACGGGGATGTCTTTGTAGTTTCGCCTGAGCCGCTCGAGGGTCTCGATTCCCGACAAACCTGGCATCTTCAGATCCAGGCAGATCACGTCGGGTATGACCCGTGACAAACCATCGAGGAAGCCCTCGCCACTCGAAAATGTGACCACCTTGTAGCCACCACTCTGGAGCCATACTCGAGCCACCGCCAACAGGTCGTCGTCGACGAAGACCACTGTTCCTGATTCTTGCACCCTGTCCTCCCCAATAGCCATCACGAACTTACCCGAGGACCGTCTCCATTTCAATCGTTGTGTGCCCTTTTGAAACAGGCGTGTGCCGAAACGACACGTTACGGGCTAACTTGGTTCGGGGGTTTCGACCCAAATTACGATGAATTCCTAGTAACATCTTGTACTGTATTGTGTTTTCATATTTGTTCATGCGTGGCACGGCTCGTGCAAAAGTGTTTCAATGCGTGTGATTACTTAGAAAGTGTATAGGGAGAATTCTGATGCGTTTCATACTTGCCACTTTTGCGGTGGTACTGGTCTCTGGTCATGCCAGCGCCCAGGAAGCCACCGAGATATTGCCCGATCAGATTGATGCGGGCGAGGTGAGCGACGACTCGGGCTGGAAGTACCGGCTCAGTCTCGGCGCAAACATCAACTTTGGGTCCAGTTCGAATGTGATTGGAGCCGCCGATGGCTCGACCTGGACCGTCGGTGCCAATCTCGATTCCGGAGCGCTCCTCGAAGAGGGCAATCATGAGTGGCGCAACTCGCTGCTTCTTAGCGAAACCTTCTCGCGCACACCGGTGATCGATGAGTTCGTGAAGTCCGCTGACTCGCTACAGATCGAGAGTCTCTACCTCTTTCATGTACCCAGTGCGGCGTGGTTCGGCCCCTTCGCTCGTATTACTATTGATACCGCAATTCTTCCCGGCAAGGACGTGAGGGGAGCTGACAATACGTATGTGACTACGTTCCTCGACGGGACGACAGAGAGCACGACCGCCACCAGTTTCGACCTCACTGATCCGTTCCAACCTCTGACCTTGTCTGAGTCGGTCGGGGTCTTCGTCGAGCCGATAAAGACTGACGAGATTACATATGAGTTGCTGGCGGGTTTTGGCGCCCAGGAGATTTTCTCGAGCGGACAGCTTGCCGTCGCCGACGATGACGCCACTCCCGAAATCGAGGTCATCGAGTTAAATGACCACAATCAGGCGGGCGCGGCGGCGCTGACATCTCTTTACGGCTCATTCGACGAGGGTAGGGTGACGTATGAAGTTGGCGGCGAAGTCCTGATTCCGTTCATCAATGATCTACCCGCCAACGATGACCGAAGCGCGATTGATATCGCCAACATTCAGTTCTTTGCGGGTCTTTCTTTCCAGATGGTGGACTGGGCTTCCGTCGACTACCGCTTTCAGGCGGAGCGGCAGCCCCTGCTGTTGGATGAGTGGCAGTTGCAGCACGCACTCCTACTCAGCTTCAGCTACACGTTTATCGACGAGATAGAAGAAGAAAGCTGATTAGACTGCACCTGGAGAAACCAGACGAACTTCGAACGAATACAGAGTGTCGCATGAACAACACCTCCACAGGTCCCAAACAAACGCATATGGCCCATCTCTAACACACTCCAATCACGCAGCCTCGGGTCATGAGCGCTGGGACCGCAACGAAGGGGAGGACGTCATCAGACGTTCTCCCCTTCGTACCTTTTCATCAAAACCAATGCCCGAGCCACTTGGGGAGCCCGAGGTTCCCGAGACACTGGCCGCTGGACGCAATGCCC
Source organism: uncultured Bradymonadales bacterium (assembly GCA_964503485.1). Classification (GTDB taxonomy): domain Bacteria; phylum Myxococcota_A; class Bradymonadia; order JAFGEP01; family JAFGEP01; genus CAZDBH01. The sequence goes on along the minus strand of CAZDBH010000108.1, from coordinate 15,161 downwards.
CCTAGTATCGGTTCAGACCTTCGACCGCCAAGGAGATAGGGAATGTTCGTCGAGTTCCGTGACCGTAATGGCAACCGCCTCGTAATCAACCCAGCAGACATCAGCACCATCTACGAGAGCGACGACGGCGCCGAAGTCTATATGGCTGGGAATCCCCAGCCCATCTACCTCGACGTCCCTTTTGATGAGGCGGTCGAGAAGCTCAGCGCGTCGTAGCGAAGACCTCGTGTCGAAACTGATTCTCATACGACATGGGCAAGCCTCCTTCATGGGGGACGACTACGACCAACTCTCGGACCTCGGATATGAGCAATGCCGAGCTCTCGGCACCTACCTAGCGGAGACCAAACGACCGATCAGCACACTCGTCTGTGGACCTCTCAAGAGGCACATCCAGTCGATGGACGGGCTGTGTGAGGGGCTGGAAGCCTCCGGTGCCGAGCCGCCCGAGGTGGTGAACGAGCCAGCACTCGCCGAATATGCTGCCCTCTACGTCATGCAAAAGGCAGTACCGGAACTCGCCCAACGCGACCGGAAAATTGCTGGCTGGGTCGAGGGGATGTTCACTCCCGGAAAAGAGGGTATGCGCAGCCGTGAGCTGCTTTTCCAACACGTAACGAGGGCATGGATTGCAGGCGAAATCAAGGCACCGGGAGTCGAGTCCTTCGCCCAATTCCGTGACCGAGTCGACAAGTGGCTGGCCCGACTCATGACGGCCCACCACTCCGACGAAACCATCATGGCCATGACATCCGGTGGCGCTATCGCAGCCGCGGCCGGTCGGGCGCTGGACCTCACGGACAGCGCCGTGTTCGAGCTCAGCCTCGTCATTCGAAACGCCTCGACTACTGAGTTCTTGTTCTCGAGTGAGCGGTTTAGCCTATTCGCCCTGAATCTAATCCCCCATCTCACTGAACCATCCACCGTGACGTTCCGTTAGGCCCCGAAAGGTCACGCGTCGAGGATAACGGAGCCATTCAGTGGGACCGTTCCGATCGTAATCTCACGATCGAAGGTGTGGACGTCATCGACGAACTGGCCGAAGCGAGTCAGCGGGAGGAGCCCCATCGGTTTGCTAATCGCCCGAAACAGGTTGTCATAGTGCGTCGGCATGACGAGCCGAGGGGTCAACCTACCGAGCAATCGCGGTATGTACCGCTCTGTAGCATGTCGAGCTGCGATGCACATCAGAAGTAGATCGATGTCGCGCTCCTTGATCTCTTCTTCGACAAGGTCCGCGCTTCCCCAGTGGTAGATCGTGTAACCATCGACCTTGATCGAGAAGCCAAACACTTGCCCACAACGATAGTCCCGCCCCTGGAGTGGCAGCTCACAAGAGCACGGAATGTCGCCCGGCAGTGGGACCTTGCCCCCAAGGCCGAAGCGGCTGTGTACAGTGCGAACGATGGTCACCCTGAACGGACCTACATCGAACTCCTCGCCACCACTACAGGTCACGATCTGTTTCTCTGAGATGCCGTGGGCCCGGAGCAAGTTCGTTGTCGACTTTGAGCCCCAAACTCGGGCGCCGCTATACTTCGCGATGGCTGGTACATCCATCACGTGATCGAAATGGCTGTGCCCAACCAACACACCGTCCACTTTGGGCAGAGCACGTCGAATAGCGGGTTCGTCAGGGCGAATTGGTCCGAAGAGAAGCTGCCGAAGAGGGGCCCGCGTTATGTACGGGTCAATCAACAAACGGGTGCCATCGCACACCAACTCGTAGCCGGCGGTACCAAGCCACCGAACCTGGACCTCTCGACGACTGGCTGTCGCTGAGATTCGCCCACCGTTCCATTGAAAGTCTAGTGGTTTCACCCGGCCTCCTTCTGCCACTCTCTGGCAACGACCCCACAATGCCAGCCGGGAGCTCATTCAGAAACGAAAAAGGGGACACGAGTTACCGTGTCCCCTTCTTACTTCAATCGAACAGAGCTTTAGGCGTCGCTGCCTTTGTCTGCAGCGTCGTCAGCTTTAGCTTCTTCAGCAGGAGCAGCTTCTTCAGCCGGAGCGGCCTCTGCGGCCTCAGCCGGAGCAGCTTCTTCAGCCGGAGCGGCCTCTGCAGCCTCAGCGGGTGCAGCTTCCTCAGCGGGGGCAGCTTCTTCCGCCGGAGCGGCCTCTGCAGCCTCAGCGGGTGCAGCTTCCTCAGCCGGAGCGGCTTCTTCAGCTGGTGCAGCTTCTGCAGCCTCAGCCGGAGCAGCTTCTGCAGCTGGAGCGGCTTCTACAGCCTCAGCCGGAGCGGCTTCTGCAGCTTCAACCGGAGCAGCTTCTGCAGCCTCAACCGGAGCAGCTTCTGCAGCCTCAGCTTCCACGGGACTGTGCGTACCCGTTAGCCGATCGCCAAACACATCTCCGAGAGACGCTGTGGCGCTTGCCGAAGAGTCTCGGTACTCGCGCAGACGTCCACGCTCACTTCTGTGGATGAAGCTCTTGATTGACAAGGCAATCTTCCGCTCGCGCGCGTCGACCGAGATAACCTCGACCTTCTGCGCGTCACCCACGTTAACAACCTCGGAGGGGTTCTCGACCCGGTTGGTGCTG
>CAZDBH010000108.1:0-12607 GCA_964503485.1 uncultured Bradymonadales bacterium | reverse complement strand
AATGAGCCCCTCGACGCCCTCTTCGATCTTGGCGAAGGCGCCAAAGTCGGTGAGTTTGGTAATAACCGCGTCGCAGATTCGTCCTGGCGGGAACCGCTCTGGGATCGACTCCCACGGATCCGGCGACAGTTGCTTGATACCCAAGCTGAACCGCTCGTTGTCGACATCGATGTTGAGAACGACTGCCTCCACATCGTCGCCTTTTTTGAACAGCTCGGCGGGATGTTTGATCTTCTGGGTCCAAGACATGTCGGAGATATGGACCAAGCCGTCGATTCCTTCCTCGATACCGATGAACACACCGAAGTCGGTGATGTTGCGGACGGTTCCGACGATTCGGGTTCCAGCGGGGTACTTCTCTTCGAGCAGTGTCCAGGGATTGGCAGTGACCTGCTTCATACCCAAGGAAATCTTCTTGCTCTCGGTATCAACGCTGAGGACGACAACCTGAACGATGTCGTTCTTTCCAACCATCTTCGATGGATGCTTGATGCGTCGGGTCCAAGACATCTCACTGATGTGGATGAGACCCTCGATACCTTCTTCGAGTTCGACGAATGCACCGTAGTCAATCAGGCTGACAACACGGCCCAGCTGACGGGAGCTTGGTGGATAGCGCTTGGTAGCGTTGCTCCACGGGTCAGGAGTCAGTTGTTTCAGACCCAGACTGACGCGCTCGCGCTTCGGATCGAACTTCATGACCTGAACGCGGATTTCATCGCCAATGTTGAGCACTTCTTCCGGGTGGTTGACTCGGCCCCAGCTCATGTCGGTGACATGAAGGAGTCCGTCGATTCCGCCCAGATCGATAAATGCGCCATACTCGGTGATGTTCTTGACGATGCCTTCGACAACCATACCGGGAGAGAGCCGGTCAAGTGTGCTTTGACGAAGTGACTCGCGCTGCTTCTCGAGAAGAACGCGTCGTGAAAGAACGATGTTTCCGCGGCGTTTATTGAACTTGATGACCTTGAACTTGAAGGTCTGTCCCAAGTACTTGTCGAGGTTCCGAGTGGGGCGAAGCTCGACTTGACTTCCGGGAAGGAAGGCTTTGACGCCGATATCAACCGAAAGACCACCTTTGACGCGGTTGATGATGGTCCCTTCGACCAGTTCATCTCGCTCGGTGGCAGCCTCAATCTCTTCCCAGATCTTCAGCTTGTCGGCTTTTTCTTTGCTCAGCACGCAAAGGCCATCGTCGTTTTCATACGACTCGACGAGGACCTCTACCTCATCACCGGTCTTGACGCTCAGTTCGCCGTCTACAGAGGCGAATTCAGCGATCGGGATGAGACCTTCGGATTTGTAGCCGATGTCGACCAGGACGTGGTCCTTGCTCACTGAGAGTACTCGGCCGGTGGCAATCTCGTTCTCGACGACTGCGCCGGCGTTTTGCTCGTACTCCGCAAGGAGGGAAGCAAAGTCCTCGGTCGAAATTTCGTTCTGTTGTTCTGTTTGCATAAACTCGTTTCGTTTGTGGCCACCTATCCCCTCGGCAGCCGGCCTTGAAAGACACCTAGTTGGTCGGTTAAAAAATTGCTTCCCGCTGTTCTCAGCGGCCAAACGAACGCCTGTTCGCCTAGTTCCATTCCAAGAAAATGGGAGATCGGCAAGCGGCGGTAACTTACTGACCGAAAAGCGCTTTGTCAAAGCAAATCCCCCTTTTAGTGGGGCTCTCCCCAACAAAGTGGCGAACTCACCTATAACAGTCTGATTTTGCAGGTGTTATTCTAGGGCTTGACGCTGTTCCTCAAGTTCGAGTTCCAGCTCCTCGAGACGGTCGCGTAGTCGTTGCTGCAGGGCTTCCCATCCTTCGTCCCGGATGATCTCATCAAACGACTCGGCGTAGGTCTCCTGAACACTGACGTCGTCAGTGACAATGTCGTACACAATCCAGCCGGTTTCCCGTTGAATCATCATGATTTCGACAGCGGTACTGACCCCGTCCGAGGTGACAGTACCGGTGACCCGGGCGAAATGACGAATGATATCCTCGTCCGTGTACGCCACATCATAGGGTGAATCGACCGTGCGGTTGCCCAACTTGACGGTGTAGTTGGTCTCTACCAACTGGGTCATCAGGGCGACAAACGACTGTTGTTCTTCAGCTGTTCTGGTTTCCCAGTGGTCGCCCAGCGCCCGCCGGCACAGCTCCTCGAAATCGATGAAGGAGCGGACCGCTGCTTTGAGCGCTTCTTGTCGTTCCGCCAACTCGGGAGAGCCCGCTGCCGCGGGTTGGTTGATGATGGTCAGAAGTGAATCTGCTTGAGCTCGCACGAACTCGGTGGGGCTCATATCCTGGGCGCCAGCGTTTGGCCCCCACACCAGCAGGCAAATAGCTAACAAGAGTGAGTGTTTTTTCATCCGATTCATAATCTTCGCTGCCTTCTATCGAGCGCCCAACCGCAACAAGTCAGACGCGTGCATCGTCGTGCCTATTCAGCGGCTTCGAGTCCGGTACCCGGCTCCAGCCGTTCCAAACCGAGCTTTACGGCGATATCTGCCTCGCTCATACGATACTGGAACAACGCCTGATAGTAGTTTCCCCACGTGCTGAAGCGCGCCACCAGCGGCTCCTTCAAATCGCTGAAGTCAGCGAGGCCAGAATCGAATTGGATGCTTCGTTGCCGTAGCCAGGCTTCGGCCGCATCGTGCGCTTCGGAATAGGCCTCGACGCGCCGACGTTGACCTTCGGCGGTGAGGTAGGCTTCCTCGATTTCAATGCGGATACCACCAACGGCTTCCTCCCTTTGGTGATTCGCGCGATCAACCGCAATATCCGCGCGCCGGGCCTGCGCAATCTGTCGGAAATTGAACTTCCAATCCAAGCCCAGAAAGAAGCCCAGACCACTCGAGTTATAAGGGTCGTATGCGAAAGGAGATGGTTGGTCGTCGGCAAGCGGGTTGTGGTTGAGCGTGAAGCCGAGCGCGAAGAACAGGTCGGGCAGCATCCTCCTGCGGGCCAAGTCGGCCGCCAACTCTTGTGCCTCGACCCCGCGATCTAGAAGTGTGAGGTCGGGCCGATGGTCCCACGCGATTTCGATCAGCTCGTCAGTACTCGATACCACGCTGTCCGGCACACTGTCGTCGAAAGGGGTTACTCGAAAGGTGCCTTCGAGGCCGCAGTGGTACTCCAATCCCCGCCTCGACATTCGCGCCAGCATCTCGTTGTCGGCGATTCGGCCGACAAAATCGGCTTCGAAAATCGTCAGCTGTCGCAGTTCAGTCCGCGCTCCAGGGTCCCCTTCCAAAACCCGCAACTCCAGGCTCTCACGGGCGGACTCCAATCGGTCTGTGCCCTCGGAGATCATCTCGTCGAATGCAACCGCGAGCTGCAAGCCGGCATAGGCCTGGCGGACAGTAAATACGAGCTCCAGTTCAGCCTTTCTCCTCTGAAGCCGGGCCACCTCGCTTCCCACTGCGGCCAACTCCCCGGCCACCGTGATTTTGCCAAACTCGTACAGCGGGAAGATTGCTCGAAAGCTGTTGTTCGTCTGGTAACCGAGCTCGTCCCCGAGGTCGCCGAGCGCATCTAGATCGGTACCGGATGTCGACTCGAGAGCGTTGCCCCTGATAGGGCCGGACGGGGCGATGGTCGAACGCACAGACAAGCTGGGAAGCCATCTCGCCAGCTGGGCCTCGACCTCACGGGCTTCAGCCATCGCAATGGAATCCGTGGGAGCCAGCAGGGCAGGGCTGTGCTCCAGTGCAAGTTCCACGGCCTCGTCTATCGTAAGTAGCGGCGTAACTAGCGGCGCTTCCTGAGCCAACGCATTTTGGCACGTGACACTCAATACGAGCATCACGGTCCAGCGGCAAGCAGGCCCGAACCAATCAGTTGGATTTCGCAATCGAGGCTCCAAAGTTATTCGGACGGACGTTTGAAGTTTGATTTCAGTTCTGTGCTCTTTCGACCGCGTTGTCTAGCTGGCGCCTTTGTCTTCTGGACAGCTGACCGTATTCCTGCGCCCGCTGATACAACCGAGCTGCGGTGCCGTAGTCTTCGGCTTCGTAGGACTGGGATGCGGCACTGGCTAGAGCAGCGAACAACGCCTCTCGCTCGCTTCGCCTGAGTTCGCCTAATCTGTTTGCAAGATCGAAGAGCTGCACCGCGACACCTGCTTGGCCAGCCTCAATCACGCTACCGGCCGAGTTAATCAAAAACACACGAAAAGTCTCTTTGTTCTCCCGGGTCAGCCCGGGAGTCTCCGGGCCGGAATGGGTCTCGAAAACGCCGATAACGGATTGGTAGTGGCGAACAGCTTCGGGATACTCCCCGCGAAGTAGACTGGCGTCACCCAACTCCCGGTGGAATCGGGCTAGGCTCGGATCGATGTCGTGGCTCAGTTGTCCCTGGGCCGCCTCCGCGTATTGGCTGGTCGGCGGAACCGATTGCAGCAGAGCCGCCGCCTGTTCATACGCCGTGACCGCCGCCTGATAGTTACCCTCGCGCGCGTTCTGGGCCCCACCTGCTATATTGATCTCCGCTTCGTCCAAACTGAGTTTTGCGTCGAACTCGGCCCGGGCGTTTGCGAGTGCGTCGGCGGCCTCGGTAAAGGTCGGGTCAAAGTCTAAGGCGAGCTGGTATTTCGGAATGGCACCGTTCCAGTCTTGAACGGATGCCCGCTCATCGCCTTCCGCTTTGAGAGTGCGCGCCCGCTCTTCGTTCGTAACAGTTTCCCCGGCATCCTCCTGACTGGTCCCGCTCGGGTCATTCTCCATGAGCACGAACGCACCGATGCCGCTCGCGACCAACAGAAGCAACAGGGCCAGGACCGTCACAGCGATCACCAAAGCTCGGTTCGACCCCCGAAGGAACTTGCGATACTCTGACAAGTCGATTTGCTGACCCGGACCGGCGAATACGAACCGGACATTTCCGAATCGGACCATGTCACCGGGACTCAGCAACGTCGGTTGGTTCACCAATTGGCCGTTGAGCCGAGTCCCGTTGGAGCTGCCAGAGTCGACGACCACGTATCGCCCTCCATCGGAGGAAATCGTCGCGTGACGTCGCGAAACCGAGGCATCCGGCAGCAGAATGGTGTTGTCTTCGGTGCGGCCGAGTGTCGTGTGCTGCTCCGTTAGGGAGAAGGTCTCGCCTTTGAGCAGGTCTCCAATTCGAATGAGCTGGGGGAGGCCGTAGTGTGATTGGGGGCTTGGGGCGGGTGCCTGTGCCGGTCGAGCCGCACTCGACCGTGTCTTTAACAGAAGCAGGAAATCGCCAACTCGGATCTGACTACCCGCGACGATTTCTTGAGTACCGAAGATGCGATTGCCGTCGACAAACACGCCATTGGAACTGTTGAGATCGGCGATGAAACAGCGGCCATCTTGTGTGAAAAGACGTGCGTGCTCTCGACTGACCGCATTGGAGGCCAGTTGGATGTCTACACCTTCGGCGCGACCGACAGTAAACGAGCCCTGATCAAAGGCTAGCTCATCGGCGATGAGCCCGTTCCGGTCCTCGATGATGAGTGAGTACTGCACTACGACCGAAAGATCGACACGTCGGGCTCGGCGCCCGCTCGCCGCAGGTCTTCATAAAACGCCGGAACATGGCCGGTGGGTTGAAGCGTTCCTGCATCGCCGTTTGCGCCGACCTGGCAAAAGAAGACATCCTGCAATCGAAGGGTGTCCAGCTCTAACCCCTGGACCTCAACAACCTCAGTAACCCGCCATCCCCCATCGGCTGTCGTGCCCAACCCAACAGCGAAGTCGACCGCATGGGTGATCAACTGGCGAACCGATCGGGGCGAGTTGGTCAGACCGAGCGTCACAGCCATGCTCTCCAACCGTCCGAGACCGTCCCGAGCACCGAAGCCGTCGATCGTAGCGCCACTTCCGGCTGCGGAGAACGCTGTGCCGAGCAACCAGTCGTGCGCATTGCCGATGCCTACCGCGTCGACGATCAAACAGCTGGGCGATAGTCGAAGTGCGTGCCGAATCAGATTGCCCGGTTGTGCGATGTTTCGGGACTCCAATCGAACGACGTCGTCGCCCTTGATGGTGAGTGAACTCTTTTCTTCGACCGCGACCAGTCGAGACTCGGCAGGCAGGGCGTTGGCAAGAGCCTCTAGCAGCTCCGTTTTTCCCGACTTGGAGGGACCGACGATCAATACCGAGCGTTTTGCGCGGAGCGCCTCACCCAAGAGAGCTCGGGCCGCGTCGCTCAGGACACCGCCAGAAACCAGTTCATCGAGCGACCGGTTTGCCGCCGGTGGTTTCTCGACGCTGATCACAGGCCCACCAACCGCAGCGGGAGGTAGCACGAGGTCAATCTGCTCACCGCCGCTGAGACGCAACGAGACGAGCGAATCGTCGATCTTACGCCCGACACTCGTGATTCGCGCAGCAGCCATGGCAAGTGTTTCATTGTTACTGAAGCGATGGGGGGCGCGTTCTATCTTCCCCTTTCTGCGGACGAAAATCTGGTCTGCGGCGTTCACATGAATCAGGTCGATTGTCGGATCGTCCAGGAAGAATTCAATGGGTCCAAGTCCCACAAGTTCCAAGGTCACGAGAGACATCAGGGTCTCGCGGTCGATTCCACTCAGTGTTCCGTCAGCAGCCAGCTGGTCGAGTATTCGATCAACTCGTCGCTCGGCGTCGGCGAGAGTGGCCGCCTCTGGCGGATAGCTCTCATGGGCTTGCTCTGCGCCTTCCATCGCCTTGGCCATGGCTCGCGCCTGTAGGTCGTCAAAACTCGAGCTCGCCTCTGTCAGTCCTGGATTTGTCGAGGAGAGCGCACCTCTCCCAACTGAATCTGATCCGCCGCTGCTGAGACGCATTGCGGCTGGTTCGGTCAGGTTCTTCTCGAAGGGGCTCGAATCAGGCTGCCTTGCCGCGGAGATATCGGCGGCACTGGCAAAACCCGAGAGAGTCGACCCTTTTTCGCCTGCTGCTCCATCGGTATCTGGCGAGGGCGTCAGCGATGGGGCCGAACCCAGACTGGGAACGGAGACCGCGGGTGTCGCAGTCGACCCGAAGGGCGGGGCCGAGGGCACAGGTGCGGCTGCGGCGTACTCCTCCTCTGAATCGAAGGTCGGAGCATCCTCAGGCACCTCTGGTTCGGCCGCCGGAGTGGGCGGAATCGAGGGAACCGCTGCGGGTGGAGGCCCTGACAGGGGTTCAGCCATGATCGGCGGTGCGGCGACCGGTTCAGGCGTGCTGGGCGGCGGAGCCATCGGCGCCGGCGCACTCGGTGGCGGTCCAATGGGTGCGCCCAAGCTTGGTGGCGGACCCACCGGTGCTGGTGCTGCTGGTAGCGGGGCCACGGGTGGCGGGCCCACGGGTGCCGGGGCCACCGGCGGCGGACCAGCGGGTGCCGGAGGGCTAGCCGGTTGCGGCGAAAACTCGGGTGGTGCGGCGGCCGGCTGAACTTCTGCCAGAATCGACGGTAGATCGGGCTCTTGCGGCCTCGGTGGCGGACCAGCTGGGGGTGCGTTCGGAACCGCGGTGGGAATCGGTCCGGGGGGCGGCGGCGCTGGTGACGTGGCCCGTTTCGCCTCGGGCGAAGCTTGAGCTGCTTGTTGGACCAGGGTCAAACTCAAGTCGCCGATGCAGATTTTGTCTTCTTCACGAATCACCTGCGGAGCGGTGATTTTCCTCGCATTGACAATCGTCCCGTTGGTGCTCTTCTGATCGATGATGATGAATTGGCTGTCCTTGACCAACAGCTTGGCATGTCGCTTCGAGACGTTGTTCTTCTGCAGAACAATATCATTCCCTCGGACTCGGCCAATCGTAATCTCGGGCTTGTCGAAGTCCAGCTTGACGGGGGGTTTCCCGCGTTCACTGATCGTTACCGTATACATTTAGAGAGCCTCCACCATCCCGCAAATCGCGGATTCCGCCGGAAGACGACCTGCAGATCGCCAAATTCGCACACACGCATCCCACGATCAGTCAAACGCTCCATCCCTGTCAAGATAGGGCCAAGCGAAATCCACCCCTTTAGGATTACACGGCAATCCGGCTCCTCCGTTTCAATATTCGAACTGAGTTCATCCCCTCGTCTGAGTGGGTGGGCCAGACGCATCGCCGCCGCTCCTTCGAGACGCTCTCCGAGGTTTCAGACACATCGACGTTCCCGGATTGAGACCTACTGGAGCTTCCTGGCCAGATCGTTATATAAAGGGTCGAGTTCAGCCGTGAACAACGACGGACCGTGAATGCTCAGACCTACTGTTTTCGGAAAGCTGTGTTTACTCGAACGCATTAGCGTTGGGGGCATGGCCGAGGTTTACCGAGCAAAGCCCTTCAACGTACCCGATGTCGATCGCTACCTGGCGGTCAAGAGGATCCTCCCCAACCTGGCAGAGGATGACGAATTCATAAACATGTTCGTGGACGAGGCCAAGATCGCCATTCGTCTCAATCACCCGAACATCTGCAAGATCTACGAGTTAGGTCGGCTCGCCGAATCGCCCTACATCGTCATGGAGTTCATTGCTGGGCAGGATATCCTCAGCATCCAGAAGCGCCTGCGACAGAAGCGGCGAGTGATGGCAGTCAGCCAGGCAGTGTTCATCGCCGCCCGGATGGCGGACGCGCTCTATCACTCCCACAACGTGGAGGATGAAGAAGGGCGTCTGCTCGAGTTGGTTCACCGCGACGTGAGCCCGCAGAACATTTTGGTTTCCTACGCCGGTGATGTGAAACTCATCGACTTCGGCATCGCCAAGGTGGCCACCCAGAGTACCGAAACACGGGTCGGTGTGCTCAAGGGCAAGTTTAGCTATATGAGCCCCGAGCAGGTGACAGGCAGTCCCATCGATGCCCGGGCGGATCTCTTCGCTCTCGGAACCGTGCTCTACGAGATGCTCACCGGCCGCCGGTTGTTCCACGGCGAAAGTGATTTCCACACCCTAGAGCAGGTTCGCGAAGCCAGAATTGCTGCCCCGTCGACACTCAACAATCTCATTCCTGAGGCGCTCGACCAGATCGTCCTCAAGGCCCTCGGGCGTCTACCAGCAGACAGGTTCCAGGACGGCAACTCCATGGCCACTGCGCTCGAGTCATTTCTCGAAGATGCCGGAGCGCCCTACAGCAAAGAAGATCTCTCTGACTGGATGGTCGAGAACTTCGAGACCGAGCTCGAGTCAGAGCGAAGTAATCGAGAGCAGTTCAAACAGTTCGTTACACCCGATGACGTGCAGACCTTCAACCGGGAACAACTCGCTTCCCTGCGGGCATCCTTAGCGGCGTCACCCAAGCCAGATCAGGACCCGTCGTCGGACTTCGAGCACACTCAGGTGGCGACAGCCGCCCTCGACCAATTGTTGGCTTCCGGGATCGCAGAACGCGGCGAAATCATCGCTGAGAACGTCCTCGAGCCCTTGCCGACGCGAATCGCCGACGCGCAGCGGCACCTTCTCAGCGACATCGATCTGCCCGAACCGCGCGAACCCGAGCATGACTCGGAGATGTTCAGACATCATCACCGCAGGTCGATCGGACTCCTAGTAGCCGTTCCGATTCTCATCGCGCTTCTGGCTGGTGGGGGCGTCTATCTGGGATCGCTCTTTCGGACCGACGTCCCTAAAGAATCCGTGGGTATGTTGATTGTCGAGAGCAACCCGTCCGACCAGATTCAGGTCTTTCTGGACGGAGCGCTGGTCGAAACAGCTACCCCGGCTGCGTTGCGAGACGTCCCGTCGGGAGAGCATACCGTCGAGATTCGTCATCCCGACTACGAAACCCATCTCGAGACCGTGATGGTCGAACCGGGAATGGCACCTAAGATCCAGGCCGAACTGACTCGGTTGCCGACTGGGCCGGGAGAGCTTGCTCTCACGGTGATACCCTCGGACGCAGAGGTGTGGCTCGACGGTCAACGACTGGAACGGTCTGAATTGTCAGTTCAGATCACGAGTCGGACTAACCACACCGTCGAAGTTCGGAAAGAGGGCTACTTCGTTTTGGAGCATCACCTCACAATCCTTCCCGATGAGAATCGCACCCTCGACGCTGAACTCGTCCCCACGGTGGCACAGATGACCCTCGAGAGCGTGCCGCCGGGCCGGGTCTTTTTGGATGATGTCGAGGTCGGTACCACTGAGGAGCCGTTGCAGCTTCGGGACCTCGATCCTTACTCCCCCCACCGGCTTCGTATCGAACCGATTCAGCTCGGTTACCGGGTCTACGAAACGACGCTCTTGTTGGAAGCCGTCACCGAGTCAACTCGAATTGCTCGCCTCACGCGGATCGGTGAACAGAGCACCGATCGAGACATTCAAGTCGGTTTCGTGACCGTCACAACTCCGGATGACTGGTTCCGCGTCTTCCTCGACGGCAGAGACACCGGCTTGACGACCCCGATAGAGGAAGCGAGCCCGTTGGCACTGCGAACCGGCGACCGACGCATCAGCCTGGTTCGACGTGACCAGCAGTTCGACCTGCTGGTACCCGTGACCGACAGTGAGATAACCGCGATCGACTGCAGCCATAGCGAGTGGGACTGCGGACTCCCTTGATTTCCCAGACCAGATTCCCATACAGTCGATGACTGCATTAGAGAGACCGCGTCCATGCGTGACATCATTTATCAAGAATGTGCCTACACCGCCTCAGAGGTAAAGCACGAGTACGGCCCCGGAGTTCATCTTCTGCAGGATCCGCTGTCGTTGTCACTGCTGGCCCGTCTCTGCTCAGCCCAGACCAAGCAACCCGCGATTAGCCAACTCATCAAGCTGCTTTACCGGCAGATGATTCATGAGGTGGTCAACCTCTGCCTGCCGCGCAAGGTCGTCCAAATTGAGACCCGCATGAGTGAATTCACCGAACGCGGAGTCTTTGAAGGGGCCTTGATCGATCCGAACCAGAAAGTGGTCTGTGTCGACATTGCTCGAGCGGGAATCCTGCCCTCGCAGGTTTGTTACGAGTTTCTAAACGACGTGTTGAATCCCGACCTCGTACGGCAAGACCACCTCGTCATGAGCAGAGTTACCGATGGGGCAGAACGTGTCACTGGGGCCAGGATTAGCGGCGACAAGGTGGGGGGCCCGATAGATGGCCGTACCGTACTCCTCCCCGATCCGATGGGAGCGACCGGTAGCAGTCTGGCCAAAGCCATCTCCTACCTAAAAGAATCGTTCGGAACGCCGAGCCAACTCATCACTTTGAACTTGATCGTTACACCGCAATTCATCCGACGCCTTCTGGAGGTCCATCCCGAAGTGAAGATCTTCGCGTTCAGGCTGGATCGCGGGATGAGCTCCGATGAGGTTCTGAATTCGGTGCCGGGTTCCTCGACTGAAGAAACCGGTCTGACCGATAATGACTACATCGTGCCCGGCGGGGGCGGATTTGGTGAAATCATGAACAACGCATACGTATGAAGTACGACTTGAACATTGACGTGCTGCTCTCTGAAGAGGTCCTGCGTAACCGGATCGTCGAGCTCGGGAACGAGATCGCAGCACAGTACGAAGGCAAAGATCTCGTCTGCATTGGGGTACTCAAAGGGTGTATCCCGTTCCTTGCCGACCTGATTCGCGCGATCAAACTTCCCCTCGCAATCGATTTCCTCGGCTTGTCCAGCTACGGCGCAGGCACCAAATCTAGCGGTGTGGTTCGCGTGACGAGCGATTTAACCAAGCCGATCGAGGGTAAGGACGTACTCGTTGTCGAGGATATCGTCGATACCGGACTGACGATGAACTACCTCTTAGAAAGCCTGGAAACCCGTCAGCCCCGGTCGGTCAAGACCTGTACGCTTCTCCACAAACCGTCCCAGACGAAAGTCGAAGTACCCCTCGACTTCGTTGGTTTTACTGTGCCGAACGAATTTGTCGTCGGATATGGGCTGGATTATGCGGAGCTTTATAGAAACTTGCCGTATATTGGGGTAATGAAGTCGGGTGCCTAACATGATGACTGGGAAGGTTGAACTGAACGGGGATCGCAAAGTACTGATTATCGACGAGAATATTCTCGACGTTATGGCGGCTGAGCAAGCTCTGAAGCAGTCTGGCTATCTGGTCTGTAGGCTGGCCAGTCCCAGCGGTTGCATCGCGAAAATCGACTACGAGCAGCCCGAGATTCTCCTCATCGACATTTCAATGGCTCGTCTCGATGCACAAGAGCTATTCGATGTGATCCAGACCAACCCAGAACACGAAGAACTGATCGTCGTACTGTACAGCGACCTCGATGCAGAGACGCTCCAGTCGATCTGTGTCGAACACGATTTCCACGGCTACTTCTGCAAATCCATGGGGCTAGAGCAAATCGGGTCCTTCTTGGACAACTTCTACGAAGAAGAAGACGAAGAGTAGCTCGGTTCACCTCACACCACTCGAAACATCATGAAAGTCATCCAGTTCGCTCAGTTTGGCATCGACAACCTCGAATCTGCCGAGCGGTCAGACCCAACCGTTGCCTCCAACCAAGTCCTAGTCAAAGTGAGCGCCTGTTCGCTCAACTACCGGGATCTGCTCATGGTGGAGGGAAAATACAACCCGCGGATACCTCTGCCGTTGATACCCGTCTCAGATGGGGTCGGGAAAGTGGTGGCTGTGGGACAAGATGTGGCCAAGGAGCTGGTCGGACAGCGTGTCGCGGCGATGTTCTGTCAAGATTGGATCGCCGGGCCTCCCTCTCG
>CAZDBH010000107.1:0-20081 GCA_964503485.1 uncultured Bradymonadales bacterium | reverse complement strand
GCGCGTCGCGTCCGCTGAAAACGCAGCGAAAGCGATGTCTATCGAGAGTTTCAGCTTGTGTAAATACATTTGAACATCGAATTCGCCCGCGAGTAGGTCGATTTCAACTCCCGTTCGTTCTAAGCTCTGGCAGTTTCGAAAACGAGTCGAAGGAGAAGCCGTGAGTCACTCAGACAAAAACGACGACGCCAAAGAAAAACCCGAAGAACCAGAGCCCAAAGTTCGGCTCGACAACATCAGTTCGAGGGCCTATGAGCACCCCGCCGACAGGGCAGCCCTGGCAGCCTTGAGGAAAGTGCCCGGTTTCGACATGGTTTTGCGGAAGCTATTGGCTCTGATCGGGGAGAGGGGCCTGCGGTACCTCTATCTCGCAAGCGCTGTCCGCGTCACGGACAAACAGTTCCCCAAGATCAATCGGATGTTCGAGGAGACTCTCGAGGTTCTCGCGATCGAAGAGCGACCCGAGCTCTACATTTCACAGACACCCTTCGTGAATGCGGGCGCAATAGGCGTCGACAAGCCCTTCATCGTCCTCAACAGTGGCTCCCTGCTGTTACTCAATGATGATGAGATTCGCTTCATTCTCGGGCATGAGCTCGGACACATTGCCTGCGACCATGTCCTGTATAAGACGATGCTCGAACTGCTGCTGTCGCTGTCGGTTGCCAGGCTCGGCATTGTGCCCCTGGGCAGTCTGGTGCTGTTGGCCATCGTCGCCGCGTTGGCTGAATGGGACCGAAAGGCCGAGCTGACGTGTGACCGGGCCGGATTGCTCGCGCTGCAGGACCCGTGGAAAGCCTACACCGTGTTCATGAAGATGGCTGGTGGCTCTCGAGTCAATGAAATGGACATCGGCGAGTTCGCCAAGCAAGCCGAGGAGTACGAGACCAGTGGTGACCAGCTCGACGGGATTTACAAGCTCCTGAACTTGATGGGGCGCAGTCATCCGTTCAACGTGATCCGTTTGGCCGAGCTGCGGAAGTGGGTTGAACGAGGCGAGTATCAGCGAATCATGGAAGGGGAGTACCTGAAGCAGTCCGAAGAGGACCAGAGTTCGATCTACTCAGAGTTTCAGGAGTCGGCGAAATCCTACAAAGAATCCTACGAGGAATCGAAAGACCCGCTCATCAGCTTCGTGCGAAGTTTGGGCGATCAAGTGACCGAAACTGGTGGCAATATGTGGTCCTCGCTAAAGGGCAAGTTCGGACGGGGGAGCGACGATGACGCTTCGGAGTAGATTCTACCTGCTTGGTGCGCTGGTCCTGGTGGTAACCGAGCTGCAGGGTTGCTTCGGTTCATGCGGCCCAGACCCGGGTCCCGGTCCCTGCGAAGCCGACCAATTCGCCTGCGAGGACAACCTCGACGAGTTCTCGTACGACGACAGCTGCACCCTCACGGGTGAACTCGAGGTCGAAATCGGTTACGGCGAGACAGCATATACCGAGCTTGTCGAGGGCGCCTCGCCTCAGATTTACCAAGGGTTTCAAGGCGGTCAGCACATGTTCGTGGCCGTTCGAGTCATGAACGCAGACCTCGACCAATACAGCGTCCTTCGGGCCGAATTTCAGGCCAACCGAGGTGAGTGCGAGCCCACACAAACCGATGACGGTTCCGGGTCGGGTGCCCCTGCGTTCGACGATGCCCAGGCTTTTGATACCTCTTCCGACGCAGGCGAGAGCGATGCAGGCGTCAGCGACGCAATTGAAGAGACGGCTGAATTCGATGCGACCGATGTCTGCGCTTATCCCCTCGCCGAACGTACGGTGGTTTTGGGTGGCCAACACGAGATCCGTACGAACGCCGATGGCGATGTCGAGGAATACGGTATCGTGCTCATCTTGAATTGGTGGCCGACAGACGAGGTTCGAACGCTGTCGGTGAACGTCGAAGACCCATGCCGTCGCTCAGGTCTTGCGACCCATTCGGTTCCGGCCGGGAGATGATGCGGCGTCGTCGAGCTCGGCTGGACTGTTTCCCCGAAATCCGTCAACCTAGCTGAAACTGTATCGCTAGGACCGACTGTGAAGGTTACAAGAATTTCGCGCGCATGGGTGCGGTGGGTCGTCCTCGCTCCACTGCTGGTCTTTGGGGCCTCGTGTGGCGATCCCGGGGGAGACGATGGTACGACGACGCGAGACCCCGATGCGGACACGCTCGATGTGGCCACGGGCGACAGTAGCAACGGGGACACGGACCAGTACGACCCAGATTTCCTAGACGACAGCGATCAGGCCCCCGTCGACGGAACCGATATCGACCTGGCGGATGCCCCCACTGAAACCGACGAGACAACGGACTCAGATGAGCACGAACTTCCTCGAGATGGCTCGGCCGGCGACGGTGATCTCGCCGTTGATAGCGACCTTCTGGTCGATGGTGATCTTTCAGATGAGCCGGATCGTGTTCTCGAGTTGAGGCCCACCGCAGATGCTGGTCCCGATCAGGCCGTGCGGGTGGGAAGCCGGGTGCGGCTCAACGGGCTGGGCAGTTGGGACCCGGGGGAGGGCGACTTGACTTTCGACTGGGTCCAGATCGATGGCGACGAGGTCGAACTCTCGAGCCGAACGGTTCCTCGGCCCGTTTTCATGGCGCCAGATGAACCGACAGAGCTGGTTTTTCAACTGGTGGTTCAAGATGAACTGGAGCAGAGTTCCGAACCCGACGAAGTCAGGGTCGTCGTCGAGCTCGCCAACCACGCACCGGTTGCAGACGCGGGTAGTCGGGCAGAGTACTCTTCGGAGGACGTGGTGTATCTGGACGGATCGGGCAGCTACGACCCCGACCTCGACAGGCTGACCTATACCTGGGAGCAAATCGAAGGGCCCGACATTCTGCTCAGTGGTCTGCACGACGAATCGCCCTGGTTCCGTGCGCCCGATAGGCTTGCCGTCATAGAGATGCGCCTCACGGTAAGTGACGGCGACTTGTCAGACAGCGCGACCGTACAAATCGGGATTACAAATGTGCAGCCCGAGGCAAATGCAGGGGATGACATCGTCCTCCTAGTAGGGGAGGCGGGTACCCTGGATGGCACCGGAAGCGACGATCGCCATGATGAGATTAGCTACCAATGGGAGCAACTCTTCGGTGAGTCGGTTGAGCTAGCCGGGCCAGACACGTCACGTCCGACCTTCGTTGCTCCCAGCGAACCCAACCAGCTCACATTTATGCTCACGGTCAGTGACGGAAGCTCGGTTTCGGAACCCGATACCGTGACGGTACTCGTCGTAGACGCCGAGTTTACCGATCGGGATGGTGACTTCCTCAGCGATCAGGAGGAAACTCGGTTGGGAACCCGGCTGGGGAACCCAGACACCGACTCGGACGGCATTCCCGACGGATGGGAGGTCAACGGCTACGAAGGAATCGACTACGCTGACATCGGCTGCGATCCGTTACATCGGGACATCTTGGTTGAGATCGACTACCAGGAGTATGAGTCGGATGGCGTGCTCCAGTCGGCCGCGCCAACCCCGGCCTGGGCCGCCGCTACCCGCCAGTTTTTCGACGAACTCGATATCGAGAACGCTGATGGAACCACCGGTATCCACATCTGGTTCTTTCCCGATACGGTCCTAGACGAGGACTACAAATGCTACTACCCCGGTGAAGGCACTTCGGGTGACGTGAGCGACGCTGAGCTCCTCTACAGACACACCTTTCACAAAGCGACCTTTTGTATCGGTGGTTCGAACCGAGGTAACTCGCCACGCTTGGGTCGGTCGCTCAAACTGGTTTCACCAGCCTCGAACCAGGACCCAGACGACGATTGGAGAGAGACGGCCCAGTTCCGCCGTTTCAGCCTGTTTGTGCACGAGATCGGACACAGCCTCGGGCTGTATCACGGTGGGTTTCAAAATATGAACCACAAGGTCAACTACACCAGTCTGATGAACTACACATTCGACACCCGGTTCGACGACAGCCCGATGACGTTGAGGGGGCACGATATCCACTTTTCAGACGGCAGCATGCCCGACATCGACGAATGCAACTTGACCGAGGTGGATCCGTTTGGGGACGTCCCAGTAGAGGACTTGGCTTACCTCGAGCACTACCATGGTGGATTCGATGTGTACCCTAACGGCGACGTAGACTGGAACGGGAACGGCGAACGCGATGTCGAGCCCTACGAGCTGGTTATTCGTTATCAGCCCGACCCTGCGGGTTGTCGGCTGCTCCGCGACCACGACGATTTGGCCGAAATCGCCGATTCGATGGCCAAGGCAATTCCCGCCAACCCAAACTGACTAGACTGCCGTCGGTTCCAGGCCGACGCCTGCCGAAGGGCTGAGGTCTGTGGTCCACAGATCAGCTGTGGTCGTCGTCTTCCGGCTCGTCGTCGTCTTCCGGCTCGTCGTCGTCTTCCAGCTCGTCGTCGTCATCGTCTACCGGCTCTTCTTCTTCTTCTTCGTCGTCGTCCTCGGTACCGGCTGCCGGCGCGCTGGGTGTGGGCGCGTTCGAGGACGAGTCAGAGGCTACGGGTTCAGCTCCACTTCCTCCTTCGGGAGCGGGATTCTCGAACGGGCCCAGGTCGGTGATGACGTCGCCTGCCCCTTCAGGGAGCGATTCGCTGTCGGAACAAACCCAAGAGTCACCCACGATCATTTGGAAAGGCCGCTCGGCAGGGCAATTGAGACCGGTCTCGACAACCGCAGCACCTTCATAGACACAGAAGCGAGTACCCGAGACGTTCTCATCACGCCCCTCTCCACAGACCGTTCCAACCTCCTCGACGCAAGCGAACAGACCCGAGGCCACCATGGCCACAAAAAGACACCAGAACAAACTCGAAAAAAGGTCTCTCATCAACTTTCACTGTTCCCAGTTTGGGGCCCCAGCAAATGATCGTACTCAGGCGCCCAGGCAATCGAAAGTTGAACTGGTACCGCTTCTGCGGTCTTTCGTTGCGCTGAATCGTCGAGTGTCTGAACGAGGGGAAACAACCCCTCTTCGTAGAACTTGTGCAGTTTCTCCAGCTCCGACTCGCAAACGTGGAACTGGAGCGTTCGCACAAAGGCTCTCTCATCTCGGCGCCGCAACCGCCCAATGGCGGCGTTGGCGATATTCGACATCAGGTTGTTGAGTGCGTCGATCTTGGCGGTCCATGGCTCTTTGTCCAGCCGATATCTCGACTCCGCCAGTTTGTAACGCACTGTTCTTCCTGGGATTTCCTCAACCAAGCCATCTTTGACCAGTTTTCGCAGTGAGCTCGAAACGGGCCCGGATTCTTCGTCTCTCAGTGCCCGGGTGATCCCGATCTCACTGAGCGCCGAGGCCCACAAAACAGACAGGATTCGGCGCCGCAGGCCGGTTTGGCCGTCGGACTGCGAAAAACGATCCTTGAGCTGTCGCGACAGCAGCCCGACCTTGGCTGTGCTGATCGAAAGGAGCTCCGCAATCTTTCGATGGGTGGAGGTCTTGCTTCGCAACTCTCGAAAAGTCGCGAGCTCGGCGAGACGCTTGATTTCTGCCAGAGAAATCCCCAGCTCTTTCGCCAGTCGCACCGCTGGAATCAGCGAAGAGAAGACGATGTGGTTGGCTAGGTCGCTATCTTTCATCCAGCTCTCGTATTGAGAATCGGCACGGTTCTGCGGCCGTCTTGTTACTCGACGACCAATGCTCTCGAGATTTCTTCCGTACTGCGGCCCACCCGGTTAATTCATACAAGAATCTATATAAAACAGCAAAACTGCTTTGCCCGATTCCCCCCTTCACCTCGATTCCTCGCCCCGGCCGATACCACCCTCACATCCAAAACCTCAGTATGGTGAGGAAATCGGTACTCGCGGTGCCCTGCGTAGGCAGTCGGTGCACCAAAACGGTCTGAAGTTCAGTAAAACGGAAGGGGTGAAAGTCCATCTGCAGGTTCAGTCTGTGTTCATGGTCGTTGCGGACGTCGACGTCGGGGTCGAAGAAGTCGTACCGAAACCGCAGATTGACGCCATTCAGCGGCGCCCAGTCCAGCTCGTGGAAGAGGGCGACTTGCTGGGTCGGCGCCGAATCGCCGGTGTTGCGCAACTGGATCCAATCGACCTCACCCATGTACGTGAAGGGAAATCGTGGCCAGAAGCGCCACGGATTGAAATACCACGAGCCGCCTACCATGGTTCGCACCTCGTCCGGCGAATTCGAATGGTAGGCGGACGTGCCCGCTCCCCAGGACAAGTCTCGCCAGCCGGCGTTGGCGCTGAATCCCGTTCCCTCGTCCGGCAAGAAGTCATGCTGACCGGCGTTGAGTTGAAAGACCGCCGCGCTGAAGTACGGGTAGTTCGCGTTGAAGCCAACTTCAGCCCCGCTCACCCAGGAGTCCGGGCGGGAGGGGTCAAAGCCCAGGTTGCGGCGAACGAAAGCCGTGTGGTCATCCAGGCGCCACCCGAATTGAGGCTGAAAGCGCCCCACCTTGGCGTAGCTGTTGAAGGGCCATTCGTGAGTCATGAGGAAGGCCTCGTGGAGCCCCCACAGACTCACCTCCTCGCCAGCAACCTGGGTGCCCGCCCCAGTCTGCCCGCCCCATGCCGCGCCCTCGACCATCAGGGTCAAGTGTTCGACCGGATGCAGAGCGGCGCCGATGTCCAGTTGCATTGGGAAGAAGGTCCAACCATCTGGCCGCCCCAGCGCCGCGTAGCGGGCATCGACACCGACACGGAGGAGAGGATCGGCGTTGAGCCCGTTGTAGCGGGCCTGGTCGAACGCATGAATCGACTCTGGTCCCAGCGGGCTTCCCCATGCAGTGGGATCGTTGTCTAGTTCCGCCGCCAGGTCCCCTGAGTCGTCAGACGATGGCATAGAGCTCGGCTGGGAGGTCGGCATCGAACTGGGTTGGGAGGTGGCTTCGCTTTGGTAGTCGACCTGGCGACGAAAGCGGTCCTCGTTATCGCGACCGGGAAGTATCCCAAAGAGATGCGGTTCCCGATCGTTCCAAGGTCGCTCGGTGGCGCCAAACGCAGGGAGCGTTTGACGGCCGAAATAGAGACCCGAGACCGTTCGAAGGCCGCCTCCCGCAGGGTCGACGTGACAACCCGAGCACGACAGCGTGCAGATTCGCTCCGGAAGCGCAGGATTCTCCCAACCAGTTGGTTCGACATGGCAGTTGTCGCAGGTCCGCGCCGACCGGGCCGTGTACTGCGGCAGCGCCTGAGACGGCTTGCTCCAGGTCAGCGTAACGATGACGCAGGCCGCAGCCATCAATCCCGCCAGGAGCGCCAGTCCAAACCAAACCAGTTTGGTCAACATGAGGTCGCCTTTGCTCTTCATGGGACGATGATTCGACCGGACGCGCCTTGCTCACCCTGTACGGTGTGGCATGTGGCGCAGTTCAGATCGGTCTGCGGACCGACCATGGGGACTTCGCGTCCCTGATAGATGACACTGGCGGTATAGGGCGTCGCAATTCGCCCCCGAGAAGCGGGCCTGTAGAAGTTGCCCGTCTCGTTGGTCGACAAGTCGATCGTCACACCGTTGGCGTCGACGATTCGAACAATCGCACCACTGACGCCGTAGCAGTCGTTCATGTCGTGATAGCCTTCGAACACCGTGCCGGCCACCGAATAGGTCGGTCCCTCGTCCTGACGGTGGCACGTGATGCAGTCCTGGCCTGGAGTCATCAGAGACGAGCCCTCGAGCTCTCCATCGGAGTCCTTGTGGTCGTCGTCATCCTCGTCTTCGTCACCTTCACTGGTGCTGTCCCAGTAGCGGCCTGACAGGCAGGTTGCGGTCCAGGTCGTATCGGCGGATGGTGCGCCCGGACTGCCCGAGTTGGCGCTTCCACTGCTGCCCGAACCCCCGACCGACGCCGAGCAGTCGCACGCCGAGTAGGCGCCACTGGCACTGCACAACTGAACGCCCTGGCTCCCGGTCGAGCAGGCGCAGAAGGCCGTCTGACCGGGAATGCAGGTCAGGTCGCCATTCGACTGGGCGCCGCCGGTCGCATTCGGCATGTCGTAGGCGCAGCCGTTCGCAAACAGCAGAGCCAGGCTGACCATCAGTAGTCTTTCATTTCGATTCGACACGGAACCTCCTATCTCGCTCCAGAGAGAATCCAGTCTTCGAATAGACGAATCTGATTCCCACTCAGCGGTGTGTATCCCGGTGGGGGCATGACCGCTCCGCCACCGACTCCCAGGCTAGAAAAGTTGCTTCGGGACTTTACGAGCAGATAGCTCGCGTCGACGTTCCCAGGCTCGACGAGGTTCATCCCCGGAGACTGGATTGACGGACCCAACAGCCGCGAACGGAGGCCGCCACTCGTCCAGAGATCTGGAAAGGCCCCTGTCGGTTCATGGCAGCCCGAGGTCGCGCAGCTCGGCGCCAGGATCAATGTCACGACGTCATCGAGAACGGGATCGCCCTCGGGCAGAGCAATGTCTCCGCCGTTCGGGCCGGGAGAGCCCGTCCCGCAATCGCACGGTCCATAAGTGCCCTGCGGCTCACAACTCTGGGTACCGTAGAAGCCCCCCGCGCAGGCACACGGACTCGCGACGCCGGGAGAACAACTACTCGTCCCCAGCGACGTCCCTTCTACGAGTCCCGCCGAGTCGTAGGGAGCGCCACTGTCGATCCAATTCTGGAGTGCAGCGACCTCCGAAGGAGTAAGAGGCGGGGCCGGCGCGGGGGGCATCGGCCGGCTCCCGTCGAGAACCCGGGCCAGGTGGCGGTAGCGCTTGCTGTAGGCACCCGCGATTTGGCCAGAGTCCTCATATATATCGGTGCGCAATGCGCCGAGGCTGGAGTCAGCTCCGGGCCCGTGGCAGCTATTGCAGTAATGATCGAAGAGCTCGCCGACCCCGTCGACCCAGGTCGGGTTGCTGGGGAGCGCAAGACCAACCGGTTCTTCCTGTCCGAAGCCCTGGCAAGCCCCGGCGAGCAGGCAAACTGCGGCCGCGATGACTAGCGGGGCGAGGTGGATACTGAATCGGAATGGAGATGCGATGTGGTGTCGTGACACTGCGATTCCTTTCCGTTGGGTGCAGTGCCCAGGCCTGTAACGAGACTAGAGATTCAGGATTCTTGAGTCAACATTTATTATAAAAATTTATTGTTATTGTGGGGCGTTCTGCAAGAACGACGGCTAGCGAGCATGCTCGAAAGCAAACGCAGGGAGGTGAAACAACTTTCACCCCGCTCGGCAAGGCGAACGCTACTCGATGCCGAACATGCCGTTGGGGGCCAGGCGGTAGAGACCGATTCCCGTGGTTTCACCGCTATTTGTGCAGCGGCCAAAGGTCCCGGCGTAAACGAAGCCGTTGGCGGCTTGGCTCCACCCGGTCGTGCCGGTCAGATGAGCGATGTGGCGGCTTTCTAGGTCGGGGTCGCCGGTGTCGACGGCCCGCACGAAGCCTGTGCAGATATCTCCGAAGAAGACGTGGTTGTCCAAGGCACCGTCGTAGGGGTCCGCCGCAGACGGTACATACTCAGCTCCGCTCCAGACGACCCGGGCCGGGTCGCGAGCGATCGAGTCGGGATCGGCGCTAGAAAAGCGTTCTTCGCGCCACCCCCTCCACGCGAACGTCGGGTCCGTGAAATCATCACATTCATCGTCAGAACAGGGACCCTCTGCGTCAGGCCAACCAAAGTTGAGGCCCGGCTCGTCAATCAGGTTGACCTCTTCCCAGTCATTCTGCCCTACATCACCGACCCAAATCCTGCCTTGACTGTCGTAAGCGCCGCGCCAGGGAGCGCGCAGGCCGTAGGCGTAGATATCGGGCGATTCGGGAAATGGGTTGCCTTCTGCCGGGGTGTATCCCACT
Organism: uncultured Bradymonadales bacterium; assembly: GCA_964503485.1. Lineage (GTDB taxonomy): Bacteria > Myxococcota_A > Bradymonadia > JAFGEP01 > JAFGEP01 > CAZDBH01. The sequence goes on along the minus strand of CAZDBH010000107.1, from coordinate 10,332 downwards.
TCGGAGTTGTCTCGGGTGGGCTGGATTCGCAGCACCGTTCCCAGGTTGTCGTCGAGGTTTTGAGCGTGCTCAGAGACGGTCTTCTCGCCAACGAACGCGAGCATATTGTCGTCGTCGTCAAAGCCCAACCAGAAGATATTGTGCCACCCGCTGCGCGCTTCGGGTTCGTCGATGCTGAGAATCTCGAAGGCGGAGTCGCTGATTGAGTCGTAGCTCTCGGCGTCGAAAGTGAAGCGGGTTATGGCGACTTCCGTCAGCGAGATGCAGTGGCTGACGAAGAGTAGGTTGTTGTTTTCGAAGTCCGGATCGACAGCGAAGGTCAACGCGCAGTCACTGTCAGAGAGAACATCCAACTCGAATGTGCCGAGCTGGCGCGCTGTGCCTGGGCTCGTCAATTCGAAATGGCGCACTAGACCTGAATAGTACTCGCCCACAAGGAACTCCGTACCGCTGGGCAGAAAGACGAGGTCGGTCACTCGGCCCACCTCCACGTCACCGGTGTCGACCTGTAGGAAGACGAACTCGTGGGCCGGGTCCGAAGCCGGGGGGTTGTCGCCCAGACTAGCTATCCACTGCGCCATGAGGTGTATTGCGTTCTGGTCGACCCGCTGAACCCCGGCGGGCGGCATGATTGGTATGCCGTCCTCATCTGGCTGTAGCGCCTCGTACAAGCCCGATTCCTCCGGCCACCCCGATGTGACCCGGTTCGGGGAAAAGACCTGGTGCGATTCGGAGTCTACGTCGATGACGTTTTCGAGAAATGCCGGGTGTCGCATGTCGAAAGGCGACAGGAGCTCCTCGTTGGCGTTGTGGCAGTGGACGCAGTTTCCGGTGACCATTCCCATGATTTGTTCAGTTAGTGGGTCCTCGTGACTGATGCCCTGGCTGGCGTCTACTGGGTGCGAGAGCAGACCCGATCGGGCCAACACAGCGAGCGCTTCCGTTCCCACGAGTTGAGAAGGACGAACACCGAGGGCCGACGATTCGGTACTTCCGTGACACATTCTGCACTGAAAGTCGCTGGGCAGGCCGTGGTCGAACGCCTCACCGAGCCCTGTGACTGTGTATGTGTCCCCATCTTCGATTTGCAGATCGCGCAGTGTCGCTTCAGTGCGTTCGTCGTTCCACAAGTACCCTGCGAAGTCCCAGCCGAACTCGGCGCGTCGGATGACGCGGGTTTCGACCGGTTCCCAATCGCCGTCGTCGTTGGGGAACAGAAACGACTTCACCAAGACCGTGCCGGCCGGAAACTGCCACGCCTCTGGTTCTGCTGTCTGGATAATACCGCCTGCGGGCAGGAAGAGTTGTCGGATTTTGCGCGATCCGTTCGACCAGAGAGGCCAGACCGGTTCGTAGTTCAGAACGCACGGCGTAACCGTGGTCAAGTCCGTGAGATCGGGAAAGACATCAAGGTCCGAAAGGAGCTCGGGGAACTCGTCGAGAGGATCCGCCAGCCACGTGCCCTCGAGGTGGTCGCGATCGGTGCACAATACCGGACCAGTATTCACTTCGCCTTCCGGCACGTCTGAACCGCATCCCGCGCCCGCTGAGAGGATAGTCGCAACGATAGCGAGCAGTGAAGTCCAGTGGGGCTTATCCATTTGGAATATCTCTAGTTTTTGGGTCTGAAAAGACCCGGATTTCAAAATCCTCTCGCTGCGGCAGAGTGTTCAATACAAGGCCCTGCGAGTCAAGTCGCCCCGAAAATGACAGGCGATGGCTCCGCAGCTTGGCGTTTAGTGACTACGTAGTGGATGCGGCATGAGAAGCGATGGTTTTTTCGATGAAGTCTCGGAATAGGGGCTCGGATGACAGGATACCCTCATCTTCCCGGTCTCCGTTGACCCACTCTGGATGCCACTGGACCCCGACCACGTAGCGGTAGCCAGGGTGTTCGAAGGCCTCCACGAGGTCGTCATCGGATGTTGCCATTACGTTGAGGCCGTCGGCCAGGCGCCGAATGGCCTGGTGATGGACGCTGTTCACGACTGTCTCAGTGACGCCGTAGAGGTCGAAGAGCAGCGTACCCTGCTTGATATGCATCGTGTGCCTGAGTAAATCGTAGGGTTCAGGATCACGGTGGAGCTTGTCGACCACACCGTCCTCGATGACGTCTTGGTAGAGGCTGCCGCCTAACGCCACATTGATGATCTGGTGGCCTCGGCAGATCCCCAGCACGGGTTTGTCGCGTTTGGCGAACTCTCGGAAGAGCCCGAATTCATGCTCGTCTCGGTGGGGATGCCCGGCCCACTCAGGCCGCCTCGCTTCTTCACCGTAGAAGGTGGGCGAAACATCCATACCCCCAGATAGAACTAGACCGTCGAGCTGTTCGGCCATCTCCGACTCGGTCATTCCCGTACCCATGACAGGCAGCATGATCGGCATTCCGCCGTAGTGCCAGACCCACTCGAGCATCTCTTGTTCGGCGTACTGCAGCGCTTTGCCAATGTAAAAGCGGCGATTGCGGGTGGGATCCATGGTGTTGGCAGAAATCCCGATATAGGGTCGAGTTTTGGACTGTTTTCCCCTCACGGGTGAGTTCTCGCGTACACGTAGTCGAGCAAATGCCGGTCCTCTATCGTCAGCTGGGCACTGTTCATGACATAATCCCCGAGAACAGAGAGATATGCCAGTCTACGCCCTACCAGACGAATTGATTTTCCCTGACCCACGCGAGGCGCACGAGTCCGGCTTGTTGGCGGTGGGGGGTGACTTGAGTCCACAGCGTCTATTACTGGCCTACAGTCAGGGCATTTTTCCTTGGCCGATTCCCGGTTATCCGCTGGCCTGGTTTTCACCCGACCCGAGGATGGTGCTCTACCCAAAGGATGTCCGCGTCTCACGCAGTCTGAGGTCGGTGATCCGCAAGGGCCATTTCGAAGTACGGCTCGACACCGCGTTCAGCGACGTCATCGAGCGCTGCGCAGAGGTCGAGCGGCGTAAGGAGGATGGCACTTGGATCACTCAAGAGATGTTGAACGGCTACCGAGAGCTGCACGAGTTGGGGTTCGCACACTCCTTCGAAGCCTGGCAGGACGGCGAGCTCGTTGGGGGACTGTATGGTGTGAGTATCGGCGGTGGCTTTTTCGGCGAGTCGATGTTCTTCGATGTCGCCAACGCTTCGAAGGTGGCCTTTGTTACAATGGCTCGACACCTCGAGCATAACGATTTTCATATCATCGACTGCCAGCTTCACACCGACCACTTGGCCAGTATGGGCGCAGTCGAGATCTCTCGCGAGGATTTCCTCGGTGAGCTGGATACGGCTCTCGAGAAGCCGACGATCCGAGGCAAATGGTCCAATTCAGCGCAGTAGCCGGGTTGGCGCAGATTCAATCGATAGTTGACGGTGAGATAGAGACCACAATGGACTTCGAGGTCGGGGTGTCCGTCCCGTCGGCCACCGAGCCTAGCGGAACCAGCGGGTTGGCCTCGGGGAAGTACGTTGCCACGCAACCCGGCGGGGTGTCGAAGGGTACGACGATGAACTGCTTGGCGGTCCGCAGCTGCCCTTTGAAGTGACTGGTTAGGTCCACAGACTGCCCCTTTTGAAGGTGAGCTGCCTCCATGTCAGCGGGGTTGATCATTACAACGCGGCGATGTCGCGAAATGCCCCTGTAGCGGTCTCCCAGAGCGAAGATCGTGGTGTTGAATTGGTCGTGCGAGCGAATCGTCATCATCAGGAACTGAGATTCCTCGCGAGTAATTCGAGGAACTTGATGCACGGTGAATTGAGCCTTGCCCGACCCGGTGTCGAAATGTCGTTCCCTGGCCCCGTTGGGCAGAACCAACCACCCGGGACCTTTGATCTTCGCGTTGAAGTCGTCAAAACCGGGCACGACCAGTTCGATGCGGTCGCGGATGACGTCGTAGTCCTCTCCCAGCGTCTTCCAAGTGACGCCGGAGTTGGGCCCTCCGGCGGTGTCGCCAACCGTTTGGGCGGCGATCCCCGCGATGATGCTCGCTTCACTGAGAAGTCGTTCTGACACGGGCGGTTTGTGGCCTCGGGACTTGTGGACGACGCTCATCGAGTTTTCGACAGTCAGAAACTGTTCACCGGTGGCAGTCACGTCGAGGTCGGACCGAGACAAACAGGGGAGAATGAAGGCAAGCTCGCCGGTCACGAGATGAGACCGGTTGAGTTTGGTCGAGATGTGGACGGTCATTCGGCAGTTTCGGACTGCTGCCTCGACGAAGGCGGTATCTGGGGTCACAGCAAGGAAGTTGCCGCCCAGTCCGATTAGTACCTTGCCTTCCTCAGAGTGCATGGCTTTGACCGCCTGCACTGTACTCCCACCGTGTCGCTCCGGAGCCTGGAAGTCAAAGGCTTCCCCCAAACGCCGCAGGAAGGGCGGCCGAGGCGCCTCCCAAACTCCAACGGTCCGAATACCCTGAGCGTTGCTGTGCCCTCCGACCGGACAGACACCAGAGCCCAGGCGTCCGACGTTGCCCTTCAACAGGAGGAGGTTCACCAGCTCCTGGACGTTGGCCTGGCCATTCTTGTGCTGGGTCAGGCCAGTTCCCCAGCAAATGATCGTGCGCTCGGCCCCGATATAGATCTCTGCGGCCTTGCGAATATCCTCACGCGACACGCCGCAAGCCTGGGTGATCTCGTCCCAGTTGGTCTTCTGCAGGGCCAGATCGTACTCGTCAAACCCAACCGTATGTTGGTGGATGAACTCGTGGTCGAGAATCTCACCGGCTCGTTTCGCCTCTTCCTCCAGCACCGCCTTGGCGATGCCTTTCAGAGCAGCCACATCTCCGTTCACAACCACTTGAAGGAACAACTCCGAGAGCGGTGTCCCAGACCCGAAGATGCCGAGCAGATCGCGTGGGTGTTTGAAACGAAGTAGACCTGCCTCGCGGAAGGGATTGATGCTGACAATCCGAGCGCCCCGCCTCACCGCCTTTTCAAGGGCGGCGAGCATCCGTGGCTGATTACTCCCCGGATTCTGGCCGACGATGAAAATGGCGTCGGCGTGCTCGAAGTCCTCGAGGCTGACCGTGCCCTTGTTCACCCCAATCGTGTTCGAGAGCGCCCTATCACTCGGTTCGTGACACATATTCGAGGACGACGGGAGGTTGTTTGTTCCGAACTGCCTCGCCAACAGTTGGTAGAGGAAGGCAGCTTCGTTGCTCGTCCGACCGGAGCAGTAGAAGAAGGCGTCGTCCGGACTCTCTAGGTCGCGGAGCTCACTTCCGATCAACAGGAACGCATCTTCCCAACGGATGCGTTCGTAGTGGTTGGAGTTCGGTTTCTTGACCATTGGGCGGGCGATTCGGCCCTGCTGTTCGAGCCAAAAGTCGCTCTTTCCGCGGAGCTGTTCGATGGACCACTCGTCGAAGAACTGCCCACCGATCTTGGTGGGTGTGGCCTCATGGGCAATTGCGCGGGCGCCGTTTTCGCAGAACTCGACTCTGCTGCGCTTGTCTGCCTGAGGCCAGGAGCATCCGGGGCAGTCGAACCCATCAATTTGATTGCTCCTTCGCAGCACCTTGGAGCCCTTGAACCACCCAAGATGTCTCGTGCTGTATTTCACGAGCGAGATGACCGAGCGCAGGCCCCCAGCATACTCGGGAGGAGCCTTCAGTTTGATAGGAGTGAGCCGCACGGGAAGTGACTGTTCCTGGCGCTCTTGCTCCGTATCTGGCTGCGGCGCTGCCTCAGGTTCGTCGGTCTTCTCGGCTTCAGTGGACATGGGGCCAAAGTCTACATTGTTCGTTGGGGTTGGGGTAGAGCGCAGATTCGGAATATGATGCGCCCATGAAGAAGACAATCGCCGTCCTTTTTGTCTGCGTCCTCGGGCTGATCAACCCCTTGTCACAGGAGGCTTCCGCCCAGGCCTGGAGTACCGAAGAGAGTGGTGCGCGCCAGCGAGAAATCGTGCGTCGCTACCGAAGTCTTCTCGAGAGACGGCCAGTCGAGGGGGTTATCTTTGACCGCCTAGTCGAGGAAGTCGGTTCCGGCCGAGGGTTCGACGCCCTAGTGGCGCTCTACGAAGGCCTGGTCGAAGACGACAGTCAGTCATTCGCATACCGTATGATTCTGGGACACCTCTACAAACGGTCCGGCGCCCTGGCCGAGGCGATCGAACAATATGAGGCGGCAGCCGCACTCAACGCCGAGAGTCCCTGGCCCTGGCAATCGATGGGGGATGCCCTGCTCGGCGTGGGACTCGCTTCGGATGCAACGGTTGCCTACGAACGGGCGCTCGAATCGACACGCAACTCCGAAGAGCGGCGTCGCATCCTGTTCGCCCTTGCTGACATCGCTTTCGCTGCCAACCAACTAGAACAGGCAGTGGCCTATCTCGAACGGATCGTTCAAGACAACCCGAACGATGTGTATATGAGGATGCAGCTGGCTGACGTGCTCGTTGAACACGAGGAGTACGAGGCGGCCCTCATTCAGTACCAGGCGATCGTGGACCTCTCCTCGCGAGACACTCGCCGCAAGGCAGTGACTCTTGGAATGGCTGGCGACACCCTGCTCTTGCTATCGCGAGTCGACGAGGCGATCGAGACGTACCGGCAGGCCCAGCGCTATGCAAGCGGCGGGTCGTGGCTTTGGATGGACCTCGAGCAGCGCATTGTCGACGCCTACCGCGCGAGCGGGGACGTCGCTGCTCTCATTGATACCTACGAACGCGAGTGGCGCCGGCCTAGCTACGACCAACTGCGCATCCTGGCCGGCCTCTACCTCGAGGTGGGTCGAGTGCAAGACGCAGAGGCGACCTTGCGAAGGGCCATCGCGCAGAATAGGCGGTCGATCGACGCGCGCTTAGAACTCGTCCAACTGCTCGAACAGAATGGCGAGCTCACAGGCGCTGTTCGGGAGTATCGAGAGATTCTGCGTCTCTCGGACGAGGTTATCCACCGGATCCAGATGGTGAACCTGTTGGATCGAACGGGCGAGAGCGAAGACGCCCTCGACGTTCTTCGGCGAGCCGAGCGCGACTACCGAACTCGGCCTGGTGCCCTGGGTCAGATCGCGGATGCCTATATTCGCCGAGGTGCCCTCGAGCGGGCGGCCGAAGTGTACTCTCAGATAATCAGCCTCGAGCCGGACTACTACGACCACTATCTGATGTTGGGCGAAATCTACTTCATGGATGGTCTCTGGGAGGAGGCGCTATCGAGTTGGCGCCGTGTGTCGGACGTCGTCGAGGATCCGGCAGAAGCGGCGGTGATCCTGGCAAGGGTGTACGCCGACCACCGTATGGTCGACGACGCGATTACTACTCTACGGGATGCGGGCGCCGAATCAACCAATGATCCCAGGCTCGTCCAGGCACTGGCTCAGATTCTTGAAGATGCGAGGCGCTATACTGCTGCGCTGCGGGAATGGAGTCGGCTGACGCAGTTGGGCGACTCGGAAGCAGCGATTGAAGGACGCCAGCACATCATCGCCATATACGCTGAACAGGGCGTGCTCGGTGAGCGCATCGCGCCCCTCCGACGGGAGTGGGCAGATGGAGAAGGCGGCTATGACGCTGGTCTCTTTCTGGCGGACGCCCTCATGGCGACCGGGCAACACGAGGAAGCAGAGGTCGTCTTCACAGCATTGCTCGAGCTGCAGCCAGAGAACGTCCCACTGCTATGGCTGTTGGCTGAACTCTACGAAGCTGAAAATGCACTGGCAGATGCGATTGCTGTCTATCAATTGGTCGGAAACCTGGAGCCTGCCGACACGGGGCTGGCGTACATGAAGATCATTGAATTGGCGCTCACCATACTGGACGAAGATCTCGCCACGGAGACAGCGCGCGCCCTAGTGCGACATGCGCCGAGGGATCCGCGTTCCTTTGCCGCACTCGGTCGCGTCTATCGGCAGAACCTTCGTTTTGCGCTCTCGGCGAGCGCCTATGAGGAAGCGGTGCGATTGGACCGACTCGCCCACCGCTATGTTTTTGATCTTGCCGAGGTCTACATATCGCTCCGACAACCCAACGCAGCCCTCGACGTCTACGCCGATGCGATCGCTCGGACCCGGGACAGGTCGACACTGATGCGGGCCGGCCGCCTCGGGATTCAGCTCAGTGCCCAGCTCGGCGAGTACCATGGCCTGCTCGCGATTCTCGATGGACAGCGAAACCGGCCCGACTTCGAGTCCGAGTGTCGGGAAGTCGGACTGCTCTTGATGAGGCGAGTGGCTTCGCCTCTGCTCAGGCAGGCTCGATCGGCAGAGGGAGAGCCGAGTGAAACTGCCCAGGAAGCCCTCACCGAGCTCGGTAGGGACGGCGCACGCATTCTGCGAGCGAGTTATGGCGATAGCGACGTGAGAGTGAGAAGTCTAGCCCTCGAATTAGCGCCCGACGTAAACCGAACCGCCGACGTCGAGACGATCGCCGGCGCCCTATCAGGGCCCGAACCCGCCACGAGGATTCGCGCCGCGCTCGCCCTGGGACGTCTGGTTTCAGGTGACGTCACAGAGCAACTGACAGCCGCTCTGTTGGACGAGAGTGCCGACGTTCGGGGGTTGGCCGCGGCCGCGCTCGGTGCCCGTTCTGCGGACGAGGCACGGCGAGCGCTGGAAGGCCTGGTCGGCGGTGAAAATGACGAGCGAGTCAAAGCGATCGCGCTGATCAGCCTGGGCCTGCTGGGAGGGGAGGGCTCGCAGTTCTATTGGCAGAGCACGACAGAAGCGCTCCTCGAGGGGCCCCCCGGTTTAGCGGTCGCGGCGGCACTTTCGATGGGCATTGGCCGGAGTTCCGATGCGACTCCAGTCCTTCTCGAGGCACTCGAACGAGAGGAGGCTCGCGTACTCGAGGCTGCCCTCTGGGCCCTTGGGGCAGGTCCCGTTTCATCGGAGGTCGTCGACGGCCTGCTCAAATCGTTTTGGTTGTCGAACTCATCGGCTCGTTTTGCTGCCGGTCTCTCGCTGCGCGCCATAGATAGCGGTGTCGCAAACGGGGCTCGCGACGCTGCTTGGTATCAGGAAACATCGGTCTGGAGTGGCGGTCAACTCAGTGTCGAGCGCTGGGTAGCACATCTAGCAGGGACCGAACTATGGCCACTGACTGAGGGCCGAGAACGACTCATTGATCGCTTCCGACCCCAGCTCGAAGCGGTGATTGGCGCGGTTCTGACCTCGGGAACGACTGACCAGAAGCTCTGGCTGCTCACCGACATGACAGGTTCTCCCGGGCAGTTCGGTCTCGGGGTGGTCAGTCATGGGACATCCGACGGCGGGGATTTGCATTCCGAGTTGGCAGAAGTCCTCGGGGCCCAAGTGGACGCGCTCGGCGAACTCCTCGAGCAGCCCCAGTTACGCGATCGGTCTCTGCTGGTCCTCTTGACGCTGGCAGCCGAAGGCAATGAGCGGGCTGAAGACTTGGTCGCCGGAAACGCGCCTCGGAACGCCCTCGTAGGTGACGCTTTGGCTCTTCGGGCGGCCGACGAGTTGGCTTTCGCCGAAGAATTGCTGGGCTCGAGTTCGTTCTGGAGCATTCGCGGCCTGGCAGCTCACATGCTGATGCGAGCCGGATGGACTGGCAGTCCGGGGGTGTCGGACGGGGCAGAGGGCGATCTGTTTCGCGCTGAGGTCGGAAGTGAGCTCAGCCCATCCGAAACGGCTGACGGTGACGACACTACACCGCTCGTGAGGCGAACGAGGCTTCTCCAATAACCATCCGCATGTGTTTCGAAACGAAAACGGCCCTCGTTCAAGGGCCGTTTTACGAGCAGCTGGGACAGACTCAGTTGGGGCGACTCACGTTGGCGGCGAGGAGCCCCTTGGGTCCCTCTTCAATGTCGAAGTCGACGGCCTCCCCCTGCTTCAGGGTCTTGAACCCGTCGCCAGAAATCGCTGAGTAGTGAACGAAGACGTCATCAGCACCGTCTTCCTCAACGAGAAATCCGTACCCTTTGACGTTGTTGAACCATTTTACCGTTCCTCGCCTCATCACAGTACTCCTTGTAATCAACAGCCAGGCGAAGCGTTTCCTGCCGTCCGAGGACGCTCTGGAAACACAAGTAAGTGCCGAGCGCTCTCCGAGCGCGATCGACATCACCTTTTAATAGACAGACCGGATTTATCGCCACAAAACGCGGATGTCAAGACCCCGGTTTCATGAATTGTAGTTGGTGGTTACAGAGCGCGGACGGCGGGCTCTGGCAGGCCCTAAAGTTGGAGGAATAGCACGTCTCGGAGTTCCAATCGGCGTTGAAGCCAGTGCTCAGCGAAGAGCAACCAGAGTCGATCGACGCCGAGCGCTATGCCGGCTGAAGGTGGCATTTTCGACAGCGCTTCGAGGAGTGCCTCGTCGATTGGGTACACGGGCTTGCCCGCCTCCCGGCGCTCACGGATCTCGCCGAGGCTGGTGGGCTCGC
>CAZDBH010000106.1:0-20127 GCA_964503485.1 uncultured Bradymonadales bacterium | reverse complement strand
GCTAAAAGCTAACGGCTGGAGTCCGGGGCGTTATACGCGACGGGCTCCTAGCCTCGAATCCGAAATCCAGCTCGACCCAGCCTCGGTTTGTGCTATGGTTCGCGCCAGCTCGTTGACCGACCCCCGCGATGCGTAAACGACCCATAGGAATCCGCCGTGAAACGATATCTAACCGCCCTTGTGGTCTTTAGTTGGGTGACGGCCTCTGCATTCGCCAGCGCCGAAGAAGTGCCCGAAGTCTTAGACACAGACACGACCTGGAGTGCTGCTTCGAGTCCCTACAAAGTCGTGGCGGATGTCACGCTATCGGAGGGCACCACACTCACGATTGAACCCGGGGTTCGAGTGGAGCTCGCCGCCGAGACCTCGATCTTTGTCGAAGGCCAACTGGTCGCTCGTGGAACGGCTGACGAACCGATCCTGTTCACACGCTCGGGCAGTGGAAACTGGAATTCGATTGTATTCGAGGAGAACTCGGTCGACGCAGTGTTCGAGCAAGTTGATGAGTACGTGTCGGGCTCGATTGTGGAGTATTGCACTCTGGAGTTCGGCACGCGGGCCTTACACATCCACGGTTCGTCGCCCTACGTGGCCAATTCAACATTCACAGACAACTTTGTGCCGTTTTCAGTTGATCCGATGGGCGGGCCGGCAATCGTGGTGGATCAGGGCGCTGAGCCCCGAATTCGCGGCAACTCCTTCATCGACAACGAGGCCGAAGTCGCAACCTGGGGTGGTGCAATCTTCATAACCGCATCGGAGCCCATCATTCAGGACAACCTCTTCACCGGGAACAGCTCGGTCTATGGAGGAGCCCTCACCAATGACATTTCGGCGTCACCAATCGTGGGTAACACCTTCGACGAGAATACTACCGTGACCAAGGGCGGCGCCCTCTGCTTGGTATCGGGCATCTCCGCGGTGTTGAACAACACGGTGACGAACAACGAGGCGGGTAGCGACGGCGGCGGAATCCACGTCTGCATCGACTGTTACCCCCACGCTGTACCCTTCGTCATGGACAACACCATCACCGACAACATCAGCACCCACCCGGGCAACATCGACGGTGCGGGTGGTATCGGCGCCGCCTTCATTCGGGTGTTCGCGAACAACAACATTCACGGCAATACCCGACAAGGAGAGGCCTTCGAGTTCGGTTGGTTCCACAACATCGAGGTCGAGGGTTATCCAAGCTGGGTCTACGACCGAGTGATCGGCGCGAACTACTGGGGCACAACCGATGAGGATGAGGTCGCGGACCTCGTCTTTGATGGCACAGATGATGAGGCGCTCGGGGTTGTCACGATCGCTCCGCCTCTGGCCGAGCCGGTAACTGAGGCCATACCGCGCGTCATCCTCACGACGAGAAAGCTGCGCTACGAAGACGATGACGACCCAATGCCGGTTTACCTGACTCTTTACAATCCAAACGAGGAGCGAGACGTCGAGTTGTCGATCATGCTTCAGTATGGAGAAGCCGCCCCAACGCCCTACACCGGCGAAATTGACTACCCAGGTGCTATCAACCGCCGCGGCCTCTTCCCACTGACGATGCCAGAGAACTCCGTGTACTTTTCGACCATCATGGCGCCAATCTACGACTCCAGCAGTGGCCCGGACTACGGCTACTGGCATGCTGCGATATTCGACTCCGACACGGGCGACACCATCGGTGAACCGATCACGATTCGCTTCGACTTTGTGCGGGAGGCTGCAGAATGAAATCTTTGCGACTTCTAGTCATTCTATTCGCCTTTGGCGGCCTGTCTTCAGCTTGTAGCGAAGACCCAGTGATCGGCCCATCCGAGGTCCTTCCGGGAGTCGGTCTCACCGTCGAAGGCCAACCACTCACTCTGGGCGTTTCGAGAGCAGCGATGCAGGAGGCGTTGGGCGCGCCCGCACGGGTTCGCGATCTGGGCATGGCGGGTGTGCGCTTCGAATACCCCAGCTACGATGTGGCCGGCCTGTTGAGTGGCTCGGGTAACGACGCCACGGTCGTTCAACTCACAGTCTTCCCTGGCTTTCAGGCCCTCGAGCCTGTGAGCCTTGGTTTCGGATCGAGCCAGTCTGACATCGAGTCGCAATACGGAACACCCGGAGAGGACCCGTTTCTGGGAACCTGGCGCTACGAGGATCGGGGCATCGCTTTCGAGTGGGATGGTGATTCGCTGGCTCGCATCCACCTCTTCGCGCCCGTCGAGTAAAACGACGTGCGACGTTGCCTCCCACTCTTCCTCCTCCTGCTCGGCTGCAGCCAAGACCCGGCTGAGGCGCCTAACTCCGAGACCGATTCCGACGTTCTGAGCTGCGGCGAGGACTGCGGTGATTCCGCCTCTGATGTCGGTGAACCGATACCGGTCTCATGCTCCGAAGAGGCGTGTGGGGCGACCTGCCCTCCCGCCGGGCCCTTCGGTTCAGATGTGGACGAGACAATCACCGATGTCAGTTTCCTCGATTGCGATGACAACCCGGTGACGTTGCACGACTTGTGTGGTCAAAACGCGGCAGTGGTGGTCAATTTCTACGGCTGGTGTACCGGCTGCTACCGAATCATGGGCGAAACCAATCGCTGGCTCGAAGAGTACGGCCAGTACGGGCTCAGCCCAATCGTCGTCATCACGGAAGATACTCTCGAGGTGCCAGCTACCGCCGAGTACTGCGACCGAATCCGAGCCCAGTACGATCTCGAGGCGACTGTCGTCTACGATCCAGATCACCGTTTCGAGAGTCTATACGGCGGTGCCGATACCGTCCTAATTGCGAATGAGCACCTCGAAATCGTCATGCTGCGCCGCAGCGCCACCCTCCTCGCTATCGAGCGGAGTCTCATCGAAGAATTGGCTCGATGATGAGCTGCTAGGCTCCCACGTTTTGGGATTTAGGTTCTAAGGCGTTACTCGAGCGCGCAGGCCGACTCGTCGGAACAGGCGCTGTAGCCAAACCACGAAAAATAGGGCAACTCACCACTGATGAACTCGCCATCACTGCTGACTTGGCCGATGGCGTGGGGGTACCACGCGCCTTCTGCGACTTGAGTGCTGTCTTCGAGGACGGTGCTGAGCCCACCTAGGACGTAGAGGGTAACAAACGTGTTGGGAGCCAGGTCGGTCGAGTTGGGAATTCGGATCGCGAAACTCTCACCGTTGACGTCGCCCTCGGGGGAGAGCGCGTAGAGACCGTCCAACTCCGGCTGGCCCTCTAGAAAACACAGGGTGTCCGCTTCGTCGTCGAGTCGAGCCGCTGCCAGCCGCCCGTAGGACTCGGCGTCTGGGCCGTAGTACTCGCTGGGAAGGACGTCGATTTCCAGGCCGTCCTCGAACACGACCGTGACAATGCTCTCGCCGTCGCCCTCATCAGGGAGTGTTGTTGCTGGGACCGTATCGTAGAGCTTCAGCTCCTCGGCGACATCCAGGATAGGTCCGCCAAGTGAGAGGTCGACGTGGCAGTACTGGGTTGCGCGATCGGTGAGGGGGTAGATGACCCGCATGGTCGTCTCGGCCATACATCTAACTGCTTCAGGAATGACGACGGCAAACTCGCCGTCGGCGTTGGTATCAGCTGGCCTGAGACAGGTCGGCAGTACGTCGCGTGGCTTGCGGATGCAGACCTGGGCCTTGGCTGATTCCATCGGGGCACCGGATGCGTCCACAACCATGCCTCGCACTTCGACAACCCAGGTGGCGACGCAACTGGGATCGGGAGTCATATCGATGGCCTCAACGACGTCGGGCGAACCGGTGTCTGGCGGCCCCTGGGTGTCGTTGCTGGCGTCCGATTGGGTCGTGTCGGTTGAGCCGGTGCTATCGCCGTCGCTGTCGTCGCTGCTCGAACATGCAGCTAGAGTGATCGAAAGAACGCAGGCGAGCAACGCTCCGGTGCTCCCGGCGCAACATTGTGTAGCGATTTCTGACAGGCTCACTTTCACGGCCATCCTCGGCTTGTTTCGGAACGGTTCTGTGGCGACAGTTGTTAGCGTGATCTCGGTTGGGATTCAAATCTGGACTGCTCGAGAACGCGGGAGGCTACAGTTCGGTCAACCTGATCGTGTAGGGGTTAGTCGCGCGTTGGTAGCCGTAGATCATTACGGTTGCGGGACCCGAATGTGCAAACGACTCGTTGTCGTCTACTGAGTCACTTCCGATCGTTTGGCCGTTCTCCCTGTAAGCCTGGTTGGCGCTTGTGTCCCAAACATAGACGTCGAGATCGCCCAAGGAGTGCTGGAATTCCAGGTCAAACTGCCAGTCGCCTTCGATGCTAATAGTGAAGAAGTCTGGATCAAAATCGCAGATGCCACCCGTCGTTGTGCCGGGTGAGAGTGCTCCTGCTTCACCGTGCAGATTGTTGGGCTCCGAAGCCTCTTCCTGCTCGGGACCGCAGTTGAGCGCGGCCGCTGCCGGTGGCCGCCAGGGCTCCTGCGGATTCTGTACAATCGCTGGGAAGTCGAGCAAGTAGTCGCTCAAGGCTTGGTCGGCGATGATCTTCATATCGGAACGTCGAATGACGTAGGCTGCCGGCATACCGACGATGTCGTTATTGCTTGCAAAGAAACCGGGTGACGGCAGCGTACTGGCGTCTCCGACACGCATGCCCTTACCCTCGTCGAGGTGTCGATCCATATACGCATCTGCCTGAGCACTGGTAGTAAGAACCCAGTTGGCGTCTTGCACCTCAACCATCAGCAACATTGAGTTGGCAGCCGTAATTTGGGGCTCCAGCGTGTTCATATACTCGAGATAATCGGGGCACGCAGGGCACCAGCCCGCTGAGAGAACCAGCACAATCGAGTCGAATTCGGTGCCGTCTGTGCCGCAGAAGAAGTTTTCGAAACCGAAGCCGGCTACGGTGCCATCGGGCCACACTGCGTCCTGCCATTCCAAAGGTGGCATCGTGTAACCCATCCTCATCGCACCCGTAAACTCCGGGTAGGTGCAGGAGTTGTCTTCAGTTGTGGTTCCTGTCCCGTCGTCGGTACCGTCATCGACACCATTGTCTGTGTTGTCACCGACTACGGTGTCGTCATTATTATTGGAGTCGCTGGAGCTGTCACCGTCGTCGCTGTGACTGCAGGCGGTGAAAGATAGACCGATAGCGAGAAGAATGAGGAGACGTTTCATGTATGGTCCCTTAGAGATTGAAAGTCCTAGGCGGTTACGGGGATACAGTGCTAGAACGCGTTCTGTCAACAGCAGAATTTGGAATGCAAAGATCCCGTTTGCACCTGAATTCGCCAGATGTTATGAGCCGAACATGAATCGCTTTCGCGCAATCAGCATAGTGAGTGCCCTTGTCGCAATGACGTTTTTCTGCGGGGCGTGCGGTGACGCCGCAACCGACGAGGTCATAGATACGGGTCCGCGGGAGGGGTATCCGTCCGGGGCAACTGGCATCGAGGAGGGCATGACCATCGCCAACCTCGAGTTTACCAACGGTGATGGCACGCCTTTCACCCTCGGTGAGATTCATGCCGACGGTAAAAACCAACTGCTGCTCATCAGCACGTCGGCAGGCTGGTGCACCGCCTGTATCGAAGAACAGCCCTCTTTGGTTGATCTGCACGACCAATACCGAGATGCTGGCCTCTTCGTCCTCGTCACGGTCTTCGAAACACTCGAGTTCGAGCCAGCCGACGCCGAGCTCGCCGCCCGCTGGCGTGAGCAATACGACCTGCCATTCGCCGTGGTCGCGGACATTGACTTCGTTCTCGATGACTACTACGACTCGGAGCTGACCCCCATGAACATGTTCGTGGACGTCAACACGATGGAGATCATCAAGATCACGACGGGCTGGGACCAAAGTCTGGTTGACGCAATCGTCGAAGCCAAGCTCTGAGGAACAATGTACTCACTAAGAACGCTCATCACTGTGTCGCTGTTAATCGGCTCCGCTCATTTCGTGCTCGCTCAAGACGGTGCGGAACCAACCACCGAGACCGAATCGACGGGTCCGTTGGTGGCAGCCGAGAGCCGGACCGAAGTGCCTGATTTTTCTGTGGAAACCCTAACAGGCGACGTGGTTCGCTTGTCTGATTACGCCGGCAAAGTCGTGGTCATCAATTTCTGGGCTACGTGGTGTGTTCCCTGCCTCCAGGAGCTCCCTTTCCTCGAGGAGTACTACAAAGCTCATCTGGACGACGGCCTGGTGGTCCTCGCGGTAACCAGCGACGGTCCTGAGACCCTCTCGCAGGTTCGTTCGGTCGCGCGGCGAGGCCGTTGGACGATGCCGGTGCTGCTCGATCACGAAGGTGCCATCACCGCACTTCTCAACCCGCGTGACTCACGCCCGTTAACCTTGTTTGTGGACCGCACGGGACGTCTTGCTTACGAACACGAGGGCTACACGTCGGGTGTTGAGACCGAATATTTGGCGCACATCCAAACTCTCCTGGCTGAACCCACACCCTGAGGTCTGCCATGTCCCGACAGCGCGCTTTCTCTCGACCAGGCCCTGCTTGCGTGGTTTGGCGCACCCTCGTCCTTGCCTCCCCCGACCTGGCGCCCCAAGACGCACTCAACTTGAACGTGACCGAAACCCTCACGACTGAGTACCGAGCTGACAATCAGAACGACCAAGAGGACGACGACAAGTACGGCATTGTCATCAACAGACTGAACGTGACCGGAACCCAGGGCCACATCACCGCCTCTGTGCGCGCCGATTCGACCTGGTTCGTCGAACCTCCCACAGAGGACTACGTCGACGACATCTTGCGTCTCGAGCGCCTAACCGCCACCTACCGCTTGAACGACTGGGAGTTCGTAGCGGGTGACTCCTACGCCCAACTCGGTCGAGGCATACTGCTCTCGCTGCGTAAATCAGCCGAGGTCGGGCTCGACGTTGCTCTGCGAGGCGGCCAGCTGTCGTTGAACAACAACACCCACGGCTTCAGCCTTTTCGGAGGACTGACCAACCCGTCGAACCTCGACGCCATCGCCCAGCGATTCGTCGAAGATACAAACGACATCGTCACCGGAGCCAGTTATGAATTCCGCGGTCTCGACTTAATCGATTTCGGCGTCATGGGGCTCTATTTCGAGCCCGACGAACGCCTCCTCGAGGAGCGGGACTGGACGGCGTCGACGGGCTTGTTCGCCGAAATGAACAACCTCACGGATTGGCTTTCGATTTATCTCGAAGGTGACTTCCAAAGCCGAACGCTCGCGGGCAACACCGATGAGGGCAAGGCTGGATACCTCACACTCGACTTGGCATTTGGCGACCTCGCAATCCTGGTCGAAGGCCTCTACCTCGACGCCTTTGAGCTGCGTGGCTCGCGCAACACGGCATTGAACAGCCGGTTCGCCTATACACAACCACCAACACTCGAGCGAATCGACCAAGAGGTCATCAACAACCGCGACACGCTGGGTGGCCGCGCCCGTGTTGAGTACTACTTCTTCGAAATCGAGACACTTGTCTACGCCAACGGGATGTACCGCATCAACAACATCGACGAACCGGAACAGCTCGACCAGCTACACGCTTACGGCGGGGCCGAGATCTTCTTCGGAAGTGGCCTCTCTCACATCAACTTCAGTGGCGGCTTCCGAACCGAGAGTCAGTCCGGGGACACGATCAAATCGATGGTCCACGGCGAAGTAGACTACCTACAATCACTCTCGGATGGATATTCGCTCCATCTGACCTCCTCCAATGAGTTCCGCACGCTCCAAGAGGACGATTATCAGCGGGGAAGCACCTTTGCTGGGGTCGACTTGACCGGCGTAGGCGGTCTCACCTTCGAGTTCGGCTACGATAATCAGGACGAGAGCGGTGCAGTCAGAAACTTCTTCTACGCAGGCCATCTCTTCGCCGAGCTCGGCGACAGCATTCAGTTGCGGCTGACGGGCGGTACCCAACGCGGTGGGATCAAGTGCATCAGCGGCGTCTGCCGCGACTTCCCCGAGTTTGCTGGGGCAAGAGCCAATGTAGTTGGTCGGTTCTGAACTGGTTTCGGCGGCCGAGTCGTTACCGCTTACCCTTACCGATCGTCGGCCGAGTTCAGCTAAGATCGGTGAACGGATTGTACGCGACTTCCCAGAGGAAACCATCTGGGTCTTTAAAGTACCCGGAGTGCCCTCCCCAAAACACATCCTGGGCTTCTTTGACTACCGTTCCGCCGGCATCCTTGGCCTGGTTGAGCACGACGGCGACATCCTCCTTCGACGGCACATTGTGGGCCAGTGTGATGCCGGGAAAGGCGGGCAGCTCGGTCAGTGGGGGCAACTGCGCATCTTCGGCGAGTGCTTCGCGTGGATACAGGGCCAACATCACGCCTTCTAGTGTGAAAAACGCGATGTTTCCATTGTAGTCCTCTCGAAGCGGAAGGCTGAGCCCGTCGCGGTAAAAGGCAACCGATCGTTCGAGGTCGGCGACGCCGAGAGTGATGATACTGATTTTGGGCTTCATGGGGGGCAGCTTACCGCTCGCGGGGCGAGGCCGCCAGCCCCCTAGGGGATAACCGATAGGTAGAACATGAGGTACTCGCCCTGGCCTGTTGCAACTACCGTCCCGTTCCTCAGGGAATCCGTCTCCTGAAGTATGGCGGAATCAAAGCTGAGACCGCCTCGCTCGAGCGTCCAGTCTTCACCGTCGACCGAGAACGCGGACGCAATCCGGGCCGATTGCCGGTCGCTCATCATGTTCTGAAACAGGTAGAGCCGATAGCCTCCGGTGACGGCGAGCCCGGACTCCCCAACAATGAATCGATCGCCAAAGTCGAGCTGCCTGGTGTCGCTGAAAGTCAGTCCGTCGGTCGACGTAGCCTCCATGTTGCTGCCCCCGTCACCAATTCGAAAGAGGCGCCAGGTGTCGCCCGTCTTGAGCACGGTGGGCGCAATCACAGGCTCTTCATCGAGTTCCCAGCGCACGCCGTCCTCCAGCGTGAAGTTCAACCCGTCATCACTCACACTCGAGTGGGTCGCTGTATACCCACCCTGGATCCTGCTGCTGAAGTAGACCCGTATTCGCCCGTCGTCCAGCAAGACCGCGGCCGGATCGGCACCTCGTTGACCCGTTGCGAGGCCCAGATCGACCTCTTTGTGCACCCAGGAAAGGCCTTCGTCGAGGCTCACGGCTGCGACAATCTGGTCTCGATACTCCGGATGATAGCTGATGTAGTAGATGAAGATCCGTCCCGCTTCGTCCCGTACAGCGGACGGTACGTCGGCTCGGTCGGTGAGCACAGCGCCTGTCCGAGTCCATGTAAGGCCTTCATCATCGGATCGGGCCACCAACAGGCGGCGATTCCAGGGACCATCAGCGACATCGGTATCACTTGGTGCCGGCACCGCACCAGTCGGCGGTTCGAAGTCGTTGCCTTCGTAGATGGGGTCTGAAAGGTCGGGTGCGCTGGAGTCCTCGTCAACGCCGATATCGTCCGAGGCGAGATCGCCATCAATGCTCCCGTCGGACTGAACGTCCCCGCCACTCTGGACGCTGCCATCAGCCGCGCTGCAGGACGCCAGCGAAGCCGCCAATACAATCAACCACACATACTTTTTCATGTTCATCCTCAGCTGCCCTTGCAACAACGACACAGGGAATCCGTCGCCGTAAAAAACGCCCCGGCTGGCTGCAGTAGCTGAATCTGTGGGAGCGGCTAGATAGCCCCCGCCGAACGCAGTCTTGCAATCTCGTCGGCGTCCATCCCCAGGGCGTTGGCCAGGACCTCGTCTGTGTGCTCACCAAGTCGTGGTGGCGCCTCCTGTGGTCCACACGGAGTCTTCGACAGGCCGATCGGAAACCCGGTAACTCGGACGTCGCCGGTATCTGGGTGATCCAGGGTCGTGACCATCCCGCGAGCTGCCAGTTGGGGATGTTGCAGGGTCTGGACGACGTCCAGGATCGGTCCACCTGGAATCTTGTGCACCAAGAGCAGCTCGTCCCACTCAGCGACGCTCTTAGCGCGAACTAGCGGCGTCAAAATCTCGTACAGGGCGACTCGGTTCTGAACGCGGTCGGCGTTGGTCGCGAATCGTTCGTCCTTCGGCAAGTCCGAGCGTTCGAGGGCCGTTGCCAACTTCTCGAATAGGCTGTCGTTACCCGCCGCGATATTGATGTGCCCGTCGCTGGCCTCGAACGTATCATAGGGGCAAATTGTCGGGTGGGCGTTGCCCATTCGAGCCGGCTCCTTGTCACCGTTCAACGCCATTCCCGCCTGGTAGGAGAGGAGGCTGGTCAGAGAGTCCAACAGGGACACGTCGACGTGTTGCCCGACGCCGGTTTCACGGCGCACCATAAGCGCCGCCAGTGTCCCGGTCGCGCCGTAGATACCCGCAACGAGGTCTCCGACCGCGACACCGACTCGCGCCGGTGGGCCCTCGGGAAAGCCGGTCAATGATTGAATGCCAGACAGGCCTTGAGCCAACAGGTCGTAGCCGGGGCGAGATGTGTAATCGGCATCGCCGGTGCTACCGAATCCAGAGATACTCACGTAGACGAGGCCAGCGTTTCCGGCCGCGAGGTCGTCATAGCCGAGCCCGAGCCGCTCGGCGGTGCCCGGCCGGAAATTCTCGACCAACACATCGGCCGTGGCGGCGAGCCGTTTCACCAGCGACAGGCCCTCGGGTGTTTTCATGTCTACGGTGATGCTCTTTTTACCGCGATTGATCGACATGAAGTAACAGCTCTCACCTTCGACGAAGGGAGGCCCGTAACCGCGCGTGTCGTCACCCTTTCCAGGTCTCTCGACCTTGATTACTTCGGCGCCCATATCGGCCAGGTACATGGTGCAGTATGGGCCGGCCAGGACACGTGAGAGATCGAGAACTCGAATTCCGTCTAGTGGTCGCATGCCGCGTTCTTAGCACAACCGGAGTTATGTTGGCGAGTGGACGAGTTCGTTTGAGAGGAGAGAGGTTTGGAAGTTGTCTGTGGGGCTGATGACGCCGAATCTATTCCGACCCACGCCCCCAGAGGGAGTCCTCGGCACCATCGAGCGAGATACTCGCAGTGCTGGGTGAGGTGGAGCGAGTGTTTCGGGGCTCTTCCTCGGCTCTGTCTGAGCGGCTTCTCTCGCTGCGACGATCTCGTCTCGAGCGCCGGCTCGATGAACGCTCCTCGGCGGGCTGAGAATCGGCTACCGCTTCGGCTTGACGTTCCGGCTCGGGCTCCACGACCATCGCGAGGGCAACCACCGAGCTGGGTGATACCACTGCGACGCTTGTAACCGTCGTTTTGGGATATGCGGTCGGATCAATCTCGACGTCTTGTGCGAAGAGTAAGACTCCGGCAACCGCCATCGCTGCAACAACCGCGAAGGCACCGATTCCGAGGAGAACGAAGGGAGGCCGCTTCGTGGGCGTTAGTGGCACCCCAGCCATCGCAGCGTGTTGCCTCAGATTCGCTGCGGCTTGCTGAATTTGTTCTGGTAACCACTCGCCCGTGTCTGGGGCTGTTTCCCGTGGACCGTCGATATGGGCCTCGGGATTCTGAATCCCTGCCTGCCGGAGCTGATCGATCTGAATCTCTCGTGTGATCGCCGCTCTGCGGTGGGCTGCAGTCTCTTTCCGCTTCTCTTCGGCTGCGATTTGCAGCTCGATTTCGCGTTTTCGCGTCTCGTGAGTCGACATACGATGGACCGCCTCACGCTCCTTCCGCTTCTTTATCTCGCTGTCGAGAACTCGCTGTTCGAGGCTGGCTTCGCTCGCTGCCTCGTCGAGAATGTCGGCTAGGAGGTTGTTTCGTGCGGATTCGAATCTGGCTTTTCGGTTCTTAATGCGGGAATTGTCGGACATACGGCGGTCCAGCTCCTTGGTCTTGTGCAGGACGCCACACGTCGGGAAGGGGACGGGGAACGGGGCGTCATGCAAAATCAGTAACCAGTTTCTGTGATGTCGCACGCCCCGTGGACAGGGAACACTATAACCGCACGAAGTGTAATTTTCAACCCCGAAAAAGTGACTAGCATTCACACTTTGAGAGGGTCAAAGGTCGGCGTATAAGGACAAAAAAGGGAGAGGAAAAGCGCAGTTAGAGCGATTATTCACTGCCGCGATCGAAAACGTTTCCTGAGTCGAGATCGATATCGAGTCCTTGCGAATCTGAACCACTCGAGCCGTTATCTGAATCGCGATCTCGGTCGCGGTCCCGGTCGCGGTCCCGATTTCGGTCGCGATCTCGGCGCCGGCCGTTGTCAGCTGTTTCTGCTTCGGTGACGACCAACGAGGGATCGAGAACGGGCTCGGGTTCTGGGAGCGGGATCATTGCGAAGGCGATCTGGGTCGCCGGAGCGCTCACACCGTGACTATTGATGGCGACCTTCGGATAGGGGTTCTCGTCGATTTTCGGAGCCGCCATCGAAACATAGAGGTAGCCTCCACCTGCCAGTGCCAGCAGGAGAAAGATCCCTGCCGCGATAACCACGGGCAGCATGCTCTTTTTTGCGGCCTTGGGATGGATAGCCGACTGGTTGCCCGAGTTCGGTCTCACAGCCGTGGCGTAGTCGCCGGATGTTTCGATTCGCGGGGTGGGGTCCGGCTCGGGAGCCGAGACGACTGCGCCACTCATCGTGCGAATCAACTGTGTGCGGGTTTGCTCCGCCTGACGTTGTCTCTCAGCTTCGGCCTCTATCAGCTGCTGACCTCGGCGACGCCGTTCCTCAGCCAAACTCTCGGCGGTTTGTTCGAGCGTTTCGCGCTTGGCGCGTAGCTCGGCCTGCAGACGTTGTTCCTCACGGGCCGCATCGTTCTGGGCCTCATTG
This sequence comes from uncultured Bradymonadales bacterium, assembly GCA_964503485.1. Taxonomy (GTDB): domain Bacteria; phylum Myxococcota_A; class Bradymonadia; order JAFGEP01; family JAFGEP01; genus CAZDBH01. The sequence goes on along the minus strand of CAZDBH010000106.1, from coordinate 7,421 downwards.
AGGATGTCTGAAAGGAGCGCTGAGCCGGTAGACTTCCGGCGCGCTCTTCGCTTTTCGGAGGAATCCTGTGGGTTCGATGAATCTGACATGGTTCCTTTTGTTTTCCCAAGAGCGAAGCGTGAGCACGTCGCTCGGAAGATGGACCGCCTTGATAACAAATAGAGTAGAGGTCTTCGCAGGATCCAGTCAACAAACAATCACAATCGTTTTCCAAACTGACCGCGTGCCTGCTCGATCAATCGCTCCGCCGGGTGCGCATCTAGAGCAACATCTGGGAATCTTTGACCGCGCGACGATGTTCGTTGCATTAGTGATAGTGAAACAAAGATTGACTCGAGCCTAATGCGCCGTCCAATCCAAATCATCGCTGCCCTCCTGTTTTCAGCCGTCGCGTCATCGGGCTCGACACAGGAGATCGAAACAGTGGAGCACGCCCTCTCACTATGCGACACGTCGACCTATCGAAACTTGGCAGAGAACACGGTGATGTCCGCATCGCCGATGGAGGCGATGAGAGCCCGTCACGAGTACGCACTGACTCGACATCGCAGGTTGATGGGGGTGTACGCTGTGACGATGCGGCCCCGGGACTACGGATTCTTACCAGCACCCGAGGATCTTCTCGATTCGGGTAACGAGACACTAGCGATCGAGGCCACTGATCCCTTTCAACTCTTCGGTGGTCTATTCGCCCTCAATCTCGCCAGAACATCCAGTATCGAGTTTCCGGTGGGTTCCGACGGGAGCGAGCTACGCACAGCCCACGGGACCGACGAATTGCTCTTGCGAATCTACTTTCAGCTCTCCTCAATGGTCCCTTTGATGATTACTGCAGGCGAAATGGCGATCTTCAGACGATCATAGACGGTCGCTTGCTGGCCGCAGAGCTGGTCACGCGCGACGAACAGGTGATCGCGGCGCGAATCGAGACACCGCACCTGCGGAGCCAACGCATACAGTTCAGTGCGCGTCTCACTGTCCAGTCGGAACCGCTGGTACCACGCGTCTTGGTGACTTCTACTACCGTTGTGGAAGACGCCGCCGAGCCCGATCTGAGGGCTGAGCTGGACCCAACAGAGGAACTCGAATATCTGACCCTCGAATCTGAGTCGCTCCTGCTCCCCTGTTACGTCCGTGCACTCGCCTCGAATGGACGCCTGCGCGGGGCATTGGTAGCGACGTATCGTGTCGATGAAGAGGGAGCGGTGGATCGGCCGATAATCTCCATCGACGCAGTGGGTGACGAGCGGATCTCAACCTGCGTAACCGACGCATTGGATGAGATCGTCCTCCCGCGCAAGGGCCAGTCAAACTCCTACGGCATCCGCATGACCGTGGTATTCAGCTTGGATCAACCCGAGACTCAGGAGCCAGCCTCCCAGCCGGCGACTGAAGCCGCGGTCAGCGACCACGGCGTCCTCGAGAAGCTGAAGCGGGCCGAGCAAACCCAGGTCGGTGTCTATTGAAACTATCACTGGGTACCTTGACGTGAGTACCGATCAACGGCTCAATACCGCCTGAGAAGATTCACGGGAGTTCTCGGTGAGGACAGTTCGATCAGATCCACGCTTGCGACTCGCCGCGGCGGTGTTGTTCATCGCGTTTGCCGGTGCCTGCGACGGATGTCGTGGCTGCGGTTGCGGACCCACACAAGACGGAGGCGACCCTTCAGCTGGCGCCGTAGAGACAGAGCTCCCCGACACCGGCAGTCCTGAGGCGCTACCTACCGATCTGTGGGCGAGTGTTTCGTTGCCGCTGACGGCGTCGCGTGAACCGCTTCCTGGGTCAGGTGGGCCCCAAGTGGTGGTCTCGACTGAGAGTATATTGATCCGGGGCGAGACGACCCTTGTACTGGCTGATGGCGGCTTTGCAGCACGGGCAGACGAGGTCGCCCTCATGAACGCTCTTCGAGACGCCTTCGCCGTTGCCGACACCCCCTCGGTCGCCATTGCTGGAAACGTCGACACTCGGGTTGGCCTCGTCGTTCTGGACACGCTGGTGATTCAAGGCGCTTGGCCGCAATTGGTTGGCCGGAGCCCAGCTGGCGATCGGTATCGGATACCGTTTTCTGTGCCCGACCCGGCCCCCGACCCGGAGCCCCAGGACATCGACGTAGATCACTCGCAGACACCGTTCCCAGGGCCGGACAGAGAGATCGTACCCAGTCAAGCACCTCCGACCGTCCCGATGGGCCGACCGGCAGTTCAGCTCAATGCCGGGCCTCCCGTGGTCGGTCAGCGTTCTCCAGCCGCCGCTCCAAACTTCACCTTCATGGCCAGCGTCCATCCAGCTGGAATCTGGTTGATGGGCGGCACGATCGGTAACCCAATGCGCGGTTTTCGGGCAATCACCGCTCGAAGCCGAGAGCACCCCAGTCACCCAGCGTTGCAGGAATGGCAATCGGGAATGCCGCTGGCGGACTGGTTCAATTGGGCCGAGTTGGCAAGCCCAATGGCTACCGCCGCCTCTGAAGGGGAGCGCCGGAGCATCGCTGTTAACACGCAAGTGTACGTTGAAGACGATCTGCCTTTCGAAATGCTTGTCCGTTTGCTGGACCTAATCACCTGGGCAGTGCCCGAAGAGGCTCTGGCCGAGGGAGCGGACTTCGAGTCGGGTTTCCTGGGTGCTGACCAACCCACTGAATTGCTTCCCGTCCCAGCGATAACACTTCCGAGACGACTTCCCGGCGAGTGACGTCGGCGTTGAGCCCCGTGCCGGCGCTTAGCCTCTGAGGCCCTCGGCAAAGCCAGGGGAGGCATTTGACGGAGTCCAGTGCGATCACACGAGCGCAGCTAGCCAGGCTAGAGCACCTGGCAAAGCCGGGTGAACCCACCTCGGCAACACTGCGCAACTCAAGTTGCCTCTTGGCTATCTCCGTCCGCCAATCCAAGCCTCGTGGCGTTCTCAAGCAGTACGCCCACTAGTAACGCACACCCTCAACCCCCCCCCATAACCCGTTGACATCAAAGGCTTTCCCAAGACACCGGCTCGCTAGGCACGCTTCTTGCGGAATTGGGGACCGAGAATCCAGACGCACACCGCCGAACCGTGGCGGCACACTGCGTTTGGATGCCGAGTGGCTCGATCTGCACATGTTTTGGCTTGCGACGTCATTTCTTTGGGCGGAATCGCTGTCAGACTGCTTCCACAATAGCCATGGGGGGCTTCAACAGAAGGAGAGCTAGATGATTCGAGGTCATCGACGGCGAAGTCGGCTGCACTTCCAGACCGAAAGCAGCGGCGCACGGACCGTTCTGCCGACCTCCGGACAACGCTTTTTACAATTTTTAAGGCCTTGGACCGAAAATCTAAGGTTACCTTCTTTACGGATAGTGGTATCGGGTGTCTCGATTGGGAGTGAGACTTCAAGTCTCAGCGTGCTTTGCACTGGGTGGATTACCACGTCGTTGTTGACTGGTCTTTACAATTGGGATCAGTTCGGCATATTCTCTGTACGGAGTAAAACATGCCCCAAAACGTAACCATCTTCTGTTCCAATCCAGACGTGGCCCGCGCGACTGAGATCGTTTCCGAATACTTCGAGGTATCACAGACAACCAACTTCATCGGTGAGCCCGAACTAAAGGCTAGACTACCCCGAGGCTCGTTTCGAGTATCGACTCGGCTCCGTCAGAGCCCGGGTGATGATTTTGACCGATTGATAGTGAGTGCGTTCAGTCTTGTCCGGCGCCTACGGGGCGGCAGTGAGGGCTACGAGGGAATACCTGAGGCGTTGAGCCATTGTCGGCTTGCTCTGATCGTCTCTGCGACCCCCTCCCTTTCGGCGGTCAGCTCCGCCGAGGTGTGTGTCAAAAAGTTGGCCGAAGAGCTTGCAGGTGCCGTGTTTGATGGGGTTCGCTTCTCGATCACCTCGGAATTCGCGGCCGTCAGCTAGGCTTAAGCAGAAGAGCCACCACTCTAAACTCAACTCTCAACTACCTACTCCCAACTCGAATCTCCTGTTGCGCAAGTCCGACTGAATCGCTATATAGTTCGCTCCCGCGCCGGGGTACTCCTTCCCGTGGATTACCCATCTCGCACCCCAGTTCGGGCGAGCTCGAAGCGATGTCCAAGCCGAGAGCGAACCTATATTTGTATTGAAAACGCTGTTTTCGAATTGATTGAAAGGTTTCAAGAATGAAGATGTCTCACCTCTCGTGTTCCCTCTTTTGTTGTCTTGTGCTCGTTGGCTGTTCCACAGACGATAGTGATGGCAGTAGCACGTCCGACAACACGGTCGATGCGGGCCAATCAGACGCCCGAGTCGACAACAGCTTCGACAACGATCTGAGCAACGACACCACTCCGCCCCGGGCGGATGCGACTACCCCCGACACAGGTGTCGGTCGGCCAGATATGAGCACGGGGGAGCCGGATGAAACAGTCACAGAATGTGGCTACGAGGGTGGCCCGTGTTGCGAGGATGACTGCGACGGAAGCCTTTACTGTTCGGGCGGTATTTGTATGGGTGCCAGTAGTTGCCCGGGTGCCCCGGCATGCATTGCACCTCCCAATGGCACACCCGACGTGTCGATCAATACACTCTCTGGTGTGCAACCCACTCTTCAGGGGGGAACACTGCACCGACGAGCATACGAACTTACATTGATTGAGGTCTATCCCGACGCGACGTTCACCGAGGTCGTGACCTCGGTGAATGTCACCAGTAACGGCAACACCTATGGCTCGGTCAGCTTTGAAGACAGAGATTGGGGATTCAACGCCAACCTCGACATGTACATCGAAGTCGAGACGATCATCGGCCCCCAACCTCAGGCCGTCTCGCAGAACCTCACCTCGGGCGGCTGTTTCTCAATCCGCGACAACTTGTTGCTCGGCGACTTGACCGAGTGCGGTGGGTATTGGCCGGAGGGGAGCGTGCCGCCCGAGTCGCTCGAATTTCAAGAGTCTGGCGAGAACCTACAGCTGCTTCTCATCTTCCCGCGGGACGCTTTGGTTGCCTCGATGGGCGAAGGCAATGAGACCATCGGCGAGATTGCGATCGCTAGCGATCTCCCAATCCTCTTCACCTTCGCCCCGATTCAATAGCTTCCGCTTCACCCGCCGACCACAAGATGGACCATTGCCACGATCTCATCGATGAAGCGCTGATACTCGAGCCACTCGGCTTCGGTTTCGGGCGGGGATTCGATGTAGCCTTCGAGCCGAGTCATCCACTCGCTCAGCATAGTGACGAGAAACTCGTCGTCCAGGCCGACGGCCGCCGGATCTTCCAGCACCTTCTCACCAAACGCGTGGAGGGCGATCGCGTCGTCGATATGCGGTTCCCGAGGTCTCACGAGGTCGGGTCGTTCGTCGATATGGGCCAGCTCGAAGGCTGTCCAGACCACCTGTCTCATCAGCATCAGCGCCAGATCCGAATGCACGACTTCCAGCTCGTCGGCTGGCGTGTGGTACTCGGGTGACGAACCCGATCCGTAGAAGATCACTGGCACGTCTCTGTCCAAGAACGGCTTGTGGTCACTGCGCCCTCCCCCGCCGCCGTCAAAAGTCAGCGAGGCCGGGAAAACACGGGTGCCGAGCGTATTGTTTGCCTCATGCACGACCTGCCTCAGCGCTGTGGAGTAGTCGACACCCAGGGCGAAGGCGAATTCTGCACCCTCGACCAGTTCGGTCCCGACAATGTCGAGATTCAGCACCGCGACGATGTCGCTGAGAGGCACAGTGGCGTCCTCCTCGGCGTAGTAGGTACTGCCGAGCAGCCCATCTTCTTCGGCGTCCCAAAACGCTACCACGACAGAACGACGGGGCGGAATGTTGGCATCTTGAAAGGCTCTAGCGAGTAGCAGGACCGCTGAGACCCCGGCGGCATTGTCCGCTGCACCGTTGCAAATTGTATCGCTCCCCTGACGGGAACACTGGCTGCCTGGCTGCCCGGCTGTTCCGAGATGGTCGTAGTGGGCGCCGAGCAGCACGTATTCTCCTGCCAGTGTCGGATCGGAGCCCTCAATTCGACCAAGTAGGTTCACTCCCTGGGGGAATTCCTGCTCGTAGCCGTCGGTGCCGATCGGTTCCAGCCCGAGGGCCTCCATTTCGGCCACGAGGTAGTCGGCAGCCAACCGTCCACCGGGGGTCTGGTTGCCACGACCTGCCATCTCATCACTGGCCAGAACATTGAGGTGCTCCTCAAACTCGGCCTCAGTAAACGACGCGCCGGCCGCTTCCGCTGCCGCGCGGTGGGCCGGGGTGGTTTCGCCGTCTGACGCGGCATCCGCAGATGTTTCGGTTTCGGAGACCTCCGCTGGTTCGACGGCCGGATCGGTCCCATCGTCGGAGCATTGGACCATCAGTGTCGCCGCCGCGAACGCGAGGGCGTAGATTCCGGGGGTCAGTTTCAAGTCGATCACACGGTTCTTCCAGTGTTCGGTCGGTTCTTGTTCACTCGCGAGACGGGATTATAGTGATATCTCGCACACACTAAAGCGTGCTCTAATCGGGTTGCCCACATGCTGCTTCGTCTTCGCATGACATTCGCGTCTCTCAGCCTCGTCGGCAGCCAAATCGGGTGGCTTAGACTGCCCGGCGTTCTGTTCTCGGTTGTGTGGGCAGACATTCGCGGGGAACCGTGGCGAAAACTGGCCGCTCCGGCGACTGAGAAGGAGAGGCTCTCGCGCAAAGAGATGGGGCAAGCAGTCCTGCTGTTTCGGGCCCTACGATCTCGTTTTGGTCACGAGCGAGCGCTCAAAGTGATCGGCGAAGTCGTGAAGGAAGCCGCGGTTATCCAGATTGGTTCGTTCATTCCCAAGACGCTGCTCGAAAACTGGCGAGAGCTAGACCCCGAAACCCGAGACGCACTGCTGACCGAGGCGCTAAACAAGTTCCCGAACAGCCACTCCGAGTCATTGTACTCTGATCGCGACAGCTTCAAGTACGTGATTTCGCGCTGCGAGTTCCATGAGCTTGCCAACGGATTGGGCCTGCCCGAGCTTGCAACGGTGTTCTGTGCCGGCGACGGCCTCTTCTTCGAACGCGAGGTCCCCGGCGCGAAATTCGAACGACCAACGACCATCGCGAGTGGTGGCTCCTGCTGCGACTTTAGGATTCGCTGGAAGGACGCTGAACCATCTCAAAAGCCCTAAATCAGGCCTGCCGGCCTCCGTGCGGCAACGAGCGAAGCGAGGTGGCGGACGGAGGACGTCCGATTTCCCTAGCAGCTACTCGATTAGGCCAGAAGTGGTCAGAGCACTGCCGACTTCGTTCACAAAGCGGCATTGGCCGCGAAAGAGGCGCGTGAATCCGTGCACTGGCTGCAGGCCTCAGTCTATGCCCGATTCGTCAAGCTCGACATCGCTTGCCTCATTTGATGAGGGCCAACAGATCACAGCCATTCTCACCGCCTCACTTCAGACAGCCAGGAACAACAAAACCAAGCCTAAAGGGTGAATCTGATTTGGATTTCC
>CAZDBH010000105.1:0-20197 GCA_964503485.1 uncultured Bradymonadales bacterium | reverse complement strand
ATCGCTAAAAGCCAATGGCGGAGCCTGGAGCGCTATGCGCGACAGGCTCCTAGTTGGTTCGCCCACCACGCCCTGCCTGCCTAGAAGTCTGATAGCGGCGCCTCTCGCCAGGTGTTCCAGTCCACACAAACGTAGATTGCTTCCGCAGACCACGCGATTTCGCCACGGTTGCAAATCGAGTCTGCTGTGGGTGGCGTGAAGTCGTTGCGAAGGCGAAGGGTGTCGCCGTTGATGTCGAGTCGACTGGTGGGTTCAGCCGTGTTGATTCCGACTTCACCGCTGTCGTTTATGACCATCTGAGCTCCAATCCCCTTGAAGAAGAGCTCGAACGCGTAATCGATTCCTGTGCCGACCATGCCGTCCCCCCAGCCTTCACCTCGGGAGTAGACATCCCCGACAGCGTAGCCGAGGCCCAGGCAAGGGGCGGCTCTGCAATTGAGCGCCTCGAACTCCATTCTGAAGAGCTCCTCTGTAGAGCTCCTCATGCCACCCGGGAGTTCGAAGACGACGGTCCCGCTCGGCGGGAACATTGTCGCAGTTGAATAGACCAGGTGCTCGGAGCCGTCGGGGTCGATCCGGAACAAGCTAAAGAGGACGTCCGGAAGATACTCCCAGGTGTGGCCGGTCGAGGTATAGACCTCTATGCGAGTCAGGTTGACATGATCAGGGAAAAAGAACGTCTGCGAGGCGACACTCGACGTCAGGTCCGAACCCGTCGTCGTGGTCTGCGAGAGCGTGTACGAATAATCGGTCGGGCGCCTCCCGCTGTCCGAGTAGTAGAGCATATCACCGGTGCTACGCCATGGGCTTGGCGTGAAAACGCCCAGGGATTGACTCAGCGCTGGGCCAACTGGGAGGACCATGAACACGACGAGCAGCGACAGAAAAACGTATCGTGATTTTGACATTGTTATCTCCGTTCATAGTAAGGCGGTCTAAAAGGAACAGGAGTAAGTCGTGCTCCGGGCGACCGATATCGCATTTTAGAATAGGCCTCCCTGTCCCGGCCGTGAACGAAAGATATCTAACGAATTGTTTCTCAAACCCTTAAGAGTGGGGAGCGCATGCGGCACCGCTGCCAGGGAGTTCTCGGCCGCGCTCTTGGCAGCGCCAATGCGATGGCCTAGGCTGCTCGTCGCTCAGTCCGGCTCTGAGGTCGAATGGCATCTGGTTCCAGAAAAGAGAGACGAGTTCTTCGCACGCAGATGCGCAAAGCGACGACGTACGCTGAATGGCGCGCGGCTGCGGAGGAACTCGACTGGCTCGAGGGCAACGCGGACTGGCGGGCTGACGACCACTCGCCGTACTACGACGCAGCGTTGCTCAGGCGCCACATTTCCGAACTCGAGACGCTGCAGGAAGCTGGAAACCCGGTCGACCTAGAAGCGACCGTCACGGAGTCACTCTATCGAAACCTGCCCGACGTCAGCGCTCCGCCTCTCTATACAGAATCACACACGGGTGAGACCAAACAGTTGGTCGGCGAGTGGCTGGACACCTGTGTGAGCGCCCTCGAGTTTCTGCGCGATGTCCCAATGCCCGGCGTATCCCAGGCCGCTCGCCGAGCGCGCTTCGAGCAGGCCTACGACAACTTCGGCCGCAGCGCCCTGATGTTGTCGGGCGGAGGCGCCTGGGGCCTGTACCATCTGGGTGTGGTCAAGGCCCTGCGGGAGGCCCAACTTCTGCCGCGCGTCATCTGCGGTTCATCGATGGGCGCAATCATCGCCTCAGGTGTAGCGACACGAACCGACAGCGAACTCGATACCCTCTATGGCGAGCCCGAATCCATTCATCGAGTGGCCGTGCGAGTTCTTAGTCCCGGTGGTTTGGTCCGGCACCGAGCTCTCTTCGATCCGGCACAGCTCCGCGAACACGTCGAAGCCAACGTCGGTGATATGACGTTCCGTGAGGCCTATACCCGCACAGGCCGGGTGCTCAACGTCTCGATTTCGCCTACACGGGCACGGCAGAAGCCACGAGTGTTGTCTTTCAGTACCGCTCCTAACGTCTTGGTGGCCGATGCCACCATTGCCTCGTGCTCGATCCCGGGGCTTTGGCCAGCGGTGATGCTGCGGGCAAGAACTCACGACGGCCAGTTAGCGCCTTATGTGCCCACTGAGCGTTGGGTTGACGGATCAATGCGCAGCGACTTGCCTCTTCGGCGCGTAGCGCGTCTACACAACGTCAATCACTATGTAGTTAGCCAGGCCAATCCAGGCATCACTCAGGTCGCCGGAAAGCGGAACCAAGGTCCGCTGAGCGCGATCGCTCGGCTCGGCGGTGCGATGGTCAGAGCCCAGGCAGCGGCGGTGTTGGGCGAGGCTCGGCGATACGCACACGACGAACGTATACGGCCGATGCTGAACACGATCTACTCGCTGGTAGGACAACACTACAGCGGAGATATCGACATCCACCCCAGGGTTCCGGTTGCGAAGTTCGGACGAGTCATGGGTAACCCGTCGGCGAGGGAACTCCAGGGCTATATCCTCGGAGGGGAGCGCGCGACCTGGTCCCATCTCGCGATTGTTCGAGACCAAACTCGTATTCACAAAGCCCTAGAGAACTGCCTCGAGACACTCTCGAGCGCAGATTGAGGAAACCTAAAATGGCATTCGACAACGAAAAGTGCACGGCACGGAGCTTACTCGGAGAAATAGAAGACGGGACGCTCGATGCGAGCGACACCTACGACATCCTCGAGAATGAGGACCCGACTCTGGTGTACCTCGTGTTTAGGTGGATACGCGCTAACTATCCCCATTCGCATCCGGCGGCCGATGCTGTGATCGGGCGGCTGGCTGACCTCTGCTCCACCTTTCCGGCAGCGGCCAAAAAGGCGGCCAAAGGGAAGAACGACCCGATCGTTGATTGGTTCGAAGACGCATTCGAGTACCGTGACTATCGGGCGAACGAGTTTATTGATCTGATCGTCGAGAAACTCGAGGGGTGATCGCAGGCTCGGACTGCAGAAAGAACCTCCGTGTGTTGTTGAAGCAACAAACGGTTACTTGAGGTCTTTTGCATTTCCGCGAGGGGACCACTCGCATCGGGGAACGTACTCGGCGCCGGGTCGAGAAATTACCTTGTAGGGATCGGGGGTCGGCACCATCACGTTTTGCTCGAAGGCAGCGTGGCGGGTCCAATATGGATCGTAGAGATGAGCGCGTGCAATCGCACACAGATCGGCCCGACCGGCTACTAGAATGCTGTTGACGTCGGCATAAGACGAGATGTTGCCAACGGTCATGGTCGGGATATTCGCCTCCAATCTCACCCTTTCACTAAAGGGGGTCTGGTAGAGCCGACCGTATCGAGGCCTTGTCTCGGCAGTGGTCTGGCCGGTCGAGACATCAACGATGTCGCATCCGTGGGCCTTCAGCGCTTTGGCGAGAGCTACAGCGTCGTCACCACTGAACCCATCCTCGGACCAGTCGGTCGCGGAGATTCGGACCGATATTGGTTTGTGTTGGGGCCAAACTGCACGGACAGCGTCGAGGATTTCCAGCGGATAGCGCTGACGATTCTCAGCCGACCCGCCGTATTCGTCAGTGCGAATATTGGTCAGTGGTGAGAGGAAGCTCGCCAGCAGGTAGCCGTGGGCAAAGTGCAACTCGAGGAGGTCGAAGCCGGCCTGTTCGGCCAACGCAGTCGCTCGAACGAAGTCGTCCCGGACTCGGTCCATATCATCCCGGTCCATGGCTTTGGGAACCTGGTTCACTGACGAATAGGGAATGGCAGACGCCGATAGGATCGGCCAGTTGCCTTCTTCGAGAGGCTGGTCGATGCCTTCCCACATCAATTTGGTCGAACCCTTGCGACCGGCGTGGGCCAGCTGAAGGCCGATGGCGGCGCCGCTATGTCGGTGAACGAAATCAGTGATCCGGCGCCAAGCTGTGGCGTGTTCCGGTTTGTACATGCCCGCGCAGCCCGGTGTGATGCGTCCGGCCTCACTCACGTCGGTCATTTCGGTCATGATGAGGCCAGCGCCACCGATCGCGTGGGTACCAAGATGAACCAGGTGCCAGTCGTTTGGCATGCCGTCTTCTGCTGAATATTGGCACATTGGGGAGAGTACAACCCGATTGGGAATGATCAGATCCCGCAGTTTGAAAGGCGTGAACATGGGCGGCGGAGCCGTCCCGGCGCTTCGCGGTATCCCCGACTGCTGGTCGGCTTTGTCTGCGAACCACTCGTTCACACCCGCCACAAAGGCCGGATCGCGCAACTGCAGGTTCGTGTGCGTGATTCGAAGGCTCCGCGTCAGAAGACTGAAGGCGAATTGCTCGGGCTCCATTTTGTCGAAGTAGCGCTCGGTGTACTCGAACCAATCCTGGCTGACGATCGCAGCCCGCTGCAGGCTCTCGGTAATGGGACGCCTGTCGCGCTCATAGGCCTCCAAAGCGGTCGGGACATCTGGGTTGGCGTCGATCGAATCGGCCAGGGCAATGACGTCTTCCATGGCCAGCTTCGTCCCGGAGCCGATCGAGAAGTGGGCGGTGTGAACCGCGTCGCCCACCAACACCATGTTTTGGTGCGACCAGTTGCCGCAGGTGATGTGGGGGAAAGAGCGCCAAACGGAGCGGTTCTTCAGTAGCGGATGCCCCTCCAGCTCGTCCTCGAAGAGTTTCTCACAGAAGGCGACGTTCTCGTCCTCGTTGGCATTCTCGAGACCGGCCTTTCGCCAGGTTTCCTCGGTGCATTCCACGATGAACGTTGAGTGGCCCTGATCGTAGTTGTAGGTGTGAACACGCCACAGCCCGTGCTCAGTGACTCTGAAGAAGAAGCTGAACGCCGGAAATCGGCGGGTCGTGCCCATCCACACAAACCGGTTGGTGGCCTGCCGTATCTCCGGCTGGAACGCATCGGCGTAGTGGCTGCGAAAACGGCTATTGACCCCATCTGCGAGCACGATCAAGTCGGCACTCGAATACGATTCGAGGCCCTCTACTTCGGTCTCGTACTGGACGTCGATTTCCAGTTCGGAGCACCTCGATTCGAGAATCGAGAGCAGTGTCTGGCGTGAGAGGCCGCTGAAGCCGTGGCCGCTGGAGCGAAGGCATCGGCCCTGGTAGTGCACGTCGATGTCGTCCCAATGGGAGAAGCTGTCGGTGATGGCGCGATAGCTCTTCGGATCAGCTTCCTCGAGGTTCTCGAGTGTGGCATCGGAAAAGACAACGCCGAAGCCAAATGTGTCATTCTGCTTGTTGCGCTCCAAGACCGTAATCTGGTGGTCCGGATTCCGACGCTTCATGAGGATGGCGAAGTACAACCCGGCCGGCCCGCCGCCGACACATACAATGTTCATAAGGCCCTCTCTTCACGATTCATGGATTCGAGCACCTCGGTGGCGACCATCTCAGCTAGCCGGTCCAGCATTTGTTCGCCCTCGCTCGCGCTGGCCTGCGATGGTGACCCGCTGTAGGCTTTGTCCAACCCCATCTCTTGGAAATCAGAAACTCCCTCTCGCAGCTTGACTGCCAAACTCACCGGTACGTCGGGCAAGCTGACACGGCTCGCCTCATCTACAGCTGCCGGATCAGCGGCCATCAGAATGGACGTCTCGTACTGACCTGCATGGCATTCGCCCCGCTTGAACTCGTCAGACAGTGTACGGGCCCAGCGCCGAGTCAACGGGCAGGCTACGGACGCCTGGTCCGCTGCGAGGCCGTCTAGAGCCGCCCTAACCGCGGTATCGTGCTCGGGCTCGAGGTGGTTGTTCACGAGGCAAACGTGGTGAACGCCGGTCTTCAAATAGCCTCGAACCACGGCGTTCAGATACCCGGTCAGCGCGGAAGCAGTGATGCTCACAGCGCCCGCGAATGCCGCTGCGCATTCCGTGACACCGTAGGGCACGGTCGGGGCGATGAGCACCCCGAGGCCAGAATGGGCCAATAGCTGAGCTGCGCGCTCACAGGCCGCCTCAGAAATGGTCCCGTCGGTCTGCAATGGCAGGTGTGGACCGTGTGGTTCAATCGACCCTACCGGTTGCAGGACGACCACGGGATTGCCCGCCTCCAGCAGTGCCTTCATCTCGGTGGTGGTCAAGCTCCCGACGGTCTTCACTGCCATGGGTTGGCTCCCTCGGCCTCCGCCTCAATCAACGTCTTCTTGTCCACTTTGCCGCGGTCGTTTCGGGGCAGGTCATCCATGAACACGAACCACTCCGGACACTTGTGATAGGCCAACGCCTCTGTGAGGTAGTTTTTCAGATCAGCTCGGAAGGACGCCTTCGACTCGTCATTCGCAAGTCGGTCGCTGGCGTGCTCCCGCGGCACGACGAAGGCCTTGAGTCGAGTCAGTCCCTCCTTTTGGGCGCCTATGGCTGTAGCGAGACTGACGTCGGGGTGGGCTATCAACGCCTGTTCGACTTCGAGGGGAGCGACCCACTGGCCGCTGACCTTGAGCAAGGAGTCGGCGCGCCCGCTGAACCAGAGATAGCCGTCCTCATCGATTCGGAACAGGTCGCCTGTTCGACACCAGTGACCGTGAAACGTCGACCAACTCTTGTCTCTGTCTTGGAAGTAACCCAGAGCGACACTGTCGCCCTTGACCCACATCACGCCCGTCTCGCCCGGAGCCACAGGGTCAGTTCCGGGCCCCTCAGCATCCTGGGGTAGGATTCGAATCGTGTAGCCGTCGACGACCCGCCCCAACGACCCAGAACGGATGTCTCCGGGCCGGTTGGATGCATAGATGTGAAACATTTCTGCGGATCCAATGCCATCATAGACATCGCACCCAAAATGAGCGGTGAATCGTTCGAGTAGAGCAGGTGGAAGCGCCTCGCCGGCGCTGAGGTTGAAACGGACCGAGCTCATATCGAGGCCGGGCTCGCCACGCTCCCTTCGGACGTTATCAGCTTCGAGCAACTTGCCCATCATCGTCGGAACATTCGTGACCACGGTTGGGCCGTAACGCTCAATCGCATCGGCCAGCGAATCCGGTGTCGGCCGTTCGGAGAACAGTCCGACCGTGGCCCCCACCGCGAATGGGAACATCAAATTGGTGCCGGTCGCATAGCCGAAGAACAGCCGGGGTACGCTGACGGTGACGTCATCCCGTGCGTAGCCCACCGTGCCCTTGGCGTAGACCTCGGTGTTGAAGGCGTAGTCCCTGTGGGTGTGCATTGCCGCCTTGGGTCGACCTGTGGACCCCGAAGTGAACAGCCACATTGCTAGGTCGTCGCGTTTGGTAATCGGACCATCCGCTAGCGGAGTCGTCGGTTGAGCATCGATTGCTTCTCTGAGCGGGCCAACATCTGGCGTCCAACTCGCCCACTCAGAAGGAATCGGGATTTTAGCCTCTGGGTCGTCGCCTGTCGGTGTGTCTGGAACCACAAGAATCGTCTTGAGGTGCTCGTTTCCCCGCAAAACGTCGGCCAGCTCTTCGGCAACTGCGGTTGTTGTGACCAACGCGCTCGCACGAGAGTAGTCCACCACGTAGGCCAGGCTTTCGGATCCGGCCACTGGGTTTCCCATGGCAACGACCGCGCCCATCGTCAGCGCGCCGAAGAACGACCAGGCGAAGGGCGGTGTGTCGGGCAAGACGATGTAGACCCGTTCCTCAGGCCGAACGCCGGCCGCCCGAAGGGCGTGAGCGACGGCCAAGCTTCGCTCGACCACCTGCTGGTACGAGTACTCGAGGTCGCCGTAGAGGAGGGCGGTTTTGTCAGCGAGGCCGTCGACGGTCAGGCGGTCGTAGAGGAAGTAGTCGGCAATGTTGAAGTTTTCTGGAAATCGAACCTCTTTCACGGCCTTCACTCCTCGTCTCGCAGGTATGCCCGCGAGATGATCAACCTCTGGATCTCAGTGGTCCCTTCGTAGATTCGGAGCGGGCGGATATCGCGGTAGAGTTGTTCGACAACCTGACCCCTGGTGACGCCCAATCCACCAAAAAGCTGAACGGCTTTATCGATGATTCGCTGAGCGGCCTCTGTGGCGTACATCTTCGCCATGGCCACTTCGGTCGTTACTCGCTCGTCGGTCGTGTCCTTGGCGTGGGCCGCCCGAAACACGAGAAGTCTCGACGCGTCCAATTCAGTCGCCATATCGGCGATGTATCCCTGCAACATCTGCTGGGCGGCCAATGGTTTTCCAAACTGAACTCGGGTCTTGAGGTGGGCGACCGCTTCGTCGAGCGCACGCCGCGCCATGCCCACGGCCGCTGCGCCAACACTGACCCGGAACGTGTCCAAGGTCTGCATGGCGAGTTTGAATCCCTCCCCTTCGTCCCCCAGTCGATTCGAACTGGGTACTCGCACGCCCCTGAGAATCACACGGCCAATAGGATGGTCGACGCTCATTGGGATTGCTTCAGTCGTAACCCCCTCAGCGTCGGTTGGCACGATGAAAGCGGACAATCCCCGATGGCCACCGTCGGGGTCCGTCCGGGCGAAGACCACGCAGAAGGCCGCAATGCCCACGTTGGAAATGAATGTCTTCTCACCGTCCAGGACGTAGTGATCGCCGGCGTGAGTCGCAGAAGTCACGATAGCGGCCACGTCGCTGCCGGCCCCGGGTTCGGTCAGCCCAAAACCACCAATGACTTCACCGGTCCGCATGCTCGCGAGAAGGCCAGAATGAGCTGCTGAAGCTGCCAACCGGATCGGACTACTCGCCAAGCCCTGGACCGCAAAGATGCTGTCCGCAACTGGCGACACATAGGCGAGACACTCTCGGATGAGGCAAAGGGCGCGCGTGTCGACCGGTCCGTCGCCGGGAGCGAGCCAAGAATACAGACCCACTTCACTCCCCATCCGCTCCGCGATAGAAGCCGAATCGGTGGGTCCGCCGGCCTGCAGGGTCTCGGCGAGCTGATCGAGTTGATCCGCCAGCCGGTGGTGCCGCTCTTCGAAGAATAGCGGCAAGTCTCTACACGACAGCTTCACGGCGCGCCTTCCGGCGAGTCCAGGCAAACTTCGCCACCCTCGAAAAGGGGCTTCTGCTTGGCGTTATAGGCCTTGTGGGCGGTCAGGAAGTCGGGATGACCCATGCACAACGCTTGCGCCTGTGCCTCGGCTTCGATGGCGTCGTCCAGGTCCATATTGCTCTCAGCCCGAAGCATTCGCTTGGTCATCTCGTGGGCAAAACGGGGTCCCTTCGCCAGTCGTTCGGCCCAGCTCGTCGCCTTGGCCATGACCGCCTCCCGGTCTTCGGCAATTTCGTTGACGAAGCCCATGCGATAAGCGGTGTCCACGTCGATGATGTCGCCAAAGAAGAGCAGCTGGGCCGCGTTTCCAGCGCCCACGATTCGGGGCAGCAAGTACGAGGCTCCCATGTCGGCCCCAGACAGCCCGACCCGCGGGAAGATGAAGCCGAAACGCGCGTTGCGCGAGGCCACCCGAAGGTCGCAGGCAGCAGCCATCACGGCCCCGGCACCTACAGCGACGCCCGAGATGGCGCCGATGACGGGCACGGCGACTTCGCGGATGCTCTGTATCAATCGGCCGGTCATTCTGGTGAAGGCCAATAGTTCGGGCGCGTTGCGAGAAAAGAGTTCGGCGATGATGTCCTCGACATCGCCGCCCGAACAGAATGCCTTTCCGCGGCCACACAGGACGATTGAACGTACCGTCGGCACATCGTGCAAGGACTCGAAGGTCTCGGCCAGTTCGCGGTAGACCTCGAAGGTCAGCGCGTTGAGGCGATCTGGGCGGTCGAGCGTGATCGTCGCGACGCCGCGCGCGACGTCCATCGAGAAAGATTGGGGGTTGGGTAGAGCGGTCATGAGTTCTCCTCCTCGGGCGGAAGCGAGGCGACTGCCTCGATTTCTACCAACGCCCGCGGTTCGACGAGCTCAGTCACTCCGACGAGTGCCATGGCCGGGTATTGGCGCCCCATAATCGCGCGCCACTGGGCGCCGAGCTCTACCAGCGACTCCCGGTAGGCTTGAACATCGGTCGCGTAGACCGTCATTTTGACGATATGTTCGGGCCCACCGCCAGCGGCTCGGACCACATCGACCACATTCTGTAAGGCGACGGCGAACTGGCCGGCCGTCTCTGAGCTGGGGAAGTTGCAGTTGGTATCCCAGCCGATTTGGCCGGCAACGTAGAGTGTGCGCCCGGTGCAGACCACACCGTTTGAGTAGCCTCGAGCGGGTGGGAAGTGCTCCGGCTGAATGCGTTTGATGTGAGTCGGTATCTCGTCTCGGGTCTCAGTCATTTCATCACCTGTCCACCGTCAATCGGGATGGCTTGGCCGGTCATGCCACGAGCGAGGTCGTCGCACAGCATGGCGACGACGTGAGCGACCTCTTCGGGTTGGACCATTCTGCCCTGGGGAATCATCTTCAGGAGCGAGTTACGCGCTTCGGCGGCGGTCCGACCGGTCTTCTGAACGATTCGTTCGACGGTTTGTTCGGTCATTTGGGTTTCGACCCAGCCGGGGCAGACCGCGTTGACGGTTACACCGGTGGGGGCCAACTCAGCCGCCAGGGAACGGGTCAGACCGACCATGGCGTGTTTGGAGGCAACATAGGCGTGGGTGTACGCGAAGCCCGTCAAACCGGCATTGGAGGCGATGTTCACAATGCGCCCCTCGTTCTTTTTTAGCATGCCTGGAATGAAGGCACGGCACAGTCTAAATGCCGCGGTTGTGTTGATCTCGAGCGCTCGGTCCCAGCTCTCGTCTTCTGAGCGACTTATGGGAGCTGCATCGGCAATACCGGCGTTGTTGACGAGCCAATCCACGCCACCCCAGCGCGACTCGATCCGTTCGATGAGGCTATCGGTGTCGGCGCGGTCGCTGAGATCCGCTCGAATGGCAAAGCCGCCGACCTCGTTGGCGACGTTTACAAGCTCGTTGAGCGTGCGACCAGTCACCACGATTTGGGCACCCATGGTCGCTAGGCGCACGGCTATAGCGCGACCGATCCCACGGCCACCACCCGTGACTAATACGACTTTTGCTGTTGCTGACACCGCAGCACAATTATCTGAAACGTAGCCCCATCGCAAGTCACCGCATGAGTTTTCCACCCCCGCTAACAGATGAGGGGAGTCCCCGCAGTTGAATGTCAGACTACTGAGTTACTGAATTGCTGTCTTCGACTCCGTACAAGCTCGTTCCCCGATGTCCAAACGGAAGCGTTCGCCCCTGTCTTCGTTTCGCAAACCCATTGAGTGTCGTCGTCGTTTTAGTGCGGCGTGTTCCGGTTGTGTGCTGATTCGAAAGTGATGATGATGAGTAGTTCGAAAAAGAAACAAATTGTATGTCTTGTAGCTGTTTTATTGATGCTAGCCGGACTGATCGGTTGGTCCCCGAAGGAGGTAGGCTTCTTTCCTGACAGCACTGATGAGAGGACGTCACGTCTGGTGCCGCAGACGGGGACGCCTGACAGTGCAACCGAAGAAGAGCTTGCCGAGCTCGCGGCCTCAATCAACGCCTTCAGCGTCGACCTTTACCAACAGCTAAGAGAGACCGAAGACGGCAACATCTTCTACTCGCCCCACAGCATCTGGGTTGCGCTGGCGATGGCCTATGCTGGAGCGCTGGACAGCACCGAGAGTGAGATGGCGAGCCTGTTGCACGACAATATGGCCCCAGATCGCCTGCACGTGGTTGTCAGCGCGTTGGCTAGAGTCCTCGAGAGCCGGGTTCGGGCCGGGGAGGGCGACAGCGATGGGATCGAGCTGAACATCGCCAATGCCCTGTGGGCCGACCAGAGCGTCGACTTTCGCGACGATTTCGTTCGGTTGCTTGCCGACCTCTACGAGTCCCACGAGAACCAGGTGAACTTCGGAGACCCGCAGCATGCCGCAGATCTGATCAACGCCTGGGCCAGTGAGCACACTGGCGGCCACATTCCAGAAATCGTGAGGCCATCCTCGTTCAATTCCGAAACCGTGTTTGTGTTGACCAACGCGATCTACTTCGCTGGGTCGTGGGCTTCGGCCTTCACCGAGGCGGCTACCCGTGAGGCTCCCTTCACACTTTTGGGCGGTGGCGAAGTGATGGTGGACTTGATGGCGCAAACAGCGGACTTTCGCTATGGAGCAGGCGAAGGCTACCAAGTCGCCGTCCTCCCCTATGAGGGTGGCGAACTGGAAATGGTCATCCTTCTCCCCAGGGAAGGGCACTTCGCCCAATTCGAGGCCGACCTGACCGCGGAACGGCTGGCCGAGATAATGACTGCCACCTATCTGTCCGAACTCGAACTCTATCTGCCCAAGTTCCAGCTCGACACCTCGTACGGGCTCAACGACGTGCTCGAGGAAATGGGCATGGTTTCGGCCTTTGACATCGGATCGGCGAACTTCGGCAATATCGCCAACATCGCCGCGAATCAGGTCCTCTACATTCAGGCCGTCCTGCACAAAGCCCATCTCGAGGTGGACGAGAGCGGAACGGTCGCTACCGCGGTTACTGCCATCGTAGGAGGCCTTCACACGACCTCCATCCAGATTCCAACGCCACCGACTGTCTTTCGCGCGGACCGCCCCTTTATCCCGATTATTCGGGACGCTGAGACTGGGACGGTTCTGTTCATGGGTCGAGTCGTGAACCCGGCCGGTTGACACGGCCCAGCCCGTTGCTGACAGTTCACCACCGGTGTCTTCCACCACGCTTCACCCTCTTACGCTATCGCACCGTGATTTGAGCGGCACCGCATCGGCACACCTGTTGCGGAGCTATGTTCTCGGTGATAGCGTGAATCGCTAGAGGCGCAACCCTGAGGAAACCCGTGAATTCGTACTCCCGCGCGGCAGTCGCTGCCTTTGCACTGAGCTGTCTGGCTTGTTCAACGAACAACAACTCCAGCGACACGTCGGAGGAGACCTCAGACTCAGTCGCAGTCGACCAACCGAACACGGACCTGGAAGAAGTTATCGAGGGCCAAGATGTGCCCGGCGACTTCGACGACGTTGGATCCGACGAAGGCAGCGACGAGACGAGTCCTGCCGAGGCGATCATTCGGGATTGTCCCCTGCTCGAGAACGACTGGCCTCACGAGTGTCCCGACGCACCCGCTGCTGAGCTACGGAACGGCTGGTATCGCGTCACTGTTCCAGACGCGGTCGAGCGGAACGCTGTGTGCAATGACGGATGTCCATACGCGTTCTACATACGCCCTGGCACCGGAGACAACGCCAACCGTTGGAATATCTTCATGAAAGGCGGGGCCGGCTGCAGTAACGTTAGCACCGGGGGCTCGTGCTACACCCGTTGGTGTGCCCAACAACACTACATGACCGCCCGGTCTCGCAACTGGCGACCTACGAACGAAGGGATCTACGACATTGCTGAAGAGAACCCGTTCGCGGGCTGGACAACCGTCTACCTCCACTACTGCAGTTCGGATATGTTCAACGGCAACGCACTCGCCACCGCTGATACCGGGAACTTGGCTTTTCGGGGCTCTGAAATCGTGAGGGCCTCGATCGAGGCCCTTCAGAATCCAGCGGACGTGGGGGACGGCGCCGTTCATCCCGACCTCGACTCGGCCACCGACATTGTTTTGTCGGGTGGTTCGGCCGGTGCCGCTGGGGTCCGTCATAACATCGACTGGTTGGCGGAGACCTTCCCCGACGTCCACGTCGTCGGCATAAGCGACTCAGCGATTTCTCCACAGGTCATCCCTCTACCGGACGGTGCGCTCGAGGCGGCATATCAGGACGTGGGTGAAATGCAGCAGTCGGTTTTCGACGCCTCCTGCATCCAAGACGCTCCGGAAGACGAACGCGTGTTCTGTGCGAATCCGGACTACGTGATGGCGAGCCACATCACCACCAGGATGTTTCTCCTGATGGACCAGTTCGACGCCAACGCGCAAGCTGGCCAGGGGATCGCCGCTACCTGCACCGCGGTGGGTTGCGATCAAGCCGAGCTGTCGTGCAACGGCACTGACACCTGTATGGAGGCACTGTGCTTCGGCGACGAATGTAGTAGCGCAGCGACTTGTGCAGGGGCTGAGTGCCACGAATCGCTGGGCTGTTTCGGTCGTCAATGCGATGAGGACGACGACTGTCAGAGTGGACTACGGTGCGATTCAGCGATCTGTCAGGACCTTCCGGCTAGCTGCCTCGAGGACGGCGACTGTGAAGACGGTTTCTACTGCAGTCGCGCCGTGTGTCGGCCGATCGCGAGGCCATGCGAAACCCACGACGACTGTGACTCCGGCGACACGTGTGAAACGGACACCAATCTGTGCGTATTCGGAGGATGTAGCGAAACCAATCCATGTGGTGAAGGACAATTTTGCATGCCGCGGCGCGAAACCCCCTACAGTCAGGCGTTTGCACGCGAGATTCGTGCAATCTTGAGCGACCTACCTGACGGATGGGGGGCGTTCAGCAGTCGGACGGGGACCCACACTGTTGTCGGAAGCTCGAAGTTCTTCGACGTGCGCGTTCGAGTTGGTGAAATGCGGGTCAATGCTGCGATGGCGATCGAACGCTGGTTTCTCGAAGAGGGAGACGAACCCGTGATTGTCATCGGAGGACCCACCGGCGACTGAGCAGACCTCGTTACTCGGCTGGATACTGGATTCCGACAATGCGCTCGACCTGGTTCTGGCTGGCAGCCACGGCCCGGGCGGGTTCGCCAGCGATCGACCAGACTACTGCGAAGCTGTCGACCACGGTTCGACCCCCGCAGCTGTCGGTTTCTGTGTAGAAGGCGTCGTTGGACTCAGTCGAAATCTGGAAGCGACCCGTCAGCCAGCCGGCTGGAGTCTGGTATCGCAGCCCGCGCACGGTCTCAACGCTGTGGGCATCGGTGCCCATAGTCTCCCGAGTCGGGTCGGGGGAATTGAAGAAACAGGTCGTCTCGGCCTCCGCCAGCTCGGCGCCGCGGAGTGGGAGACTCTCGGGCGATTCGTCCCTGAGGTCGACATCGTAGGTGGCGTGGTGCTGCACGTCGACCCAATCGAAGAGGTCCTCTCCTACACGCAGAAGGACGGTCGTGTGGCCAACCCGATCGACGCCATGTTCGCCATCTTCGTTGTGACTACTCACGGTCAGTTCGAAGTAGGGGTCGGTTCGAGCCGCCCCCTGAAGCCTGACACAGCCTTCATAGGCGGTTGAGTGGGCTGTCTCGAGTCCTGGATTCAGTTGGACATCGACGCCACTAGATTGAAGTCTCAAGCCGTTCAGATTCAGAACCTCTTGTTCGCCGCCTGGAATGAAGTCGTGTCGGATCAGCACCGAAGGTGCCCAGCAATCATCATCCGGTGACTCGACAGCCAGCTCGATCGGGGTTGTTTGAGCTGGCTCGAAGACCGGCCAGGTCACCAGGCAGTCCTCTTGAACCGCGAATACGGGAGGGAAGGCCCAAATGACAGCGACATCGCCCTGCCCAGCAATCTGCCATGTCGGAAACCCGCTCAAGTCGTCTGTCGAGCAAGACGCTGACTCAGGCCGAGCACGATAGGGTAGAATCAGAAGCTCGGGGTCGTCCGGATGAGCCACGTACATCCCACCGTCTGCCCCGACACCCAAGCCAGCGGTTAGCGAGTCGTGGAACGTTAGGGTATCACCCGTCGCAGTGGAGTCAACGGTTGTTTCGAGCAAACTGACGACCGCATCCCGTTGCTCGTCGAAGGCGCTGGTCCGAAGGACCTGGAACTCCAGCACGGTGTAGGGAACCCCCTCGCGATGTTCCTCGAGGCTCAGGCCGGTGAAGTAGCCTTCAGCCACCAGTATCTCGCCTCTTCCACCGGTTCTGGGCAACCTAGCCGCGCCGAAGTCAGCGGCAGGGCGAATCCACGAATTGCCCTCATTCGTGTCGGTGGTCCATCCGATGTAGTAGTCCGGGCAAGGGCATCCCCATCCTTCCGAGCGGCCTACGAGAGGGATTCGCACCAACTCTGGTCGCCCGGTCTGAGCCGCATCGAGCCGCCGCTGGATCCAATCTCTCGTTTCGGGTAGGCCCAGACCGACAGATGGCTCTCCCTCGGACCCCACTGTGAACGTCGTCTCGACTCGTCCCCAGGTTGTGTGAATGGCCGCAGTGTACTGGCCAGGTGGCAGTGCCTTGCGTTCTACGGTGAAGCCAGCGGGGTTGGTTGGGTCCCAGTCGCCCGAGCACGAGCCAGGAACTGGACATGGAAAAAAGACTTCCCGATCGAGATCGAAGCGGAGTACGAGATGGGGTTCGCCCGCTCGAATCTCCACGGTTTCGCCGGGCGTGGCGTTCCCAAGGCAGCGATCGAGCCCGGGTGGATCCAGGTTGATGGCCGTCCCATCGCTGGCGAAGAACTGTTGAACAAACGACGATACGCCACACTCTCCATCGAAGGTGTGAGACAATTCAGCGCCGGTGGTCACCAGCCGAAACTCAATTGATCCGCCCACCGGATCAGCCTCGAGCGTCAAGCCCGGTGCTGTGGCCGACTCGTCATCCCCGATCACCAACTCCGCCGTGAGTAGCTCGTGGTACGGCATGAGCGAGACCAGATAGACGCCGTCGGATAGGGTGGTCTCGATGTTTCGCTCCGGGGCCGCCAAACTCTCCCGCGTAAAGAAGACGCCACCGGTATTGATCTGGCCGATTTCAACCGACTCGCCGGGTTCGACCCGAATGGTGAAGGCGGGGGACATGTCTCGACATGGTACGGGTTCGGACGACCACTGTGAGAATTCGGGTCCCCCGCTATTGTTGCTCAAGAGGATGTCGAACCCGCGGCCAGTGCACACAGAGCCAGCGGGGAAAGCGTGTTCGAAGACCTCGCTCGAATTGTTCGTAATCGAGACCACAACGTGTTCGCCAAGCCCAACCGAAGAGGCATTGAGAGTCAGTTCGAGCCCGGCGAACGGTTGGTAGGCTGGAGCGATGTCGTCATCTGGACCCTGCGCGAACGAGTGGCTGCACGACAGGAGCAAAAGAACCAAGATTGTTAATGGGAATGTAACAGTTTTCATCATTTCCTCTCTCTACTTAGCTGCAAAGGAAGCCGCAACGCCTCACTCCACGGTGGGAGACGGCCCAAGGCCTCGAACCGATGAGACAGACTCTTGCTTTCGTTGATTGCAGAAAACATGATGTCTCTAGAATCGTCAGTAGATAAACGTGGTTCTCTGGAAAAAGTTCTCACAAAATCAAAGTACCATTATAAAACTAGAAAACATAGGGCAGAAAGAACGGAACTGCACGCCGGCATCCCAAGGTCAAGACGACGGACCGCAAACTCACCCGGACTGTGCCTACTCCGAAGGCATCCAAGTGGCCGAAAAGAAGTCGGCTCGTTCAGGACAGTCGTCGCTGACGGTCGCAACGACCAGGTCATCTCCCGAGAGACTGAACGAAAACACCCCATCCCCCGCCTCACAGGCGAACTGGCCGCTCACGTCGCTGACGGTAATCTGGTTGCCAGAGACGGTATAGGTCCCGCTGACTTCGGCGGGTGGTCCGCCGGTGAATTCGACCTCGTATCCACTGGCCGTGACGGTCAGGAACACGGGTCCGTCGTAGGGCGGACCGGCGACCCGGGTCCAAGCCCCGACGATTGCGTCGCTATCAGGTCCCTCGACCGCATCGTTTTCGCTTGCATCACCTGGGTTTACGTTTGTATCGGCCTGTGAGGTGTCAGCCTGCGTGGTATCGGGTCCGTCGTCGTCAGCGGTGTCGCTACAGGCGCCGATGAACAAAAGAAGAAACAAGACAAGAATGATGGTCCTTCGCACGGGAGTTCCTCCGTTTCGGCCAGTGATTGGAGCACAATCTCGGCTGTGGTTTTGCAGAACATGAAGGCTACGAGGGTCTCTCCGTCGAGTCAACACTGCCCACTGCAAAGCCCCGACCCGGTCGTCTGGTCCGAGCTGAACTGCCGAGCGAAGTTCCAGGAAACTCTCATCTGGAACCCCTCTCGTCGAGAGTCCTGAGCAAGAGGACCTCGATGATGACGACACCGGCGATTTATGCGAAGACGATATCTGCCGAGACCTAAGGTCAGGGAGTCCGAGGTAACGAATGGTCACTCAATTCTACCGGTTGGTGTCGCAAAGCGACGGGGCTGAATGGACATTTGCAGTGCTGCCGGCCAAGAGGGAGCCAGGAAAGTACTATCTGACAATCCCCTCGGTCACACCCCACTCATTTGCAGCCGACCAGGTCCAGCGGGCCTGGTTTGAGAGGGTTCTCGCACAATTCGACGGCCTGTCCCAAACCTGGGAGACCACCTGGACGATCGAATCCGAGGTCGCCGTTGAATCGGTTCTGTCACGCCTGAGATCCGAGTATCTCGTCGAGGACGCCGCCAGTGACGCCTATCTGAAGCTGTGCGACGACCACGGTCGCCGAAACACAAAGAGATGATCCCGAGACTGGCTATCCTGGCAGGGGCTTCAGGTTCAGCTATCGGGCTACTCTGGCAGTTCCGCGGTGAAGAGTCGCTCGGTCGAGCTGTCGTACAAGTAGACTTGGCCCGATGTCGGGTGGATTTCGATGCTATAGAGGGAGGTGAGCTCGCTCCAATAACCCACCCAGAAGCGCGTACCCGGCATCCAATCGGTATCGAAGGCGCGGACCGTGCTGTCGCCCTCGGTCGTAACCAATAGCTGCCCGCCCGCTGCGTCCCAGGCAATGTCTTGAGCGGTCATGAAGTCGCTGTAGGTCACCTCGAAGAAGGCATCGTCATTGGTGCCCCACTCCCTATCCTCCCCCGATGTAAAGCGTCCGATGCTGCCACCGCTACTGAATGTGTTCCTGACAGCATAGAAGTCCCCCGTGGCGGGGTCCTGGGCGAGCCCCTCGAAGCAGCAGTCCACGCCCATGCTCTCGAACCGTTCGCCCCACAGATCGGTTGGGTTCTCACCGTCTCGGCCAAGCGAATAGAGGGCCCATTGCCTCCTCATGTAGACGAGTTCGTCGTCGGCGTCCCAGTGCAGGCCGCCGTCGTGGCGGCGAATCTGGATGCAGAGGTCATCGTCAGGGCAGGTCTCGACAGATGAAACCCAGGAGCCATCGATGCCAAACCTGGCCAAGACGTTGCCAGCTCGGTTGTCGAAGAACGCGAGCATCTCATCAGCGGCTGGTACGTAGGCCATGTCTTCGAGAAAGTTCGTCCCGCCAGCCGTACCCACAGTCAAAGGGAAGGACCCGGTGAAGTCGATTACCGTTGGGTCTGGATCGTCGTCGCTGCCGAAGTCGCCATCGTCGCCCGCATCGTAGATCGTGAGGGTCTGCAGACCGTTCATTTGCGCCTCGTCGCCCACGAGTTCGGAGTCCTGATACAGCACATACAGAAGACCCGTCGCCGCATCGACAGCGAAAGCACTGTGGCTTCTCTCTCCACTGACCGGCAGCTCGAGCGCGTTCAGAATGGTGCCCGATGCATCAGCCTCGATGATTGTGTCAGCTCGTCCCCCCGCCTCGGTGACACAGCGGAGCAGAAAAGTGTCGTCCGGGGTCCGAACCAATCCGCGGTGGTTCGAGTCGGAGCAAATCCAGGCGGTTGAGGGCAGGGGCTTCACTGTAAAGACCGCGGTGAGCGTGCCATCGTCTGTGTCGAGCGCCATGACTCGCTCGGTTCCCTCACCCTCTTCGGTGTCGATTGTGAACACCTCGCCGGTGTCTCCGTCGATCGCAATGCCCTCCGGACCGACAGCTCGGGTATCTGCGGGGGCGACCATGGGTAGGAACGACAAGAAGCTGCCGGACGAGTCGGTGGTTACCAATCCCTCTCTATCGACGAACAACAGATTGCCCGAATCGGAGTCGATGGCGACTCCGTCGACCGAGTCAGTGTTCGCCAGAGTCATGAGGTCGATTTGGTCGAGTAGATTACCCTCCAAGTCGAATACCCACGCGATCTCGCCGTCCCCGTCGGCTACGATCATTCGATTGTCGTGGATCGCCAAGCCGCGAACCTCGAGTCCCGTCGAAAAGGCCACCGTCGCCTCGAATTCTCGGTGAGGAATCGAGCCACGTACGTCGAGGTCGTAGAGCCCACCGGTCCCCTCATCGGCGACCAGATAGCTGCCATCGCTCGGGTCGATCGCCATGCGAGAGCCCCGGACGATTCCGAACTCTCCCACTTCTATTACACGTACGACATGCTCGGCCGGCGCACCTCGATGAACACCCACTATGGCCTCTGGACCTACGAATACGACGATGTGGGCCAACTGACGCACGCCGAGCTTTTCAGCCAGAGACGCCCAGCCGATCCTGCGGAACTGGTCATCGTACCAATGAATCTGGCTGCCTCTATCCGTCAGCACGCCGATCGCATTTCTTCGAGAATCCCAGGCTAG
>CAZDBH010000104.1:0-20317 GCA_964503485.1 uncultured Bradymonadales bacterium | reverse complement strand
CTTGTGTCCGAATAGT
Source organism: uncultured Bradymonadales bacterium (assembly GCA_964503485.1). Lineage (GTDB taxonomy): Bacteria > Myxococcota_A > Bradymonadia > JAFGEP01 > JAFGEP01 > CAZDBH01. The sequence goes on along the minus strand of CAZDBH010000104.1, from coordinate 20,301 downwards.
TCGCTTTCAATCAAGTTTTCAGAGATTGCCCCGCAGTTAATGGCGACGAACGGGCCGTTCGAGCGCACCCCATTGAAGTGTACGGCTCTCGCGATGAGTTCCTTCCCGGTGCCCGATTCACCGGCAACCAACACGGGAATCAGAGAGTCTACGAGTCGATCAACCTGTTGCAGGACCTTAACCATTGGCGCGCTAGCGGCGATGATGTTGTCATATTGGTGGCGCAGACGCGTGCTTCTGCGCTGAGCCCTCAGGTCGGATTCGAGGGTTGTGCACTTGATTTCCAGAATCTGAGCCGCCTCTTCTTTCTCCTCGAGCAGTTTCCCGATCTCTTCTCGGGCAGACTCCAGCTCACGATTGCGAGCCTCGAGCTCCCGAACCCGATCGATGTGAATTAGGGCGACCGCGAGCTGGTCCGAGAAAGCCGACATCAGCCTGAGGCCATCTGGTCCGAAGGCGCCGGTGCGAAAGCGGTGGTCGAGATAGATGACGGCGGTCACTTCCCCGAACACCCGAACGGGTAGGCACATCACACTGGTCAACGAAAGACGATGGACGCTACTGGCGACGCCCAGCCTGTCGTCGGCCCTGGCATCGACGGTGAGCAGAGGCTCCCCTTCGGCCGCTACCTGGTCCGCGATCGTGCGACTGACTTTGAGCATCGCTCGTCTGATCGGCTCACCATCTACGTCTCGCGAGACCGCCACTTTGAACCCTGACAGCTTGTGCCTGATCAACAGAAAACCGCGCTCCGCCCCGCTCAACTCGATCGCGGTATCGATTGCGGTCTCGAGAAAGCGGTCGTAGTTGGACTCCCTGGCCAGCTTCGACGTCAGCGACAGAAGCCGATACACAGACTCTTCGGCGCTCCGAGACGCACTCATCAGGGTTCTGCCCGACTCATCTGGCTTCTGACCAAGCACCTGGATTTCGGCTGGAAGGGTCGCCATAAAGTCATGCCGCAAGCCTGGCCCCAGACCGTCGAGGATGTTTCGTAACACGGTCGCAATTACCGTGGAGAGACGTTCCCCAAACTCCTGGACGGCGATGAACCTCCTCCCAGCCTCCAATACCCGGAAGCGATCGCCGTCGCTGTGGGCTTCGTCGATCGCGGCCTCCCACAACGGGATGGCGTCCGTTGCAACCCCGCGTGCAGCCTCGAGTTCTCCTTCTGCCAAGAGCGACTGGGCCTTTCGGTCGGCTAAGTCGTGCTTTGCGATCAGCTCATCGGCCTCGGCGAACGCCCGAGCACCATCTTTCAGATTGCCCTGCAGAACAGCGGCCCGGCACCGCAAGAGGTACACTTCGCAGAGGGTGGCAAAGTCGCCCTGTTCCTCCAGCTGATCCCTGAGCGAGGCCAACAACTTTCCGCATTTATCCCAGTCAGCCCGCTGAATGGCCAATTCGGCCGCCAGTTGGTCGACGTAGCGTGTCGCCCTGGAGGCCTGAGACGCTTCAGAGAGTTCCCTCGACCTGGCCAATAACTCCTCGGCCTCTTCCCATCGCTTCAAACGGAGACTGATGTTCGCCTGGTTGGCGATGAGCAACACTCGAGTGCTCTTGGGAACGTGATCGCCTGAGAACTTCACGCCGCGCCGATAATAGTGACGTGCCCGTTCCAGCTGGCCGAGGTGATCGAAGGCGGTCGCGAGATTCAGCAGAAAAGTGGGGAGCAGCGAATCCAGGCCCGCCTCTTCGACGGTCTGGAGCGCCTGCTGATAGTAGGCTTGCGCCTTGTTCAGTTCGCCCTTCCGAGTGGCTTCCATCGCCTGATATGACAAGAGCCGTGCTGAGAGTCGTGGCATGCCGCGAGTCGCTCGCAAAGCCGTCACCGCGGATTTGAACAGAGCCGAGGCACCGGAGTCACCTGCGAGCAGGGCGGTGGCCGCCCGAGCGGTAGCCAATTCGGCTGCAACCTCCCGATCTGCGACCGAGCCGTGGGCGGGGGCGATTTCAAGACGTTTTGCCGCGTCTGAGTAGCGACCTTCTCTCAGGGCAATCCAGGCCTGCAGCGTTGCGGTTTCTGCCATCTGACTCAGACTGAGCGTCTTGCCTTCGAGGCGCAGCAGGGAATCCTTGGCCTGCTCGAGCTGGCCCGTGTTGTAATAGATGCGACATCGGGCCAGTTGGACGATGGGTTTGCCTTTCGCGGGCAGGTAAGCCAGCGCTGCCGCTCCCTGATCGAGTTCGATCGCCATTCGCACGAGGGTGGGTATCAGCTCAGGATTGCGCCCCGAGCAAACAATGGCACCTGTGAGATGAAACGTTGCGTGGGTGCTCTGAGCGACGAGCGCCTCGAGCGCCTTGTCGACGGTGTCCGCTCCCGTGTCCCCGGCCAAGACGTTGAGCAGTGAGGCATATTGAGGTGTAAGAGTGGCCAGCCGCTTCAAACTCTCCTGAAACGGCCCCGGCTCGGCGATCTTCAATGACTGAATCGGGCGGGTGGCGCTGAACCCCTCGGAAAGACCCACCGCCTCGCCGTTGGCGACCAGCTCTTGCAGGGCTGAGTAGACCTCTTCCCGCGGCTTTTCTAAGGTCGCCACGAGGTCAGCATCGCCGAGGGGTCCGGGTACAACAGAGAGCAGCGCTGCGATATCTTCGGCGAGTTTGGATAGTGTGCCGCCCTCGGTTCGAGCCGGTCGATCCTCGAGAGCGAGTCCCAATGCCCGAGGATTCCCCTGGGACTGCTCGATAACTCGCTTCCTGGCCGCCTTGCTGAGCGAGAGGTGGCTATCGAGAAGGTTGAGGGCCTGTTCCAACTCATCTTCTGCGAGTGCCGATATTGCCAGGTTACCTTCGAGCGAACCCGGGTCTTTACGGCTGGTCGCCGCGAAGGGCATCTTCCCACCTAAACGACTGTATTCCTTAAGAAAGATCTCATATTCCTGAAGAAGGTCTGCGTCGTCCCAAATCAGGATAGGCGGCTCCGCCGGGACAAGCTCGTCGAGCCAGGCTCGCAGAGTCCCAACGTGGTGGACTGCATCACCCTTGAGGTGGGGGACTTGGGGTGGGGCCAGGCCGCTGAGACCAGCTAGCTGTTGCGCCACGGCGGCCAACTTGCCTCCCAGTCCGACCGCTGAGTGGGGAACTTGGATCGTAGTCAGGCCCTCGAGTTCGAGACGCCATCGGGCTCGACGAAGCAGGCGCGTCTTCCCACTGCCCGCCATTCCGTGAAACCAGACCGACTGCGCTGAGCCCAGGCGAGCAACTGCCGTTTCTTGCTCACGCTCGCGACCGACGTAGGGTAGCATGATGGGCTCACTGGCTCGAGCTGCGGCCGGGGCGAACACATCCAGCACCTCATCCCACTCGGGGCGCTCAGCCGGGTCCTTGTCCAACAGACTGGCGATCAGCGACCGAGCTCGAGCTGGCAGATCAGAGGTCATCTCTGGGGGAGCCTCTTCGAGGTGTCCTCGGGTCACTTGACCCGATGTCCCCGAGAATGGAGGGCAACCCTCGCAGATGAAGTAGGCAAATGCCCCAAAGCTGTATCTTTCTGAGGTCGGCGTAGGCAGTTCCCCACGGAGGACTTCCGGGGGTAGATACAATGGCGTCCCGCCCGCCTCTCGCCGATCGTCCGACCCGCGCGAGAGACCGAAGTCGATCAACAAGGGAACGTTCGAGGCCTGTACCACAACGTTTTCTGGCTTCAAATCGCCGTGCAGGAAGCCCGAACGATGCATTTGGCGCAGAGCTGCACCTACTTTGGCAAACAGGGCGGCCTTGTCCTCCCAGCTCGTGCCATGCCTCCAGCGTTCTGCCGATTGACCACTGACGTACGCCCTCAGGAAACAGGCTTGGCCGGGAGCGATTCGAACACCCTCGATGTTGAGTCGCCCGAACTCCGACTGAAAGGCGCTGACGTCGCTCGAATTGGTGACGAAGAAGGCGTGAACCATAGGCAGGTGCGGGGATGCCAGCTGGCTCAGAATGTCCATCGCCCGCTGTGCATAGCTCACCTGATCGGGAGCGAACACTTTGAGTACGCGTTCGGTAGACGGATCGAGCACATCGCGCACCTGGAAAACGCTGCCCTGGGCTCCGGTCCCGAGCTGCCTGACAATCGAGTAACGTCCCCGTAGCATCGGCTTTAACTGCATTGTTTCCCCGGTGAGCCAATCATTTGCCTGCCGACTATTGACAAGTTAATAACTGTCATTAGATAATAAACATGACAAACCTGTCAAGAGTGGGGCTGGACAGGGCAACCAAGACGGTCCTGGGCGTTGATATTTCGTCTAGGGTCGTTCACGATCGATGTGAACCGAGCAAAGCAATGCGTACACACAACAAGAAGCCCATTCATCCTCTGGTATCTTGCATCGCGGCTGCCGCAGTCGTGCTGTGCTGCGTCGCCGATCCAAAACCCGATATTCCCGAAACCGGGGTCGGCCGCATCGATTCCGAGCGGGTCCGCGTCAACTCGGGTTCTGGACAAGGTCGTGTGCTGGTTACCGGCCTCGAAGGAGCGGCTGAGGGCCGAGGAACCCGTGTTCAAGTTCAGAATCTAGTCACGGGTGATGTGACCGAAACCGATCTCAGTTCGGCTGGTAGTTTCACGGTCGAGATCGACGCCTCGCCCACCCAGATCCTCGGCCTCACTGTCGAACTGGGCACCGAACTCGGTGACACGGTCTTCGTAGCGGGTAACGCAGAACGCGAAGCGGTTGAAATCGGCGATGACGACAGCTGCCGAATACTGCAGTCAGAAGAGGAAGAGTGCCTTGTCTGCGAGAGCGAAGGTGTCGAAGAGGTGGTCGGTTGTGAACTCCTCGACTTCTTCCCCGACGAAGCACCACTCAACCCCTTCAACGTCGCGGAGTGCCTGTTCCTAGATACCGATTTCGTGGAGCTTTTTCCTGTCGCAGAACTCCAGGACAGCGTGGGAGACCTTCGCTTTGGTTCTGTCGATCTGTTCAACGGCTGCGGCGAACTGCTTATCGTCGCAGTCGCCGAGACCATCACCGATACGCCGGAGCGCTTCGATGTCTTTCCCGACCCGGAAGACATCATGGAAGTCGATCCGACCTTCTTTGCGACTGTCGAGTTTGTGTATGACGGCAACGACCGACCCGAGGAAGAACTGGGGCATGTCCTGGAGGTCGAACTGAACGTCTTCTTGCCCTTGCCGGAGGGAGATGAAGAGTTCATCGGCGCACTCCGAATTGTCGTCAGCGCGCCGCCGATCGAAGATTTCCTCTAAAAGGGACTTGCTGTCGCGAACAGCTACCCCTTGTTCAAAACCACTGCAAACTCATCTACAGCTTGATCTTCTTCGGTTCTGAGTGCGATCTCCTCGAATCGCTCAACTTGAAAACCGAACTCGCCAGCCAAGCCGACTAGATACTCTTTTCGATATGCACAGCGGCGAGATGGCTGCAGCCGGAAGTCATCCATTCCCTGATGGGACTCGACTGAGAAAGCCAAACGCCCACCCGCTCGAATGACGCGGGCGGCCTCTTGAAACACTGCCCGGAGGTCACCGATGTAACCGAGCGTGTCGGCAGAAAACACCAAATCGAGTGCATCGTCTCCGGTGCAGACGAGCCCATAGACTAGGTCGGCCTCGATCAACTGGTCGTAAACATCTTTTTTTGCCGCTTCCGCCAGGATAGCGGGCGAGATATCCACGCCGACGAGGTGTCCTGACAGTGGGCGCAGCCCCTCCCCGCACAACCCTGTTCCGCAACCCAAATCACAAACGGACCAATCGGCTTCGTCTGCGCCCAATGCGTCCTTGACCAGGGCGGGCAGGACGATATGACCTTCGTAGGCCAGCTTGTTCAACAAATGGTCCTCGAAGGACTCTGCGTATTGGTCGAACAACTCGACCACTTCTGCCCTCAGCGGCGCGTTGAAGTCCTTTCCGCCGAGCGTTCGAACGAAGTGCTGACCTGCGGCCCAGTCAGGCCGTCTCTTGGCGGCCTTTCTGAAGCACTCTAGCGCGGACATTCTCTCGCCCCGTCTGGCGTGGACGGTTCCTTTGACGACCAGCGTAGGCACATGCGTGGGTGTGATTTTGAGGGCCTGCTCGCAAAGGTCGAGTGCCAGATCGAGGTCGCCGTCAGACTCTGCGAAGAAAGCGCGCCGGTGAAGCGATTCTATCTCAGAAGACATGGTTCAAACCCCATTGCTCGAGCGATTTTTTGGCACTGCTCACGTGTACGGGGACTTTCCCGCTGTGGCAAGGGTTAGGGACTGGCTCGCTCCCCGGCACCCAGCAGGCTGCTTTCCTTCGACCAGTTTGTTGCCTGGTTTTGAGCTGACCACATGAGGTATAGTGAAGGCTCCTTCTAGTGCGCCCAAAAACGACTACTGCCGCTGGTGACGTTGTGGAATCTCGATACTCAAAACTCGGTCTCGGGCTTGCTGCCCTTGTTGTGCTGTTGTTTGCGTCCTGCGGCGATCCCTCGCTTCCCGGGGGCAGCTCGGTCGATACGGTAGTCCAAGATACCGCGGGAGACGGGGAGTCCGAGATCAATGTGGGATTCGATGTCGCACCCGATCTCGAAGACACCGCTGGTTGTATTGACGAGGACGGTGACGGGTACGGGTCGGGCTGCGAGCTCGGTTTCGACTGCAACGACGGAGCGCGACACATCCACGACGGGGCAGAAGAACTCTGTGACAACATTGACAATAACTGTGACGGGACAATCGACGAGGACTGCCCCTGCGAGGAGGGTTCGGTCCAGTCCTGCTACACCGGCGCGGCCGGAACACTGGGTCTGGGCAGATGCGAGAGTGGCTGGCAGGTCTGCACGGACGCGGAATGGGGCACCTGCGAAAGTGAGACGACCCCGGGTGAAGAAATCTGTGACGGCGTCGACAATGATTGCGACGGAGTAGAAGATGAAGACGTCACCAATGCGTGTGGGCTGTGTGGGAATGCGCCCCAGGAGGTCTGTGGGGACGGGCTCGACAACAACTGTGACGGCAACATCGACGAATCGGCTGCAGGTTGCGACTGCGATGATCGCACCAACCAGGCCTGCTATGGCGGCCCGCCGCACACGCTCGGACTGGGTTTGTGCGCCGGCGGCACCTTCAGCTGCGACGGTGAGGACTGGGGTCCCTGCATCAATCAGGTGCTACCCAGCGAGGAAGTCTGCGATGGAGAAGACAACGACTGCGACGGACTCGTCGACGAAGGACTTCTAAATCAATGCGGCGAATGCGGCGAACCCAACCCGCGCGAAATCTGTGACGGTATTGACAACAACTGCGACGGACTCGTCGATGAGGGACTTGTCCTGGTTTGCGGACACTGTTCTGCTGAAGGCCTAGTCGAAGAATGCGGCGACGGCCTGGACAACAACTGCGACGGGCGGGTCGACGAGGGCTGTGCCTGCGTGGGTGAGGACGTGTGCTACCCCGGGCCAGAGGAGGTCCGGGGAATTGGGGCCTGCCTAGAAGGCACTCGGGAGTGCGACAGCAGTGGCGAGTTCTGGGGCGCGTGCGTTGACTACGTTCTACCCAAACCTGAAGTCTGCGACGGGATCGATAACGACTGCGATGGCTTCATCGACATCTCTCCGCTCGGTTGCGATCTCTGCGATCGGAACATCGAAGAGTGTGACCGAATCGACAACGACTGTGACGGGTTCGTCGACGAGCACCTCAGAAACGCTTGCGGCCAATGTCTCGACGATATCGTCCCAGAGGAGTCGTGCGGGCAGGAGTGTTGCGATGGCGAGGACAACGACTGCGATGGCCTGATTGACGAGACCCTACTGAATGCGTGCGGCACCTGTGGCGAAACCTGCTACACGGTCATCAACGAGCCGGCTGAATCGGACGAAATCGGTGAGGGCGGCAGCCTTCTGTCGGCGGATGACCCCGACAATCCGACGGGTCGGGGCGGTATTACGCTCGCCACCTCATCCTTCATCCCGCCGTTCATCTGGGCTGCAAACCACAGCAACAACACGGTCAGTCGCTTCAACACAGAGACGAACCGCGAGGAGGGTCGTTATTGGGTCGGTGTCAACCCGAGCCGGACTGCCGTCGATTTGGACGGAAACGTTTGGATTGGGGGCCGAAACGATGGCCGATTGACTAAGATCCTCTGGGATACGTCAAGCTGCCCGGCCGGTGACGATGAGACGATCTCAACGAGCACGTTCGAAAATCTAGGCCCGCTTAACTCGGCCGGAAACCCGATGGCCGACGAGTGTGTCGTCTACAGCGCGGTGACGAACCCTGGCACACCGAGCATCCGCGGAGTGGCAGCCGGTAACGATGGCCGAGTCTGGATTGGGTACACTGCCGGCGGAATCCAGTCGATCGACGCCAACACCTTCGAGCTCAGCGAAGTCTACCCGGGAACAGAGGTCCCAACCTTTGCGCCCGATGGCGATGGGGTTCAGCAACCCGTTCTCAACCCGGATGGCAGCCAGCAAATGGGTAGCCAGGGTGGTGTCTACGGACTCGTAGTCGACTCGCGTGGTTATCTGTACACGAGCTCGGTGAACCGTCGGAACACATTGTCGCGATTCGACACGAACGAAAACAAATGGGATGGGCTCTTCACCGAATTCGGATGCGGCTCTTATGGAATCGCCGTGGATGCCCAGAACCGGATTTGGACTGGTGGGTACAACAACTGCCAAGGCATCGGAATGTTCGACCCAGCGGCAATGCGCTTTCATAACTTCGTTGTGCCGCCGAGCACGGTGATGTCCCCTGGTGCGACGTCGGGCATTTCGACAGTGGGTGGCACCGGGTGCAGCGGACACGGCTGTGTGACCGGCGTTGCGGTTGAACCGGCCACCGGTGATGTGTGGGCTTCGTTCTACGCCGCTGGCTACACCGGTCGGCTCACCGTCGACGAAGACAACCTCGCGAACAGCCAGTGGCTCTTCATCGGCTCGACGCGCGACGAGGCCGGCAACCAACTATCGGGCGTCAGTAATGATTTGCGCGGAGTTGGGTTCGATGCTCACGGCTTTGCGTGGACGTTGGGCCTGGGTAGCTCGCGAGTCTGGAAGATCGATCCCGACACGAACCAACGAGCCGAAGACCTACCAAACGGGGCTGAGATCGGCATCGGCACGCATTACACCTATTCGGATTTCACCGGGTCGACCGCCCTGTCTTTCACCGCCCCGCGCACGATTTGGCGCTATCGATTCAATTCGAACTACCCGAACGCCCAGGTCGACTTTGTTAGCTGGGAGGCTCACGTACCCGAAGGCACCGCCGCCGGGCTCAGAATCCGGGCGCTGAACGTCGACGACGAGGCTGCTAGCGAGTGGAGTCCGGCTCCCGATCCGTCGGGTGATCCGGTGTATCACCCCTACCCCACTGATGCCGCCGACGACACTTACGATCTTGCTGCGCCTGGGCTGGTGGGCGTGAAATTCGAAATTGAAGTCCTTCTGTCGACCTCTGATCCAGAAGTCCTGCCCATCGTCCATCTCGTCCGCCTCCACTGGCAACGACCGTAACTTACGGTCCGCTCATGACCGCGTAAACACTGGGCCGGCTTCGGCATCCTGGCAAACTCAACGCGCCCGTGGTAACCATCGGGTTACGTGAATCAACCATCGAATTTGTCTGGCTTGCCTGATCATTAGGCGACGGACCACAAGGGAGGAAGGAATGGGACAACCACCACAGGGCGGCGGCTATCCACCTCAGGGCGGCGGCTATCCACCACAGGGCGGAGGCTATCCACCGCAGGGCGGCGGCTATCCACCACAGGGCGGAGGTTATCCTCCACAGCAGCAGCAGTATCAGCAGCAACAGCAGTACCAGCAGCCCCAACCCATGGTGCCAGCTGGCCCACCACCGGAACCCACGCGTAGCTACCTGCTGACGGTTATCTTAGCTGTCAATATGGGTTTCTTCGGCTTTGATCGCTTCTACCTGGGGAAAATCGGCACCGGTATCCTCAAAGGCGTGACCTTTGGCGGATTCGGAATCTGGTGGTTCATCGACGTCTACAAAGTCCTCTCCAACCAGACGACGGATGTTGCTGGCGCTGGCCTCAAAGGCCAACAGCAGCGAGACCCAACTATCCTGATCGTGTTGGCGGTCATGAACCTCGACCGTCTGTACCTCGGTCAAGGGGCGATCGGCTTCGTCAAGTTCTTCACCTTCGGTGGCTTCGGTTTCTGGATGCTGTGGGACCTGTACCAGATTCTCACAGGCGGGGTCCAAGACGCCCGGGGTCTACCGATTCAGGAAGAGGATCGAAAGTACCAATCAGTCGCCCTTCTGCTCGCCATCTCTTTTGGTGCATTCGGGCTTGACCGCCACTACCTCGGTCATCGCTCGATGGCTATGCTCAAGTTCTTCACCTTCGGCGGCGGCGGAATGTGGGTGTTCTTGGATATCATCCTGATTATTCTGAACTCTCAGAAAGATTCCAAGGGCCAGGCAATGCTGCAAGAGTAGCGCGCTTCACTCCGGTTGGAAGGCGTCACTGTCCAAGTACGCCTGCGCTTCCTCATCTGAAATATTAATCGCCGCTGCAACGCTGACCCCAGCGTCGGTGTCATTGTACGTAAACGTGATCCAGATCCCTTTGCCCACTTGTGCGTAGGTATCGTTCGCGTAGCTCGCTCCAATCACACTCGTGAACGTTGTCTCGGGTACGTTCGTATCGATAGAGGCCTCTTCGCTTTCAGGGTAAGAACTACAGCTCAAACCAGGTCGTGGGTCGTAGCCAGACTCCAACGTGTAGGTGTTGTTGGTCGTGTCGATGACGAAAGTGACCTGGTTGTTTTCCATGGCCGCTGACACGCAGCGGCTGCTCCCGGTGTCGCACGGATTTTCACCCGTCGTGCCACTTGCGGTTGTGGGTGAGCCATCAGCGTCGTCGCTGTGTTTGACACCGCAGGCTGTAGCGGCCGCCCAGACTGTCAGCGCGGTGGCGAGAAGTAAGGCAATTCGTCGGTTGGTCATTGTTGGCTCCGGCCTCGGCCGCGACTGGTCGATCTACCAAATCAGCGGAATGAGGGCTTTTCTGTTTCCTGGATACTCTTCGAATGTTGTTTGGTACCACTCATGATTGGTGCCGGCTCTCGGCATCAAGTTTGCCACTGTCCAGAGAGCAAAAACGAGACCTGGAAGCGACCAGGTCAGAACTGCCCAGCCGCACCACTGCACGATCTCTCCGAAGTAGTTCGGGCAGGAGACCCACCGGTAGAGGCCTCCGCGCGGGATAGAGTAACCCGTCTGACCAGGCTTCCGCAGGTTCCGCAAAATGCGATCGGATTGCACGTGAATAGTGAAACCGGCCAGAAAGACGAGCAACCCGATAATGAATCGGGGGTCCGTGAGCCAGTCCATTCCCCGGTCTGGGCCGATCTGGAACAGCCACCAGCCGTTCAGCCAGCCGATACCGATGTTGGTGACGGCCCCCATAAGCGCGACCAAGGCGGGCATTCTCTTTTTGCTGGTGGTCAAGAAGGGGAAGACGAAGGCGCGATAGAGGTAGTGAAACTCCCATATCGCCAAGAACACGAGGGCGAGCCCCGATATGGCGCGGGTTGCCAATAGAAGACACAACGCCATCGTAGCGACGGCGGGAACCTCCATAATCAACCAACCGGACCTGTTCCCTACCGTTGGCCCCCAACCGGCCCTGCCGTGCCGTCCGTAAGGCGCGCTGATAAACAGCAGAAGTACAAAAACTGCGAGAGCGAGTCCCAACCAAGACAGGGTGATGATTCTGTGAAGGTCGGCCATTCCTCAGCCCGGCAACAGGCGGACAAGCTCTTTGAGCGTGTATGGCTTTCTGAGAAACAGAGCGGGCCCCCCGAGGTCTTGCAGTCCTTCGACTCGGTCATAACCGCTCGAGAGGATTACTGGCACGTCCGGGCCGAGCTTCTTTAGTTCTCGGTGAACCTCTACACCGCTCATACCCGGCATCGTCATGTCGAGGATGACCGCGTGGAGTTCGCTGGCGAACTCGGCGAAGAGGTCGATGCCCTGTTTCCCGTCGACGGCGGTGATGACACCGTAGCCAAGGTGCGCGAGCATGGCGGCCGCTGCGTCGCGGACCTCCTCTTCGTCGTCGATCAGAAGGACAAGACCTCCCGCAGTCACCGTCGCGATGGGGATACTGATATCGCGCTGCAGCTCTTCTTCTGTCGCAGGGAAATACACTCTGAAGGTAGTCCCTTCGCCGACGATACTATCGATCGCAATCCCGCCGCTATGCCCCCAGACGATACCTAAAACCGCGGCCATTCCGAGACCGCGCCCTTCAGGCTTGGTGGTGAAGAATGGGTCGAAAATCCGTGATCGGGTCTGCTGGTCCATGCCGCAGCCATTGTCCTCTACCTCGAGGAACACGTAGCGACCCGATTCCAGGTCGCGCTGGCCAACCAAACCGGGCGGCTGGGCCTCGTCGACGGTTATCACTCCCGTACGGACGAGCACTCTGCCCACCTGTGAGCCTGTGGCCTCGGCACCGTTGATCACAAGATTCATGACTACTTGCTGCAATTGGGCGGAGTCTGCCGCGATGGAGGGAACCTCGTCGTCGAGCTCGAGGCTCAGCTCGACCTTCTTGGCCACTGAAGCGCGCAACAGCTCGACAATTTCCCGGATCTGGTCAGAGAGGTGAACGGCGCTCACCACAAAGCGCCCTTTCCCGGAATAGGCGAGTAGCTGCCGAGTGAGGTCAGCAGCGCGATTAGCGGCACTCACAACGGAGTCGATTCGCGATCGGAGGGGATGTTCCTCCTCGAGGTCCATCTGAATCAGTGACGCGTTGCCTAGAATGCCGGTGAGGAGATTGTTGAAATCGTGTGCAATGCCGCCTGCCAAAACACCTAAACTCTCCAGCTTCTGCACCTCGAGCAGTTTGAGCTGCATTTGTTCGCGTTCCATCATGGCTTCGAATTGTTCGGTTTGGTCGAGCATCAAACCGCGCAGGAGGGTCGCTTGTCCCTTCACATCGCGATAGACGTGCACCACGTCGTGAATCCGCAGGACGCGACCGTCGGCGGCTACCATCCGATAGTCCAAGGCGACACTGTCCGCCGCTCCGAGAGCTTGCGCGAGACTGTTGTCGAGACTGGCCAGGTCGTCGGGGTAGATGATCGACCGCCAGAAACCGCTCTGACGGAAGCTCTTGGGCGGGTACCCGGTAATCGATTCAGCACGGCTACTGACGAAGAGAAAGCGCTCCATGTTGGCGGTAGCTTCCCAAACGACCCCTTGCATATCCTCGACGATCGACTCGTATCGGGAGCGCACGTCAAAGGCACTGTTGCGAGCCGTGACCTCGTCGGTGACCTCAATGGCGTGGCAGAGAATACCGTCGACGGTCCCGTCCCCCGCCAGCACCGGCTGCAAGACGTGGTTGTAGTAGCGTTGTACACCGCGGCGGTCGGTCAGCAGGGTCTCCTTGCCGGTAAAGGGCCGGCCCGTCGTGTACACCTCGTCTAGGATCGCGAAGGGCGAGTCCACGTTGTCGACATCGAAAAGGTCAGTTGGCCGGAGCCCGATCACGGAGGGCCGGTCGTAACCTGAGGGCGACGACAGATAGGCAGTGGCGGCGTTGAGGAACTCGTCATTGATGAACTCAAAGCGATGCTTGCTACCGCGAGTCACGAACACTAGCGCTGGCGCTCGCATCAGGGCTTGGTACAGAAGCCAACGTTCTGACTCGGCCTGCTCCAGAACGGCGTCGTTGTGATGCGAGAGAGAGAGGAAGCCGACCAACATCGAGGCCAATAGTTCGTCAACCAGCCTGAGGTGTGGCGACCAGTGCGCCCCTTCGGTCACCATTGCCAATACACCGTTGACGCCCGGGCCCGTCAGCGGATAGGCGTCGAGTTGGTTGTCTGCTCGTCTGTTGAGACTATTCAGACCGGCAGGCCAGGGAAGAGCCGAGCCGAGTGAGATTGGTGATTTGAGGTCGGAGGTTAGCGCGTCGGGAAAGACACCCTGTCCTGCATGCGACTCGAGTACACAGGGCGATCCGGCGGCGGCGAACCACAACCCAACCGCGCTTGCGGGCCTCTCCCTGGCGACAAATTCGACAGCGGCGACCAGGAGAGCTTCTTTGCTGTCAAAGTCGGCCAACGATCGAGCCATCTGGATCAATCTTGCCAGATACTGGCCAAAACCAGCGGTTTGGGTAGGCGACGAAACGCTCATTCCACCTCAGTGGGCATTGCGTATGTTTCATTCGTTTCGAGGTTCAGCAATGCGTCAGTCTATCCTTTTCGTACCTCAACGGTCGAGAAAAACAGGAACGCTAGTGTGCGAGCTTGCAATTCATTTCACCCTAAAGTCCAGAGCCGATCCGACCGATGGTATAGTCAGCGTCGTTCCGTGAACCCAAAGATGAGTGTCCCCATCCGATGTACGAAATGAGCGATAACGATACGCTCGATACCGTCGTTGATACGACCAGTTCTCCTCAGCTGACCCAGGACCTTTTGACCCTGAATCGGTTGGTGGGCGGATCACGCGGACCCGACGACGTACTCGGTGGAATCACGACCTATTTGGCCGGTCGTTTGGATGTGCCAGCGTGCACGTGCTACTCGGTCGTGAGGGAATCGCTCGAGACCCGTTTGGTGTGTCGTGCGGACGCTTTTCGACCCGAGCGAGTCGGTACCAGCTTGAGCGGGTCGGACGTCTCGTCGACTGTTCAGGCGCTGTTTGAACCAGCCGCTCGGAGTGAGGGCGATTCGACTTTTGGCCATCCGCCCGGCGCGATCAGCACGACGCTTGACCAGGCTGATCCGCAGAAGCGAGGACTCGTTGTTCCGCTAGTGTTTCGCAAACGAGTCGTGGGAATTCAGTGGCTTGCCGGTGGGACTCGACCGCTCAATACGTCGGAGGTCGCCCTGGCGCAATGCGCCGGTATTTTTGCTGGCCAAGCCATCGGGTTGCAGATCCAGGAGCAGATTCAAGAGGAATCGGAGAGGGACCTGGCCTCCTTGCACGATTCTCAACTCGACGTCCGTCTGTCAGAACGACTGATCGAACTGCGAGAGCGGGACGCGGATGTCCTCGGCGTGTTTCTCGACGCCGCAAAGAGGCGTATCGAGACGGTTGAGCGGGACGTCGGAGTTATCGCAGATGCCGTGGAAGACTTCTGTGACGACGAAATCGCCACGCTGCGTGATTCCGTCGATCAGCTGAAGGCGCTTTTCGCGACATTGGGCTCCTCGGAGGTTCGACAGGAGCCGAGCCTACACGGCGCCCAGTACATCTCGCACGGAGAGACTCCAAAGAAGCCCGGTGCGAAGCCCGGCGGCACCCGAGTCTCGGTAGCGCTTCAGGCGGTCGAGACGATTCGAATGGAGCTGCACGACCTGATCGCCGTCAGCGCAGCCCGAGGAATGTTCACTTCGGTCATTATGCTGGGATGTTCCAACTTCGCTGCAATCGCGGCTGGCCATGGACGAGACCGCAGAGCGTTGCGCCAGGTTCTGACCGGCATGTTGTGCGAGGTCGCTCACGACAAGAAGACCGTTGGGAACTGGTCGCAGGACACTTACATCTGCATTCTGCCGGCCGCGTCCAGTTACGCTGCCCGACTTGTAGCGAATCGATTGCTCCAGAAGATTCGCAGCCACCGCTTCGAGGGTATCGAGCCGAAGTTACACATCGCGGTCGCGAGCATGGACCCACGATACCCACTCACGACCGCGGAGTTGCTCAACCGAGTCGAACAAACGCTCGAGTCCGCTAAGAAGCTAGGGACGAGCCAGGTCGTGGTCGCAGCCCCTCCGGGCCCGAAAGAGGAAGTTGCCCAGAAGCGAATCATGATTGTGGACGATGACCGCACCATACTCCGTTCGTTGAAGCGATTCTTCTCGAAGTCGGCAGAGTTCGCAGTCGTTACCTGCAACTCGGTGGAAGAGGCCATCGAAAGCGCCCGAAAGAACCCACCCCAGGTCGCGATATTGGACCTCAAGCTGTCCGATGGTACCGGATTCGAATTGTTGCGGAGGTTGCGACGGGTGACCGGCAGCGAGTTCCCTGCAATCGCTTACACGGGAATGGCAGATGAGCGAATTCGTGACCAGGCCGCCGTCGTCGGATTCAACGCCTGCCTTCTAAAGGGCGAGGTCGAATCCCTCAGTTTAGAGGTCCAACGGGCGCTCGTAGGGTAGCGCTGGCCAGAACTCCCCCGACTGAGGTAGCCTATTTGTTGTGGCCAATCCTCCCAAAAAATCAACCGACCGCCGAGCGTTTCTGGGACGCTTTTTCGACTCGGTCAACGAATCAGCCTGGGGTTCGAAGAAGGGCGGATACGACCCAAAGGCGATCGCCAAAGCCGTAAAGCGGCTCAGTCGTTTCTTTGGCAAGGGCCGCTATTTTCGAGTCGCTACCTCGGGTTGGGAGAAGGTACCGGAGGCTCCGGTGCTTCTGGTGGCCAATCACTCCGGTGGTACCTCCATCCCCGACGCATGGGGGCTGGGCTACTGCTGGTACAAGATGCTGGGGTTCGAGCGGCCCGTGCACCCATTGGCGCACGATATGGTGTTCGCGCTCAAGGCAACCGCCAAACCGTTCTCGGAGCTCGGTGTTCTTCGGGCCAACCCGGGGGTCGCTCTGGAGGCGCTCACTGAGTGGAAGCGGGATATCGTTGTCATGCCAGGCGGCGATGTCGAAACCTGGCGCCCCTATAAGGACCGCTTCACCGTCCGGTGGGCCGGCCGAACGGGGTATGCAAAACTGGCTCTGAAAGCGGGTGTTCCGATTGTACCGGTTGCGTGCGCCGGTGCGCACTCGACGCTCATGGTGCTCACCGACGGTCGGCGTTTCGCCCGGCGGATTGGTCTTCACAAAATCGCTCGTTCCGACGTGTTCCCCGTTCATCTTTCGCTCCCGTGGGGTCTCGGGATCGGCCCCCTCCCCCACTTGCCTCTTCCTGCTCGCTTCAGGTTTCTGGTGGGCGATCCAATATACCCTCTCAACGGGGTGGCCGACGGCTCAGCAGCGGAGACCGCCGTCGAGCTGGACGCACGAGTGCGGGAGCGGATGCAGGTCCTCCTGAATGAACTTCGGGACGGTGCGCTCAAATCGGGCCATGAGATCTAGCAGACGATCGGTCTGAATTCGGCGAAAATTTTCCAAATATCCCACACAGACATACACTAACCCACAAGCTGTAACTAAGGGTTTAGAGATATGACCGTCATGACAATTCACGACCTTCTTTCCGGCAAGCAGGAAAATCCAGACAACGTGATCCCGCTACACCCGTACGGGACGTACAACGTCCCTGAGAAGACTCCTGAGATTCAGCCAGAATTGACAGCGCTTCTGCGCTCAGTGCGAGAGCTTACGGAGCGCGTGAACTGGCTCGAGCGGGAACGCAGCGAAGCCCTGGCTTGTGCTAACGACCTAGCCGATCAGCGTGACGCGATGGGTACACGAGTGGGCCGCCTCGAAGAGGCCGTCCTCGAGACCAACCAGCAGATGGAATGGCTCGAAGCCACGATCGAAGGACTGGTCGATGGCGTTCTCGAGATCGCCACCTCACCGATGGCCGCTCTCGTCAGGCGTAAACTGAAATCGGCTGTGAACCTGTAGAGCCGCGGTTTCACCGACGGTAGCGAACCGACCGACCCACTCACTCCAGAAAGTCTTCACTGAAGACGTACTCCCACACCCTGTGGGCGATTTCGTACGGTTTTCCGAAGAAGTCGTTTGTCAGGATTGTGATGCACACGCCGGTCTCGAGGTCGATATACATCTCTGCGTTGAAGCCATTCACGCTGCCGGTGTGCCCGACAACCTGAACACCTGATCGCCGATTGATGTCGGTACCCAGCCCGTACCCAATGGAGGAGTCGTCCCCGTACTGGGCCCGTTGGACAATGCGGGCCCTTTGGTCGGCTGGAAGGACGTCTCCTAAATAGAGCGCTCTCGACCAGTCGCAAAGATCGTGGGTGGTGCTCACCATCCCACCCGCGGCCCAGGCCCAGGAGGGATCCAACATATCGGTCGTTTCCGCGCCGGCGGTATGCCCGTCAACCGTGGCGCCGTCCAACTCCTCTTGGGGCTCCGTATAGGTGTCGAGCAGCCCATTAGGTTCCAGCAGGCGCGAGCGAAGCACGTCGTGGAAGGGTTGTCCTGTAACTTCCTCAATAAGCAAACCGAGCACAAAGAAGCCGGTATTCGAGTAAGACCAGTCGCTACCCGGTTCAAACACAGGACCGCTCTCCTGTGCCCAGGCGATGATCTGCTCGGGCTGAGCGTGCTCTTGAGCGGCGCCCACGAAGGAATACTCGTCGGTGTAATTGAAAATCCCGCTCGTGTGATTCAGGAGCATCTCGACGGTGATCGTTGGATCTAGCTCGAGGTCCGGCAACCAACTCGCGACGGAATCGCTGGTCGAGAGTTCCCCATCGTCCTCGAGCAGTAGTATCGCCGCCGCGTTGAAGGTCTTTGTTATGCTGCCGATGCGAAAGCGATCGCCGACTGAAACAGGAACGGCCGGCGTAGTTTCAGCGGATCCGGAGACGCCATCCCACTCGCCCAGACCGGGAACCTGAACGATCATGGCGACGCCTGGTGCCTCAGCGTACTCGAGTCGTTGGTCGAGTAGTTCCTGCAGCCTGGCCTCTACGTTGGGTGGTAGAGCTTGCTGAGTGGTATCGCCTGCGTTGGGCGTGTCCTCCTGGATCGTGACATCGGCGCCGGTTGAATCCGGGTTCCCACCGAACGAAAACTCTCCAGAGCAACTGCAGATGGTCAACAGCACCAAGGCGGCCGGGGTGATTCGATTTAGGTCGGAGCGGTGCATTGTCTGGCCAGATTCCCTATGGAAAAACGAGCGTACTCTGCTCGCCTTGGTCGTTTATCACACCATCTATGTAATCGAGCAACCAAGTCCGGCGTTCGAGGAAAGCCTCCCAACGGGCCTCTTCGTGGTCGATGAATGGGTTGGGTGGAAAGAGGATATGGAACAGCTGCTCCGTGTTCATCCAACGGATGGCCTCCACTGTGCTTCGCGAGAACATTCGAATTCGTCTCATGCGGAGCTGCACTTCGTGGCCGACCCACTCCTCGGGCGTATGGAAGCTTGCTCCATTGTCGATCGAGACAAACTGGCCGTCGTCCCATTGGCAGTTCGAGGCGGGATCGCGGCTGGAGTAGCGGTCCCAGTTGTTGATCAGGACGTCCAGAATGTGCATGTCCGACAGAGAATGTACGAACTCGGCCGTCGTAACTCGTTGGGCCCTTGCGAGGAAGCGTGGAAACCACTCCGGGTGCGAGGCTGCGAGGCCAGAGAGTGCTTCTTCGATACTCAGCCGTTCGAGTCGGCGCAGAGACATGCTCGACGAGGACAGGTATCGCCATGAATCCAGTTCTTCGATTGGGAAATAGACGAATCCGGGTACCCAGGCTTTGAGGGTTCCATAGAGCCAACGTTGACCTTGGTCGTCCGTAAACCAGACTGGGCGGTAGTCATTTCGCTCGATGTTATCGAGTGCTGCGACGGACTCGAGGCCCATGAGCCGGGCCAGGTCCTCATCGAGAATGCGCGCTTCTCGATTGTGTGGGATCGAAACGTCGCAGTGGATCAGAGAACAGAGGCGATAGGCCGCGATCTCACCTCGATAGCTCGTCCACGGGTTGGTCTGCTGCGGTTTGAGTAGTCCAACAACCTCGCCGTCGCGGTACAGCCGAAACATGACACTGGTGGCGACATCGAAGGTTCGAATCCGCTCGACACCGTCGTCCGAGCCGATGCGATGGACTGTTGGAGCCAGGAATTCCTGGTCAGCTTCGAAGGTCCGATACCAGAGCGACAACAGCCCCTGGCGATCGCTCTCGTGAAGCCGAACAGCTTCCCAAGCGCGCTGCCTGGCCGCTGGAAAGTCCTCCATCCCGGTCTCATATCGAATCAGCAGGCTCGTATCGGGCGCGCTCTCATCTGAGGGATTCCAGAGCGGAAGTAGTGCGGTTGCTTGGGTCCAATCGGCACCATCGACGGCCCGCTCGAAAGCCAGCCTTGGAAATTCCGCTTCCCGCGCTTCTGCGCTCGACAGACCCAGCGCCAGTAGGGATTTAGCATGGCCGACCACGGCCCCGATTCGGGCGTCCCATTCCGCAGCAACTCCGGCGGCGAACGCACCTCTGACTTCCTGAGAAGCTGCAGACACGGCGGCCTCTCGGTTTTCCCGGGCCCGTTTGGCGTAGTACCAAACACAGACCATGGCAGTCGCGGCGACAACCACAAGCCCGATTGCTAAACGTCGTTTCATTGCCAGCGAATGGTAGCACCGATGTCAGAAGCGGCACAGCGATCCCTGGCGATTGCTCCCCCTTCTCCCTTCCCTTCTCCCTTTCCCTTCTCCCTTTCCC
>CAZDBH010000103.1:0-20451 GCA_964503485.1 uncultured Bradymonadales bacterium | reverse complement strand
CCACCGTTCTCCCCAGATAACTTTCGCGTCGCTCAATTCTCATCATTCAGAATCGGTATAACCGGTCGATCAGCCGTTCTTGGCGAACTGAGGCGGGACCCTACAAATCGCCGAAAAAGGTGTCAAGCCGAGGTTCCATTTGAAAGGTCCGGTGCGTCGACTCCGATAGCCAAAAGCATCGCACGGGCTTTGTTTACTGTCTCGTCAAATTCTCTGGCAGGATCCGAGTCAGCCACGATTCCGGCGCCGACTTGGACCGCTAGCCTTCCGTTGCGGGCATGAACCGTCCGAATCGTAATGCACATGTCCATGTTGCCGTCGAACCCGATGTGTCCCACCGCTCCTCCGTATAGCTCACGGTGGTCCGGCTCCAACTCGTCGACGATCTCCATCGCCCTGATCTTTGGGGCGCCTGTCAGTGTTCCGGCGGGAAAAGTGGCCGCCAGCACATCGAGCCAGTCCTTGCCTGGGGACAGCGCTCCACGGACGTGACTGACGATGTGCATGACCTTGCTGTAGCGCTCGATCACCATGAACTCGGGTATCTCGATGCTACCGGTATCGCATACCCGGCCCAGGTCGTTCCGGCCCAAATCGACGAGCATGACGTGTTCCGCGCGTTCCTTGGGATCGGCCAGAAGGGATTCCTCGAGTTGCAAGTCGTGGGCTTCTGATTTGCCCCGGGGCGCGGTTCCCGCGATCGGTCGCAACTCTGCGACCCCGTCGGTCAGACGCACCATGACCTCAGGAGAGGCGCCAATCAGCG
Source organism: uncultured Bradymonadales bacterium (assembly GCA_964503485.1). Taxonomy (GTDB): domain Bacteria; phylum Myxococcota_A; class Bradymonadia; order JAFGEP01; family JAFGEP01; genus CAZDBH01. The sequence goes on along the minus strand of CAZDBH010000103.1, from coordinate 19,685 downwards.
ACTCGTCCTCGAATTCGAAGAAAAAGAGATAAGGCGAAGGGTTCTGAGTGCGAAGCCTTCGATAGATCGAGAGCAGCTCCTCATCGCTTGCAGCCGCTGAGAACCGTTGGCTGATCACGATTTGGAAGGCATCACCGGCACGGATGTACTCCTTGGCCTTTTCGACCGAGGCCATGAAGTCCTCGCGCCGGCAGTTCGACACGAGTTCACCGAGTGCGCGGGGTGCCTCGAGCGGATAGGGGACGCAGCGCGAAAGGCCCTCTGAGTCGTTTGCGAGACACTCGTCGACCAGGTCGAGTTGATGGACGAGGTCCTTCGCGGCCGTGTTTGCCGATTCGGCGGTCACCTGCCTTGCACAACCGAACGCCACCACACGAAGTGTTTGCCGAAAATTGTCCAATATGAAGAGCAGTTCGGGGACGACCCAGCGGTACAGCCGACCCTTGTGCTCGCCATGGCGATTCGGGATCGACTCGAAATAGCGCACGGCGTCGTAGGCCACGTATCCGAAAAAGCCCCCGGTGAATCGGGTCCCGTCACCAGAATCGGTGGGCGAGATCGTCTGGAGCACTGTTCGAACCGTCTCGAATCCAGGCGCCAAGCGTTCCTCGTGTCCGCCTCGGAACCGCAGCACAGCGCGATCCTTTAGGCCCTCGAGCTCGATCAGCTTCCCGATTCCAAAAACGGTATAGCGCGCCCATTTTTCGCCGCCCTCCGCGCTTTCGAGCATGAAGCAGGGCGATCCGAGAGCCCGAACCTTGGCAAAGAGGGACAGGGCGGTATCGCAGTCGGCGTGGTAGAGCCGATGTGCCGACACGACCCGATTGGTACCTGCGCACTCGGCAAATTGCTTTGCGGCGGCTGAAATGTTCGCATCCATGAACTACGGTCCGAAAAGGGGGAAAGTGAGGTCTTCGATGAGGGGCTCATCCTCTCCGAGAAACAGCTTGAGTTTCTTCAGCACGCGCGCTTCCAACTGGCGCGCACGCTCTCGGGAGACTCCGAAGAGGTTGCCCAGGGCTTGGAGTGTGGCTGGTTCCTCAGACATGAGTCGTCGATTCCAGATTTCGAGGTCTCGGCCCTCCAGGCCGGCCGCGAATTCGTCCAGCCTCTGCAAAATCCGCTGGGAAAGCTGGCGCTTGGCCAACATTTCGTCGATTTCTGGGCGATCGGCAGGTAGGAAGTCGATCAGACTGTCCCGCTCGCCCTCCAATATGGGTGCGTCGAGTGACACATCTTTGGCGCCCAGTCTCTTCTGCATGTCGATGATGTCTTTGACTCGAACCTTCAACGCCTTGGCCAGTAGACGCGGTGTGGGTTTGAATCCCTGCCGTTCCAACCGCTCTCTTTCGCGCTTCAGATTGTAGAAGAGCTTCCGCTGAGCTTGTGTCGTGCCGAGCTTCACAAGACGATGATTATCCATCAAAAACTTGAGGATGTAGGCCCGAATCCACCACTGAGCATATGACGACAACCGGATCCCCTTGGTGGGATCAAACTTCCGTATCGACTGCAAGAGGCCAACATTGCCCTCTTGAATGATATCCAACAGGTCCAGCCAGGGACTCTGATACTCGAGCGCGATTTTTACCACCAGTCGCAGATTCGAGGTGATGAGCTGAACCGCAATGTTTGGATCGCCCGTCTCGACGAATGCGTCGGTCAGTTTCCGCTCATGCTGCCGGTCGAGGATAGCGTAACGTCGGATCTCTGCCAGGTATCGCTCGACTGGGTCGGCGACTCTAGCCCTTTCACTGGCTTCGGAAGACGATGGCGACTTCCGTGTGCGTGCTGGGCTCTTTTTTTTGGTCTTCCCCGGAGGGTATACGACCTTGAGCGCTGGCCTTTTCTTCTTCAATCCCGCTCCAGATTTGCTCGGGCTTTTGTATCATGGCGGGTTCTAGGAGGATAGTCCAACTAAGCTATTGATCGGGTGTGAGCGGCCAGTGAGCGTTCTACTTACCCTTGCTACCACGCCGCCGAAAGAGCCCCTGTTTGCCCTTCTTTACTGCGATATCTGATACCTCAGCGTATTCTAGCAGCAGTTCACGCTGTCTCTTGTCGAGCTCTGTGGGGATTTCCACGGTCAGAACCGCGACCAGGTCACCGCTGTCGTAGCCTCTTCGACCTGGAACGCCGTCGCCCTGAAAGACGACTTGGGCTCCGGGCTGTGTCCCGGGCTTCACCACATGCTCTTTGGGCCCATGGATTGTGGGGATATCGACCACGCATCCGAGCGCAGCCTGGACGAAGCTAAGATGAACCTCGGTGATGAGGTGGGGCCCTCGGCGTTCAAAAACCTCACTTGGCAGAACGTCGAGAGCGACGTAGAGGTCCCCGCGCGGTCCACCGGCTGGACTCTCATCGCCCTGTCCGCGCAACCTGAGTTGCGTTCCCGTATCTACCCCGGGAGGTATCGTCAACGTGACCTCGTTGGCGTCTCGTTGCAGCCCCCTCCCATCGCATTTCTGGCACGGCTTATCGATCACCTGGCCCTGGCCGGCGCAACGCGGGCACGGGGTCGATACGTTCCAGATCCCCTGCGAGTGTTGAACTTGTCCCCGTCCCCGACAGGTTGGGCAACTGATTGCCTCAGCTCCCTCTTCGGACTGGCTGCCGTCACATCGGTCGCAGACGACCTCGATTGGCACCTCGAGCGTCTTCTCGGTGCCGTGCATCGCTTCATTGAATTCGATCGTGAGTCCGACTGCGACCCGTTTTCCAGCCGCCGGTCCACGCCGTCGGCCACGACCAAACATGTCGCCGATGCCGAAGATATCGCCAAACTGCGAGAAGATGTCTTCGAAGCTGAAGCCACCTCCCATGCCACCGCCGCGAAGACCTTCGTGACCAAACTGGTCATAGGTCGCCCGTTTCGAGTCATCGGAGAGCACGGAGTACGCCTCTGCGCCTTCCTTGAACTTCTCTTCCGCCGAGGCGTCATCGTGATTCAGGTCCGGGTGGTACTTTTTTGCTAGATCGCGATAAGCTCGTTTGATCTCAGCTTGACTCGCAGATCGACCCACGCCCAAAATATCGTAATAATCCCGCTTGCTTGACATGAATTCCTACCCAGACCTCGAAATTTCGGCTGGATTGTAATCACGTGTTGTGGGAAGTCAAAGGCAAGGTAATGCAACCCGTGGGTTTTGACTCGGTGCTCAGAAGGTCGTTGATCGCATCTTTGCTGTTGTTGACGCTGTGGTTTCCAGAGCTGTCTGCCCAATCCCTCGAAGAGGCCGTCTCATTGGCCGAGAGCGGGGATTACGAGGCGTCGCTCAGGATGTTCGACGGGTTGGAGGAGCACGCCGAATCCGCGGCAGTACGGGCCGCTCACGGACGGGTGCTCCTCCAGTTGGGTCGCCATGAAGAGGCCTACACTCTGCTCCGCCGCCTCGCCAGACAGCGTCATCCCCAGTCGATCGTCGCCGTTGCCTATGCCGAAGTTCTGATCGCCCGCGGGCAACTCGAAGAGGCCACGCGGATTCTCGGCGTCGTGATCGAGGATGAGCGGCGCCAGGATCCGAGCGCAATATTCGTCCAGGCTGAAGCTTTGAATCGTCTCGGACGATGGACCCAAGCCCGTAGCAACTACGAAGATCTCGTGACGGATCTGGACGAAGGGCGTGCAGTCACTTCCGAGTGGATTACCTACGCAGCCATTTCTCTGCACCGTCTGGGGGAGATTCAGCGCGCCAACGAGACCTTCGCTTTGGCGGTCGCCCTCGATGAAAATGACGTCGACGCCCGCCTCGCTTGGGCAGCGCTCTTTCTCGAGGAGTATCGCCCGGACGAGGCTCGCGAAGTTGCCCTGGAGGCCCTCGAGATAAATCCAAACGAACCACGGGCGAAGGTGCTCGTCGGTTGGACCGAGCGACCACTGAATCACGATCCGTCACAGGCGACCTTACTCGCCCAGGAGGCGCTTCGGGTCAACGCGAACCTACCCGAGGCCTACGAGTTGTTGGCTAGTCTGGCGATCGACGACGAAGAGTACGGTCGCGCAATTGAGATTCTGAGCGGGGTATTGCAGGAAAACCCGGCTCGGCTCGAGTCGCTGACTCTGACCGCGGCGGCCCACTATCTGCTCGATGAACGGCGTTCGTACAGTCGAATTGAGCGACGAACGATGCGATTGAACTCTCGCTACGCCCTCTTCTACTCAGAAATCGGCCAGTTCGCGATGCGGGCCTTTCGGTATGAAGAGGCGGTGGAGTTCTTTGAGCGAGCGATAGATACCAACCCGGACTACTGGCCCGCCTACGGCGGCTTGGGAATCAGTCTGACACGCCTGGGTCGGCTTGATGAAGGGATTGCAGCCCTTCAGATCGCTAGGGACAACGACCCGGGCAACGTTCGAGTGTTTCACTTGATGAGTTTCTTCGAGAGGGTTGCGCCGACCTACCAGCGCTTCAACTCCGACCATTTTTCGTATCGTGTTCACCAAGACGAACTCGATGTACTCCAGGCATATGTCCCCGACATATCGGAATGGGCCTACCAGCACTACGCGGAGCGCTACGCGATCGAGTTGGACACACCGGTCTCTATCGAGATCTTCAAAGAGCCTGAGAATTTCGCGATCCGAAGCGTCGGCCTTCCCCACGTTGGGCCCCACGGGATCTGTTTTGGACGGGTGATCACGAGCCGCTCGCCTTCGGAAGGCGACTTCAACTGGGCCGAGGTGCTGGTCCACGAGCTGTCCCACGCATTCACCCTGAAGCTCAGTGACTCACGCGTGCCAAGGTGGCTGTCGGAGGGCATCGCCGACTACGACACGTCGCGCTTGCGAGACGAATGGCGGCGGGAGGCGGACTTCGAGCTGCTCACCTATCTCCTTACGGACGGTTTGATCAGCGTCGCTCACTTGAATCAGTTTTTCGTCCGCGGTCAGAGTTTGGAGGAAACATCAGTCGCCTACTACCAGAGCGTCCTGCTGGTTGAGTTTCTGGCTGAGAAGTGGGGCGAGACCGTTCTGCTCGACATGCTGCGTTTGTTCGCCGAACGACGACGTCTCGAAGAGGTGTTACGGGAGACAACTCAGCTCGGCTTGGAGGAATTCGACGCCGGGTTCGAGCAATTCGTCCGGGCACGCCTCAGCGTATTGTTGGAGTCGTTCGAACCAAACCCGTCCCTGTTTAGCAACGAAGCGTTCTTCGAGGCGCGAGTCGAATCAGCTCCGACCAGTGCCCAAGCCTTCGCGGAGCTGGCGATGGCCAAGTTCCATGCCCAGAAGGTCGGCGAGTGCCGCGAAGCGGTCGATTCAGCGCTTGCCCTCGATCCGGCCAATCCGTTGGCCAACTTTCTGTCTGCCACATTTGCGATCAGGGAGGCTCGGTTCGAGGACGCCCGGGGCCAGTTCGAGCAGCTGCTCGAAGCCGGTCACGATGGCTACACATTGCGAAATCAACTCGGTTACCTGTCTCGACGGCAGGGACGAACCAACGATGCGATTCGCCACTATCGCGCCGCACAGGCCTTCTATCCGAGCGGGGCGGAGCCCTATCAAGAGTTGTCCGATATATTGCTCCGCGCCGGCCGACAAGAAGAGGCTGCGGCGGAGCTACTCGCTCTGACTCGTGTCGATCAAAACGACTATTCAGCGGCCAGCACCCTCGTCTCTCTCTATGCCGCCATCGACCAACCCGAGGCGGCCTTCGAGGCCTGCGACAAGGCCATCCACATCAACCCTTTCGCCCCAGAACTGCACGCAAGCTGTGGCCGTCTCGCCCTTTCCCTGCGGGAGTGGGAAGCGGCACAAACCGAGTTCACGCTCGAGTTACTGCTCGGCGCTGAGGACGCGGAGGAGACCAGTCGACTTCTGGACCGGGTCCGTAGCCATCTTTCACCTCCTGAACAAGAGGACGAGCATGAAGGATCCGAACTATAGGGGTTTCTGTTTGGCGCTGACTGGCCCGGGGCTCGGCTTATAGACCGGCGGAAACCCGCCATTCACTACCCTCGCGCACGAGCTCGAGACGATTGAGATCGCGGTCGACCTGCCATCTCTCTTGGCCTTCGAGCACGTAGAGCATGTTGTAGCCAAAGTCGACGTAGACATTGGCGCGGTCGCCGCGAATCTCGATTTCACGGATGAGTACGCTCAAGCGCAGCTGGCGGACGTTCTCAGAGTACAGCTCGAAGACGTGGGTCAGCCCGTCATAACCGTAGTCGTCCATGGTGGTATGGGTGGTTCCACCATTCTCGTAGTAGGAACTAGAGATCAGGCGTCGCAGGGTACCGAGGTCCTTGTCTTCGAGGGCCCGTCGATAGTCGTTGACGAGATCGACGATTTCTCGATTCTCTGGTGTATCGGCGATTTCGGCTTCGGCCGCGACCACGGCGGAATCGTCAATCAGTCCCGGACCGCAGCCCGTGAATAGGACTATGCCAACGCAGAAAGTCAGTAGAGTTGTGAACCAGGGCGTCTTCATGCTTCGCCTTTTTGTACCGCACTAGGGCTCAAAACGCCCTCTAACGTTGCGATATTCCCACGCGCTATTTCTCATGCCCCCGGCGCAACGTCAAGAAGACACCACCTGGCCGCGTCAGCCGCTGACCGATGAAGGCCGGGTGGTTCAGACGAAGCCGCTCCGGTCAGTCCCGCCACTCGCAGCGCCGAGCCCAATTGAGAGCGGTAGCAGAGAAGGCATCGACGGCTGGATCGCCTGAGGCAGCCAAGGTCTCAAAGCCGTCCTGAGCCTCTTCGAGACGACCCAGGAAGTACAGGGACTCACTCCTAATCTGCGAAGCCCGGCGAAGAATCGCGAGGTAGCCCCGTTCAGTGGGTGGAGTGATGGCAAAATACTCGACGACCGGAGTCATGTATTGAACGGCGCCGAGATAGTCTCGCGCGTTGAACAGCCTCACACCGAGCAGGTAACCCAACAGAAGTGAGTCATTCCGGACCTCCTCTTCGGCCAGCTGAAGCGTCATCGCGTCCCTCGGGACGGGCGGCGCAGCGAGCAGGTACGTGAACACGATATCCCGCAGCCCCGCGCTCCGAACCGCTTCGAGTTTGATGGTCGTCATTCGAAGGTCAGCTTCGGGGATCGGCCGCTCCAGCACCGACTCGTAGCGGGCTGCTGCTTCGTCGAAATCACCCCGCGACCATGCGATGTCCCCGATGAGCTCGGTCGCTTTCGCCCGAAGGACCTGGCCAGCTTGTTCGGTTTCAGCGACGCTTTCCGCGTGCTGAATCGCCTCGTCGGTCATGCCGGCCTGGCGTTCGAGCCGCGCTAAGAACAGTAGATAGCGGACGTTTTCTGGATCGTCGGCCACAACCGAGGCCATGCATTCGACCGCTCTGTGATACTGCCGCGCGGATGAAAACCCACGAGCCTGATCCACGCGCTCCGCAAGGGCCCGGGCGCAGGGCTTTCCGAAAATACTCGGTCGATCGTATCGGTACTCTGCGACCTCGATGTGGGCCCGATCAATCGTGAGGGTGTCGAGGAAGGCACGCCATCTGGCCACCAGCGCCCCCATGTCGACACCATAGACGGCCTCGAAATCGCCAGTTCCGTAGACCGATCGGAATTTCTCGGCGCCATACTCATCGACCAGCCAGCGAGAAAAGGAACCCATCAGGGTGTAGACCGTCCGGGAGTAGCTCGCCCAAAAGCCACTGGCCGCCAAAACGTCTTCCAGGTTGGGAGCCAGATCGAGTTCATAAAGGGCCGCCGACCACCCGTGATACGTCAATTGACTTCCGTCCCAGGCACCAGCGGTTGCCGCACCCTCTATCAATCCCATGTTTGGGTTGAGTAGTCCGCCGGCTAGGCTCAGAGGTCCTTGTCCGAAGGGCTCCGTGAAGAGGTGAGCCAATTCGTGGGCCAGATGACCTTCTCCGACGCGCTCGTATGTAATGTGCATCTCGCCAAGCCAGGGTTTTGCGATCAGCGTTCGGCCTGCGCCCATGTAGCGGGCCTTTGTGGCCTGGGAGGGATAGATGAACGAGAAGACGGGATACGGGGGCTCCACGCCGAAGAACTCCGCCAGTTGGTCCCAGCGATACTCGTGATCTAGAATTACTTCGTCGATGTTGTCTGCGACCTGACTGTCTTTCAGTGAGTAGTAGATCACAAAGTGCTCAGATTCGACTCGGCCCCCGAGGGCGTCGATTATGTCCCCACGCCCGCCTTCGATTCGCAAGTCGAAGCGCTGTGCAAAGACAAGTGAGATCGTCACCAGGGCAAGTACTGCGACAGCCAATGGCGGCTTCAATTTGGTCCCGCGAACGCGGCTGATTCCAAACTGGATCCCGGCCAGAATGAGCGCGACGAGCGCGATTCCCCACAACCGAAACAGCAGTAGACCTTGGGGTATGGCCAGCGCTTCGTCATAAATCGAGCCAGCGAAGTAGCCTATCGTATGGTGAAACGCGTAGACCGCAGGCTCAGTCGCCAAGTGGAAAAGTGATGCCGCAACCGAGACGATGATGAGGCCGTAGTAGGCGAACCATCTGACCAGGTGGTTGGGGAAGACCATACGCGCCCATAGGGCATACCCGGCGATGATTCCACACGACACGACTGGTAGGAGCAGATACAGGCTGAGACCCACCCAGTAGTCGCAGTTTCTGACCCGAAGCGCATTGAGCGAGATGATACCCAGTGGAATCCACAGAGGGCGAACGGTCCGCACGAAAACGGCGACGTAGAGTTCGGATAGACTCATGTCGGACAGCGTCAAGTGGGGTGAACTGGCTGTTTGGACCGCGATGGCGCCACAGAGGAACGTCGCGAATACGCAGAATACGGTCGCGAATTCGTACCCCAACACGTTGAGTAGTGGCACGAAGCAAAGGATGACTGCCAGGACCGCCGCCAAAACCAGGAGCGTCCATTCGAGTCGAGTCGTTGCGAGTTTCGGCTCCTTACTCATTGGTTAGGAGTGGCATGGTGTGATGATTATTGCAACGGCGCCGGAGGCATTGGACCGGTGCGAGGCGCTAGTGAACTCGGGCGTCCAAGTCAGCCGGAAGGTTCAGCATGGTGCACTGGGTCCCGGCTTGAATTCCCTGCGCAGCGGCCTGCCCCGCAACGAGTTCGAGCACGTACTTGCTGTCACCCGGGACACCTCGAGAGCTGTCAGTCAAAGGTTCCGCGTTTTCGACCACGCCCACGACCGAGCAGTCTTCGGTTATGAAGACCATGTCGAGCGGAATGTATGTATTGCGCATCCAAAAAGAGCGATGGCGAACATCTGGAAAGATGAATAGCATCGACCAGTTCTCCAGCATCCAGGGCCGGAACATCAAACCGCGTTGTCGTTGAGCTTGGCGGGTGGCCAGCTCAAAGAAATAGAGCGTTGGTCCGTCCGCGGTGTCGAAGCGAATGAACGGTGTGGTCTCGTCATACTCTCCCGACATCGCTTGCGGTTCGGCGCACGTTCGGTCTGCGCAACGGAGAGGCGCGGTACAGTGTTGATCGAGCGAGCAGGCTTGCCCGATGCCGTTTCTCACGGTCTCGTACCGTTCTCGCGCCTGCTCCTCCGGAGTTGGCGTATGGGGTTGGGACTCAGGACTTTGCGCGCTTGATTGGCTACAGGCAATGACACCGAGCAAAGTCGCAAAATATAGAATGTTCTTCACTAGTTACCCTGTAATGAGTTGACGACCGACTGAGCTGCGTCAAGCACACCGGGATCTTGTTCTGCGGTCAAAGCCGCCATTATCTGAGGCACCGCCTCGGCCATGCCCAAATCGCCTAAAGCGCGGACCGCAGCGAGTCGAATTTGAGCTGAGCTGTCTTCGAGAAGACTAACGAGCACACCGAGCGCTGCGCCGTTTTGGGTGGTCGCGAGGGCGCTGATCGCCCGCAGTCTGACGTCAACCTCTCTGTCCTGGGTCAGGGGCGAGATTCCGAGGACGGCCATTTCGCTGTTGAATGTGCTGAGGGCCTCAGCCGCTGCGACTCGGACCTCCGCTTCAGCGTCGTTCGTCGCCGACATCAACATGTCGATAACGGTCATCTCGATCTCCTGATACGAGAGGCCGCTAGCTGCAATCAACGCAGCTGCTCGCGTTTTTGCAGACCGAGAGCTGGTCAGCTGGAGGACGTTCTCGAGAAGCGTCTGTTCCTGGCGGTCACCGACGGACAAGAGTGCGGCAGCCACGATGTTGTCGTCTGAATCAGAAAGGAAGGCAGCGAGCGCGTCGCTACCCTGTCCCGCTGGGAATGAACCAAGTGACCTTGCCACGTCGCGTCGGACGCTCGGATCGGGGTCCTGCGCGAGTCCGATCACGGCGTTGAACGCATCAGCATTACCGTAAGTCGCCAAGCCCAGGACGGCAGCGCCGCGGATCTCGGCTTCGCCATCGAGGAGCCCCTCAACGAGCGTTTGAAAGGTCGACTGGTTGGCACGACCCTGTTGAGCGAAATAGCCCAACGCGACATAGGCAGAACGTTTCAGGAACAGGTTTCGGCCGCCTGCGTGATCTTCGACATCGGACAATGAGATGTGAGTCATCAACTCTACGGCGGATTCGTCCAAGGTATTGCGCACATCGACATCGCCCTCACCTGCGGCTGCAGCGGCCAGCGCCTCGAGCGAAGCTGGGTCTCCGATGGCGGCCAGTGCGGTTGCGACCTCGATTCGTATTTGAGTGTCCTGATGTGCAAGCTGTCGCTCGAGTGCGACGCGGACGGCTTCAGCCTGCCCGTCTCTTCCCTGCTCGATCAGTTGATTGAGATAGTCTAGGGCCGGTTGCCCTTCCCTGGCCGCGACCAGGTTTTCGATCGCCCTAACCCGTGCTTCACCGTCTAGCCGGCTGGCGAGCGTCTCCCCGATTTGGAGTCGAATAAAGAGGGGCGAATCACCCTCGACCGTCTGGAAGAGGTACTCGGTTTCGCCCACACCAACTAGGCCGTCGATCGCAGCCTGTCGGACGGTCTGCTCTCCGTGGCTCACGTGTTCCTGCAGTATTGCGATGGCCCTTGGGTCACCCGTCGCGGCGAATTCGGCCAGAATACCGGGTAGGGTTTCCACAGTGGCTTCTGCCAAGCGATGCTCCAACTCGAAAAACTGGAAATGGGTGTCACCGGTGCTGCCGAGGGCGGCGGCAGCGGCGTTTCGAACTTCGGCGCTCGAGTCTGCGGACATGACCTGAGAGAGTCGCTCTAGGACCGCCTCACCTCCAGCCGCCGCTAAAAAATTGACCGCCTGTAGTCGGACTGAGTCGCCTGCGGTGTCCAATAAGGGCATAACCGCCTCGACCGCGCCCGGGACGCTTTCGGCTCCCAGGAGGGCAAGGACACCAGTCTGTTCGACAGGGCTGCCGGTCGACAGATAGCTCAGAAGAAGCTCCTGCAACTCGGAATCACCGGATTCCCAGCGCCGATAGAAGTCGCTGGATTCAATGAGCCCACCGTTGGGAAGCTCAATGATACCAACTGAGATGTTGCGCCCGGGTAGTGCTCGCCACATGGGGGAGTGAAGAACAAATGCCAGAAACGGGACGCTTGCTCTGGTGTAGGGCGTTTCGGAGAGGCCTGGAAACATGACCTCGTCAATGCCCAGCTCGCTGAATGTATAAACAGTCTCCGCGACCACGATGAGGTACCAGTCGCGCTGTTCGGGGTCGATGTGCACCACCGCCCTTCCCGCCTCGAGGTCCGCGTCGCTCAGTGTGAGGCTGGCGTTACCATAGGTCGCCCGCTTGTTTTCCCGCAGGATTCGGAAGGCCGCCGGCACCGAGAGCTGGGGTGGGCTTCCCTGGGTAAAGGCATCCGTTCCCCGCGGCACCAGCACGAACTGGGGCCGCCCGTTCACCGAGATCTGAGTGTAGTCGTAGAAAACGCCTGTCGTGTTGTACTGCGCGTGGACATCAGAGGTGATAACCAGCGCGATCAATACGATCGCGACACAGGACACGTTTCGTAAGAACCAGGTCATTGGGACCTCATCGAGTGGACGGCCGACATCAGGTTGTTTTGACGAAAGTCGGACGCGATCTGTTCACCGGCCTGTAAAGACCGTGTTGGAGGGCGTTTCGGCTGAACTCGCGGGAAGAAGAATCAGCGCGTGGGAACTTCGTGTCCGGAGTCACAGACCCAGAACATTCCCGAAGGAGCCGTTTGCCGTACCATTTTTACGACGGACATGTCTTTATCGCATGTCGGGCATGTCTGCACACCACCGCCGTCTTTTTTCTTAGACGCGATCTTTGCCGGACGTTTCTTAACTGCTTGAGCCATTGTATTTAGTCCTCAAAACTCTGAAGGCATAGAAAAAAAGGGCCAAGGGCCCTCTCTTCGAGTAGCGCGTACGGGAATCGAACCCGTGATTCCGGCGTGAGAGGCCGGCGTCCTAACCGCTAGACTAACGCGCCGCGGCCGCTCCGAGAGCGACGGGGGCGGACTATAAGAGCGCGATGTACGCCCGTCAAGCGAAAACGGTAGCTCGATGTGGCCTGGATGTTAGCGTCGCTGACCGACGAAGGTGGAGTTGAATGGAGAGGACGATGAGCCGATATTGATCGTCCCCGTGTACTCACCCTCACTGAGGCTTTCGACCTCGAGATCGGTGTCCTCGTTCACGAGTGTGCAGGAGCCGCGCATTTCGAGGACGGAATCAAAGGACAGCGAGCCGACAAACCCCTCGAAGAGTGTGCCAAATACGAGGCTGATCGCGCCGTCGCAGAATCCTTCGAGATCCTCGGCAGTGATACATCCGATGACGCAGATTTCTCCATCGCTGCCCGTAATCATCTCTCCGAAGCCCTCACAGTTGACGATGCTCGAGAAGACGTCCTCTAGACTCACCGGGGCCGGTTCTCCGGTAATGGCTGGAAACAGGAAGTTGTCGAGTATGAACAGGATCAATCGGCCATAGTTGAAGTCGACAGCATGCCTATCGATCGTGAGCTGGTTGTACGACAGCACTCGACCGGTCCAATCGCCGCGCAGTAGGCCGAGGCTTCCGTCGGTAATCTGGATCTGGATTCGGTCGCAGTCGGGCCGTTCATCGCACTCGCCCACCATGAAGTCATCGTCGGGCGTGAAGTCGCATATGCCAAGACCCGTCCAAGTGTCGACCCCAAAAATCTCGAAATCGCTACCGATCTTTCCGATGCTGAGTATCGACAGGATCTGCAGACGAGTGACCATTCGTCTCAGGTCGCATCCGATAGAGAAGAACTGCCGCAGCGCGTCGCTCGAGTTGATCAAGTCGTTGATCGCGTCACCGATCAGCCGATCGAGGCGCGTGACGCTCAGGAAGACCTCGATTACGTCAGAGACCCACCCGCCAACGAAGTAGCCGATCGCGTCGACCATGTAGTCCAGGATTTGTTCGCCCGGATCTTCGAAGAGGTCGAGGATATCGACGATGATGGCTCCGACGGCGCCCGTCTCGAGCAAAGCGTCAGTGAAATCCCACCAACTTTGAACGTCGTACTCGCCGATCGGATTGAGGGGGAGCAGCTGCAACACGAGTTCGACCTCGCGAGTGACACCCTCTTCAACATACACCTCTTCTAAACAGGCTTGCGCCGCGACCTCCCCCATCGCTCCGAATCCGGTTGCCACAATCGTGAAGGTCTCATCCGCCAGCAGGTTCTCGAACAATGCCTGTTCGCGGGTTGATTCGAGGTCGGTCTGTACAAAAAAGTCGGCCGGGTACTCACCCGGTGAAAGGAATGAGCACCTCAGGTCCTCTCGTTTGAAGAGCCGCACGTTGATTGGACTCACGGGATAGATAGAGGAGCTGGGGTGAACAACCGTCACTTCCACCGCACCCACGGGCATATCGAGTACGGTCACATCGTAGGCGACTTCATTCGCTCCCGGAAATGACGCAATCACCCGAAACGCTGTCGCGACACTTCCCGCGTCGAAACGGATTTGCGCTAGCCCGGCAATGTCGGTGAACGAGTTTGCCGCGCTGAGACGACTGCCTGCGGTGCCATCGCCCTCGATCCGCCATTCAATCGTATTGTCGGGCAGCGGGTCCCCGGTCGTGAGTGAGAACAGATAGACACCGAGGTCGACTGAACCCTCGAATGCGACTCCAACTGACGTCTCGCCGATAGCGGGTACCAACACACAGCAACGTGGGCCGCGGGTCGTGTCGTCGTCTGGCGGAATTGCTGGGCCATCACGATTCGGGTCGTAAGCTGGTCGCTCGCGCGGCTGCTCGCTTCCCGTTGCGCTGGTCGTTAGACGTGAATCCCCACAGGCGGCCAGAACGAGGGCCACCAGAAAGAGAGACAGAAACCGCGATCTAGGCAACTTCATGACATCGCGCCTATCATTTAAGTGTCTCAAAAGCACATCCGAGCTTTACTGACGCACAGGGAAGGAAGCTGAGAACGACCTACGGGCAATCGCGTCTCGGCACCACCGAAAATAGCAAGCGGCGCCGCTAAAGGCAAGTCGAGAAAAATACAGCGTTGTGGTCTGAGTGTTTGAAGCCTGTCCCGAGACAGGAGATTGGCAGGAATCGGGTTGCGAACCCGGGAACCGGCCCCGAATCAGGAGCCGCCCAAGCCGCGATCGGCAGGAGCGAGAACAGATATCAGAAGAAAGCTACCAACTGCCGCTGCAGTCACGCCGGCAATCAGACCGATCGTCTTGCCAGTACTGAATTCTTGAACCTCTGCGCCAGCGAGTGCGCTTCGCGGCAGGAGCAGATCATAGTCGGGGGCCACGAGTTGAGTTTGCCCCAGCGTGAAGTTGAAGGGGGTGACTCGGTAGCTTGCGCCGTCCGTTGTTACAACCGAGATGGTGTTGGACAGAGATACTGACACCGCTTCGCAGTCTGCTGGAGCAGGTGTTGCGATGGAGTCGTCGGCCTGCGCGATACGCGTATCACCCGCGAGGGCTGCGCTTCCGCTACACCCATCCGTCAGCACCTCCACTTCCTCGGCCTCAAAACCGGTTTGAAGTTTCTCGAGCTCGGTTGTGGAAATCGTGTACGAGTTAAAACACGCAACGTTAAAAAAGCTGATTGCCACGAAGGCAGCCATTATCTTCTTTGGAATCGACATAGACATCTTGAGTAACACCTCAACAGGAGCCCATTTTTTGGGCGGAAGCGCGCGTACTATAGGACAAGGTGTTCAGGCTGGCAACCCGGGAAAAACAATCGGCTGAAATAGCGGCGCCTACTCCCAACCGGGTTCGGCGATATCACCCATAACTTCATATATTTCCGGGTACTCGCGGCTGGGGTTCAGCGTGTTGCAAACGGTCGTGCAGTCGTGGTCGAGGTGGAGTACTTCGATTCGGGCCGGAGTGATCCGGCTGGCCACGTCGGTCAAGAGCGCGCTCTCGATCGCGTGAAGCTGGTCGAGATTGTGAAGGCTGTCGACCGACGACACCTGGGTGGTCAGAAATGAAGAAATGGCATCGGCTGACCCCTCGAGCGCGGTGATCGGCGATTGATCGTCGACAGGGCGCGCCCAGCGAATCAGCAAAAGATAGCCTGGCTCGATCCAGAGGGCACGATTCTCAACCACCTCTTCGGCCAGCTCGGGTTCGTCACTAGCCGGCGCCTGATCGGCGACGGAGTCGTCGAAGTACGCCTCACAGTCGGCGGGATATGCGCGCCCAGCCGCCCCGGCGCGCTGTGCAACCGCGGCCGCGCCCCCATCCCCCCGGGGCGCCGCGCTTGTCGGGTGACTCGAAAGCTTGTCGTAGTTGATCGGCAAGCTTTGACCGTGGCTCAGGGTTGGAAGCCCCACTGCTGCCAGCAATCCAGAGCCGACACCGATCTGTTTGAGAAAGCGTCTACGACTCGTGTCACAGTGTTCGGGCGCATCGTCCCATGTCGGGTGCGTGGGCGGCGTCGCAGATTTGGGTTTGATGATTCGTGGCATCTGTCTTTCCTCAGCAGTGGCGCAGGCGGGTTATTCCCAGCCCGGGCCGGGCATTTCACCGTCTACCTCGTAGATCTCCGGGTACTCTCGGCTCGGGTTGAGGACACTGCACACCGTTGTGCAGTCATGGTCGATGTGCAACATCTCGATTGTGACGCTGGGCAACAACGAGCTCAGGTGAATGAGCAAATCGTGCTCAATCGGATGCAGCTGTTCGATGTTGTGAACGTGATCGACGTTCGTGATCCGCCCGGTCAGGAAAGCGGCTACTGAATCACCGGAGCCCTCTAGCGCCGCAATCACGTCGCTATCAGCCGCCGTTCTGGTCCATCGCAGTAGCACGAGGTAGCCGGGCTCGACCCACAACGCTCGGTTTTCAGTGATGGTCTCAACCGGTTCTGCAGCCGCAAACTCGTCGCTGTCACTGTCGTCGCTCTCTTCTTGAGCCTCTTCGTAGTCCATCACGGCCGCCTCAGCCTCGGGGGCCGGATCGGGCGACGACAATGCTGGATGATTGCTCAGTCGATCGAAGTTGACTTGGAGGCTTTGGCCGTGAGCAAGCTTTGGCAAACCGCCGAGGCCCAAGGCACCGGAAGTGAGCCCAACCTGAGCGAGGAAAGCCCGGCGACTGGGCACCGTTAGGGCTTCGACGGGTGCGGATTGTCGATCTGGATAGTCCGGATCGACACTCTTGGACGGTACTGGTTTTCGTTTCATGCCTATTCCCAATCAGTTGCGGGCGGGACGCCCGGCAGTGGAATGTAGTCATCCGGAATGTGGTCAGGGAGCGCCGTACATACCGACGCGCAGTCGTGGTCGAGGTGAAGCGTCTGGATATCTGCCGGTGCGACCCGTGCTTCCAGAAGCGCGGCGAGGCCGTCTTCGATCAGGTGAAGGCGTCCCAGGTCATGCAGGCTCTGAGAGTTTTCGACCTGTTCGGATAGATAGGCAGCCACCGCGTCCGATGAGCCCTCGAGAGTCGCAATGACCTCTTCGTTTTCCACCGGTCGTTCCCATCTGAGTAGGACGAGGTAGCCTGGTTCGACCCACAAAGCCCTATTCTCTACCGCCATGACTATCTCGGCGGGCGGTGCCTCGGCACTATCTGAGGGGGCGGCGGCGGCTGGTGGAGCGGGCGCCGAGGGGGCGATCGCCATAGGCTGAGCCGGAGCTGGGGCTGCTGGTGGTTCTGGGTTGAGGTCGTGGCGCCCAGGATGCGCTTCGAGTAGCGAGAAGTCGACCTCTCGGCTTTGTCCGTGGGACAATCCGGGTAGACCCACTGTCGCCAGAAAGCCCGCGCCCCCAGCGCCCAGGCCCATGCGTCGCAGAAAGGACCGCCGACTCGGGTTCAATGGGCCCTTCGCGGGCCAGGCAGGGATTTCAGTCTTTGTGAGTTCCAACGGCTTTACTGCCTTCTTTTTCATTGTCGCGGGCCCTATGTGGTCTATTCCCAGCCGGGTGGTGCAACGACACCGCCCAATACCGGAAAGTCATCGATTGGTCCGTCTGCGGACGGCAACAAACTGCAAACAGAGGAGCAATCATGGTCGAGGTGTACAACCTCGACGCGCGCCTCAACTCCATTCGCGATGAACTCGGCGATTTGACTCTCGAGCACATGGAGATTCGCGATGTCGTGTAGATTCTCCATTGTCTGAACGTTCTCTTGAAGGTGGGCTGCGATGGTGTCTGTAAGCCCCTCGAGAGCAGAGATGGACGTCTCGTCCGAAGCCCTACGACTCCAGCGCAGAAGAACTAGATATCCAGGCTCAACCCACAGGGCTCGGTTCTCGACAACCTCTTCTTCGGGCCTGTCCGTCGTTGTGGCAACGGCCGCCGCCGGAGCTGCGGATGGCGCCGCCCCGAGGCCTAGCCCGACCTCATCGCCCGCGACTGCAGCACTCACAGCCTGAGTCACTTCGTTGGCGAAGGACAGTTCTGGCGCTGGATGGTTCTCGAGGTGTCGGAAATCCACCTCGCGAGACTGACCGTGGGAGAGCTTGGGAAGGCCCAGAGCCCCCAGAACCCCCCCGGCACCTACCCCTGCAACCAGTTGCCGGATGAAGCGACGACGCCCAGGATTGTTTGGGATGCGCTCGCGATTTTCCCACGCCGGATACCCATGCAAACAGGTTTTCTTGTCCTTCAGCGGATTCATTTACTGGCTCCTAGTGGGTCGTCGATCGCAATCGTCCTCTCACCTGTATGTCCGGGAGCATAGTTGGTACCGAACACACCGAAGTACAGTCGTGATCGAGGTGAATCACATCAATCTCGGCGGGTGCCACGATCGGGACAAGAACCGCCAGAAGCGCTCGTTCCGCGTCCTGCAGCTGCGCTGGGTCGTGGAGTGTTGCGAAGGGATCGGCGATTTCTGTAGAAAGGTGGCTACTGACGGTCTCGGACGCTCCTTCAAAAGCTGAAATCACGTCGGCATTTGATTCTGGACGTCGCCACTGAATCAGGACCAGGTAGCCTGGTTCGACCCACAGCGCCCGCTGCTCCGTGATCGTGACTTCCGGCTCCTCGGCTGTTGATGCTGCTTCTGCCCGCTCTTCGGTAGCGGGCGCAGCTCGCCGAGCTCTGGCCGCCGGAGCTTGACTGCGCTCGTCGGGCGTAAGCGGATCGTGTTCGTCCAGAATCGAAAAGTCGATCTGTCGCCCATCCTGCGCGTTGGCTACGCTTGCTGCTGAGACAGTAAGCGCGGTGCTACCGACCAGTACCTGTCGCAGAAACCGACGCCTCCCCGGTTCTGGGCACGCGTGTTCGGCCTTGGTGGGGTAGCCCGGGTCCGTTGTCGGGATCGCCTTTGGTGATCGTTTTGCCATGCGTCAGCTCCTTCGCCTTAGAGTCGACTATCTAACGATTGGGGGACCCTAATCGATCTATCCCCTACCAAATGAGTGGCATGCCCTGCAGCATGGGCAGCCAAATACGCGTTTTTGGACTGGTGCGAGTATGACGGATCGGCCGTCGATGGTACAGTCATTAAAACCATTCCAGACGCTCACTCGTTTAGTATTCGGCAACGTTGAGTGTGTTCTGTCTGAAATGTCATGAGGTGAAATCGTGGATGTCGCTCTTGTCCTGACACATGAATGCAACTTGGGCTGTCCGTATTGCTACGCCGGCCGCAAGTTCTCGAAACGAATGAACCGTGATGTCGCCGAGTTGGCCATCGGTTACGCGACGGTCGACAGGCCCGAAAAGGTCCAGATTTCGTTTTTCGGGGGTGAACCCCTGCTCGCCTGGGACCTGCTCGAAGATTACACCAAGCTGGCTAACTCTCAGCTCAGCGTTCTCGGCCTCAAACCGAAGTTCGTGGTGACGACCAACGGCACCTGCTTCACCAAAGAGCGCCTCGAGTTTCTCCGCGAAAACGACTTCTTTCTCGGCCTCAGCATCGACGGGATTCCAGAGGCTCACGACAAATCGCGTCCCTTTACGAACGGAAAAGGAAGCTTCGAGGCGGTCTATCGGGGACTGAAGCAGATGCTTCGATCCGGCATCGATTTCGAGACGATTTCGGTGGTCGACCCATCCAACGTGCGGCACATCGGCGAAACCGTCCGGTTTCTCGTCGACGCGGGAGTGCGTAGGGTGAGCCTCAATCCAAACTTCGACGGGATATGGTCGGATGATGATCTGGCCGCCTGGGAGGCAGGCTACAAAGAGGTCGGAGAGGTCTATCTCAGTTCCTACAGGCGCGGCCATTTGGTTCGAATCAACGTCATTGACGACAAGGTGCTGACCCATCTCAAGGGCGGATACAAGGCGCACGACCACTGCGAATTCGGTCGATCAGCTATCGCGGTTTCACCGGCTGGCAACATCTATCCGTGCGAGCGATTGGTGGGGGCCG
>CAZDBH010000102.1:0-20558 GCA_964503485.1 uncultured Bradymonadales bacterium | reverse complement strand
CGGCGACCGTTGAGGAGGTCTGCGAGCGGGCCGTTGCGAACGGAATCGGGGATGACTTTCGCTCGATTCTTGCTGCGGCGAACGAAGCGAGGTTGTACCCACGACCCTATGCGACGTCGATCATGTACACACCGCCTCAGAACAAATCTCGGATGTTGTTCACCGTTTGGGCGAAACCGCGTGCTGGACAGGTCAGGCTCTATTCGTCTGCCAGGGCTTTCAACGAGTTCTTTGGATTGAAAGAAAGGCTGGTTCGACGCGCGATAGGACCGGACGGCTGGCGCGATTTGGACCGTAAGGCCGTGAAGACGTTCGTTACGGGGCTGCGCTCGTTGGAGATCGCGGGAACGTGACGACGGATATCCTGGAACAGCTTCGCAACTCCTGTGGATTCAAATGACAAGGCTAAACTAACTCAAGCACGGGAAGACCCCAAACGGGTTACTGCGAGGGTGGTTTGACCCCCGTTTCATACCCTCCGGCGGGACCCGTCTTGGTACCCAAACGAGAACCCTCTTCTGAACCAATTCTGATTTCACTTCGCCTTTCAGGTGTGGGTTCGCGGGAGGGTTCGAAAAGGGGTACTTTTTCGGGGGTGAATTTGGCCTCCGAAACCAGGGTCATGCGAGCTGACAATGGGTAAAAAAAAGACCTCCGATTTCTGACCCCATTTTGACCCCGAAAACGTCCAGAAAGCGGTGTTTTTGAACCCTCGGAGCAAGGGATTGGAGGAAATCCCATTCAACCTGAGAAAATCGGTGAGATAGGGTGTACCCCCCTAGCCTCAAACCGGAAAACCGGCGAAGCCAGAACGACGCCTGCGCCCCATTTCAAAAAGTTAAGAAAAGTTGGAAAGGGGTACACCCCAACGGGTTTAAAGCCAATCGATGAAGCCGACTCTCACTCCTCCCCAGCCAACTCAGGTGCATCCAGCACCTTCGGGGTCACAAGATGCATCAGTGCAAGGCGCTGCTCGGGGGAGGCCGATCCGCCTTGGACGAGCTGTCCGATTCTCGGAAGCTCGGTGGTGACAACCTGTTCCCACTTCTGCTGCTCATGCACGTTGCTCAAGAGCTGTGAGCGAAGGGTAGGGCTCAGTGAGTAGGTCGTCGTATCGGACCGGTCACTCGAAACCAGATTCATTTCAACCAGCCTCGAAAATGCACGCATGCTCGAGCCATCTGGGATGCCGAGGTCTGTCAGTATCTTAGCGCGTGGTACCCCGTCACTGGGCGCCTGGTGAAGATAGCGAAGGATTCTAAACTGGTGAGCCTGAGCGAGGCTGGCGAAGGGGGGTATTCCGAGCGGCAGAAAGGGGGCAAGGTCGGCGCCGCTGATCGTCTTGCGCTCCGCCGTCTTGTTGGCGTGTGCACTGATCACCGCCTTCTCCAGCTCTCGCACGTTCTCTGGCCAATCATGGATAAGCAGGGCAGCCTGAGCGCTGCGACTCAAGGCAGCCTTTGGCGTCATCGACTTCAATATCTGCTTGGCGATCAACAGGACATCCTCAGCACGCTGGTCGAGCCGCGGGACGTACACCACGTGAAAGGCCAAGCGGGCGAGCAGGTCTTGGCGGAACTTGCCCTCAGAGACCATCCCATAGAGGTCGCGATTGGTAGCCGCAACAATCCGAACATCGACTACCTTGCTCGTGGTGCCGCCCACCGGTCGGACCTCGCCCACCTGCAACACCCGCAGCAGTCGGGCCTGTACCGTGAGAGGAAGATCCCCCACCTCATCGAGAAACAATGTGCCTCCGTGCGCAGTACGAAAGATTCCCTTTGTCGACTTAACCGCCCCTGAGAATGCACCCCTCTCGTGGCCGAACAGCTCGGATACGGCGATCTTATCGGAGAGCTCGGCCGCGTTGATCGCAATGAATGGTTTGTCTTTGCGAGGACTCCTTTTGTGAACCAGACGAGCTAACGCTTCCTTGCCAGTGCCAGTTTCACCCAAAATCAAGATAGGGCGATTCGTCTTAGAAAATCGCCCTAACTGCAAGATCAGATCGTGCATGATCTGACTTGCATAGTTGATTTGGAGCCCGCCAAATACTTTGACTGTCCTTGGTTTCATTTTCTTCACGGTAGCCAGTTTCTACAGGATTATAATAAATCATAACCGTGTATTTCGTTCAATTCACCATTTCAGTAATACCTGCCATAAGCCCGCTTGGCTCTGATTAGAGCTGGATGGCACGCGTCCTGCGATATGAGCTCAGTATGGACGCGCTGTGGACAATCAAAATCCTCTGCCAGTATCTGATGATCAGTCGGTCAACAGCATACGCCTGGGTAAAGGACGGCAAACTGCCCTATATCAGATTGTGCAATCATGGCTTGCGGTTTGATCCAGAAACAATCAAACTGTGGGCCACAAGCCAACAGCGCGTACCAACTGAGGAGTTGTCAGATGGTAGCGCGAAGAATCAACAGGGCATGGTACGTGGACACATGGATCGACATTCCGGGACAACCCAGAAAGCGGGTCCGCCGGAGGTCACCCCTACAAACCAAGAGGGGCGCAGAGTCGTTCGAGCGCGAGCTCGTGGAGAACGCCTTGTTTCCCTCGAACCCCCAACAGGAAAGGAGGTTTGACGAACACGCAGTCGATTTTCTCGACACCTACGTTCGGGTACACTGGAAATACGCGACCCTCGTGTCTTACGAATCGATTTTGAGGGTACATCTCGTCCCCTATTTCGGCAGCACCTTGCTGAAAGACATCGGCGCCGCCGATGTGGCCCAACTCCAAGCATCGCTCTATTCAAACCGGCGATCAGTCAAGACCGTGCGCAACATCATGGGCGTCCTGTCCAGAGCCTTAAACGTCGCCAAGACCTGGGGTCACATCGATCAGGTCCCAGCGTTCTTCTTCTCGAAGATCACGCCGCCGCCATTCCGGTGGCTGTCGGTAGCTGAGTGCGAGCTGCTCGAAGCAAAGGCGACACCCTACTGGTTCCCCATGGTTCATCTGGCTCGCAAGACTGGGATGCGCTTGGGCGAGCTGTGCGCGCTCGAACGCGAGCAACTTCGCCTAGAAGAGGAGGGCGGTTCCGTCTACATCGACCGCGCCGTTTGGCGAAAGGCGGTTGGCCTACCCAAACACGACAAAAAGCGGACGGTGTCCCTGTCGCCAGAGACAGTCGCGGTCATGAAACGCCACGTCGACGGTCTCGATTCAGATTGCAACCTCGTGTTTCCCACATCTAGGGGAACCATGCGACAGGAACGCCCGGCCGATCGGGGGATCAGACAAACCGCAAAGCGAGCGGCGATCGACCCCTTCGGCTGGCATGTGTTGCGCCATACGTTCGCATCACATCTGGTCTCGGCTGGGGTACCGCTGTTCGAGGTGCAAGTGCTGATGGGGCACAGCGATGTACGTGAGACGTTGCGCTATGCCCATTTGGATCCGAATCGGACGGCGCAGGCAGTCACGAATTTGGATGGTGGTTCGGCGGCGGTGAGGAGGTATCTCTCTTGAGTGGGCAGGGGTCAGTGAGCAGTGAGCAGGATCCACCTGGCTTTGCCAGGTGCTGGAGCTTCGCGCGTGTGATCGCCTGTGACGTCGTCACGGGCCTCCCCCGCAGAGCGGGGGTTTCAGACGATCGGCGAACCTCCGGTTCTTCGGCGACGGCGACGGCGACGACGACGGACACGAATCTGGACGGTGGGTCGTCGGCGGTGACGCGGTATTTGTCGTGAAAAAGGAAACACTTAGGCATTATTTGGGCATTGAAACGAAAAAAGGCTGCATGAAGCAGCCTTAAATCGTTGAATTCCTTGCGGAATTCGGAAGCGGGGTGGACGGGACTCGAACCCGCGGCCTCCGGCGTGACAGGCCGGCGTTATAACCAGCTTAACTACCACCCCATTTTCAAAGCCGGGCGCGTTCAAACGCTCCCGGGAGTGGGCGCAACAGGGCTTGAACCTGTGACCCTCGGCTTGTAAGGCCGATGCTCTCCCAACTGAGCTATGCGCCCAAATTCGCCACGAAGGCGAGGTGGGAATCTACGGATAACGCCTAGCGGTGTCAAGAGCTTTTAAACAACGACAGTATTTGGCCAAAACCGGGCGTTGCTAACCTGTTTGGTTCATGATTATTCGGACGCGACTCAAAATTCATACATTGGCCAATGTTGGAACTGACGAGGGACTCCGGTCAGGATCTTCACGAGGTGAGTTCCCGCTACGACAACGAGTCGGGAATCAGACGCGCCGAACGGCCGTTTGCACAATCCCAGTTGCGGTTTTCAAACCGAAGACTGCGGGCTAGACTGAGTAGTTATACGATATGACAGCAACGCTCCTACAACCCGCCGAACCTGGCTTCTCACTCCGCCGATTGCTGCAATTTGTGTGGCGACACAAATTCTACCTGCTACTCGCACCGATAGTCGGACTGTTGGGTACCGTGATTCACGAAGCAGGCCACGCACTGATGGCGATTGCGCTCGGTGGCGAAGTCACCGAATTCCGGGTCCTTCCAGACGCGAGCTTCTCGAGGTTGGGTTGGACAGCCTACCAGTTGCCGCCCGGCGCACCAGGTCACTGGGTTACGCTGGGGCCGACCTTGCTCTGGGCCCTCATTGCGGCCTCACATGGCCCACTGGTCGCGCGTCTTCGAGCTGGCCACATCCGCAAGATCGGTTTTATCATCCTATTCGTGTTGCCTCTCGGTGACCTGAGCCTGTCGATGAGTTCACTCATGTGGGGGCACTCTGGCTCGGACTACTACCGGCTCTTTGCTGGAAACGAACTCGCGGTGGTCGGGCTGGCGGTCGTATTCGTAGCCGTTTTCGCCACCTACGGCTGGAAGAGCTGCCGTTTAGCGACCGAAAACGCCCTCTCGGGAGCCGAGTACACAGCGGGTCTCTTTTTATTGCTCGCCTTACCCTGGATACCCTTCAGATAGCCCCCGCACGCTCAGTCTGAGCTTGCAGGAAGGCAAGGCATTTGCTACAAGCCGCGGCACCAGCACGGACAGCGTGGTGCCCGGTTCGTGCCAGCTCACCGAGGTTTCCAAAATGAACAAGCAGCTTCTGTCATTTGTTGCCCTATTCGCCCTCTTAGTCGGCTGCGCCGACGAAGATCCCGGTGTCGACACAGACCCGGATCCAACTGCTGAGTGTGGAAACAACAGCGTCGAGACAGGCGAGACCTGTGACGACGGCAACACACTGTCAGGTGATGGTTGCTCTGCCTTCTGTGTGCAAGAGGAAGTCTGCGACGATGGCGCCGACAACGACGGTGACGACAACATCGACTGCCTCGACCGCGACTGCGCAAACCACGCAGCCTGCGGCGAGCCAACCGAAGACTGCGACACTGTTGGCGACGAGGACGGTGACGGGAACGCCGATTGTGATGACAGCGATTGTGCTGCAGAGCCCGCGTGTTCAACGGCCACCGAGGACTGCGATACCGAGGGCGACGAAGACGGCAACGACTTGGCTGACTGCGCCGATCCTGCCTGTTCTGACGACCCGGCCTGTCAGACCGGCCTTCCGGAGGATTGCGATACCGCCGGGGACGAGGACGGCAACGAACTGTCCGACTGTGACGATCCGGCCTGCTCCGAACACGCCTCCTGTCAAACACCGGTCGAAGACTGCGATACGGAGGGCGACGAAGACGGCAATGAGCTCGCCGATTGTGAC
The DNA here is from genome assembly GCA_964503485.1 of uncultured Bradymonadales bacterium. Lineage (GTDB taxonomy): Bacteria > Myxococcota_A > Bradymonadia > JAFGEP01 > JAFGEP01 > CAZDBH01. The sequence goes on along the minus strand of CAZDBH010000102.1, from coordinate 14,896 downwards.
GATCCCGCCTGCGCCGATCTCGAGGCATGTGACAATTGTGGTGACGGCACTCTGCAGGAGGATGAGGACGAGACCTGCGACAACGGTGAAGAGAACGCCGACGAGCCGAATCTGTGCCGACTGGACTGCCAGCTTCCGACATGCGGTGATGACATCATCGACGACGCGGAACCCTACGAAGAGGTCTGTGACGACGGTGCGCTCAACAACGACAGAGCGCCAAACGCCTGCCGTGAAGACTGCAGCCTCCCATACTGCGGTGATGGCGTGGTGGACAACGGGTCACCCTATTTCGAGGAGTGCGAAGTGGACGCCGGTGGTGAAGACGACCCATGCACCGCCGAATGCGCCTTCAAAGACCGCACGCGGGCCTGTGGCGAGGACATCACCGTCGACACGCTCGGTGACGACTTCCGGGTTGAAGAAACCGGCGAGTACTATCGCGCGGTGTTCGAGCTCTCGGGAACCACAAGCTACATTGAGCCCGGAATCGAGTGTGGCGAGGACCTCGAACGAACCTTCTCTGAAAAAGTTTTCCTCTACACGCCCCCAGAAGAGGGCACATTCATCGCGCGGACCGACTTCGCCGGGACCGAAATCGACACCGTGCTCTACGCTCGAAGCCCGGCCTGCCTGAGTGGGCCCGCCGAGTGTAACGACGACGCGGGTCCTGACACGGCCGGCTCCTGGATTGTCTTCGACGCGAGCCCCGACGTGGCGACCTTCCTGGTAGTCGACTCGGCGGGAGGCTTTGGCCAGGTCGTGCTCGAGGTCTTCGAGTACAACGAGGTCGGTGATGGCGACGAGTGCGATCCGCCATTCGCACTGTGCGGAGAGGGGTTTGCCTGTCTTCCGAATGGCGACGTCGACACCTGTCAGCAAGCCTACGCACCGGTAGGAACCGATCTCACGGCGGTTGCAGTGCCTCTGGTAACCGAGTCCGGTGGTATCGCATGGCAGATGTGGTTCAGGTTACAGGGCTCAGACGAGAACTCAGACGTGACCGGTTTTGAGGGGACGCTGATCAACAGCGACGAGGCCGAGTCGGGCCCACTGAGCTTTGAGCCGTCTGTCATCTCCTACCTCGAGGACGGTTCTTTCGATTCGACGACCATACTCGGCTTCGGGGAGACCTCTCCGATGGCCGCGGGATTTACGTCAGTGAGCGGTGTGATTGTCGACTCGGGCGGCCTCACCAGTGAGGTCATGAACGCCGATATCGTTGGTCGAACCGTTGGGGCAGAGAATGCAGACTGCGACGGATTCATCTCAGTGTGTGCCTCGGGCTTATCTTGCCTGCCAAGCGGCGATGAGGGTGCGAGGACCTGTCAGACTGGTACCGAAATTCCGGTCATCACAGCGCTCGATGCATCTTGGGATAGCCCCAACGGAGTTGTCTACCACGCAACAGGAACCGATGTTGACGGCGATCCGGCCTCAATCGAGGTCACTTACATCGATCAAACCGGTGTCGATGGCGTGCCCATCGAAGGCGCTGGTGGACTTCCGATTACGCTCGTCGTCGACTTTCAGACGACTCGGGTAACGTACAACGAGGACACCTCCACCTACGATTGGGAGGGCTGGGGCGCAGTCTACTACACGAATCCGGGTGCGGCGGCCCTCGTACTGCCAGCCGCACGAGCGGTTGCCATCGACCAAAGTGGGAATCGAAGCGTCGACACTGCCGACAGTGAGTTGCCCTGGCCCACGCCTGCCGACGTTGACGAAGCCTGCGACGCCGCCGTCGAGGAGAGTGTGTGTGCCTTCGGTCTGGTTTGTGACGACTTCGTAGGCGATGAGGGGACTTGTCGAGAGCTCACATTGGGCCTGAACAACTGCATTGTGACAGAGGAGGAAGACGGCTCGATCGCATTGCTCTTCTTCATCGAGCAAGGCCTCGATGCCGCCCTCGACCCAGAAGCCCAAATCGGCATCTTTGCTTTCGACCTGTTCCAGGGCCCAACTCTACGGGATTCCTTTGCCGTTCCGATCGCCCCGGCGCCCTTCACGAGCCCGGGACAGTTCCTCCTGTCTCTGACCGGCGTCGAGGATATTCTGGTCGACGGTGACACCCACGTGGTTTGCCACGTCAAATCATCACCCAACGACGGAGGCGCAAGTGACTTCGTGAGAGCTGAACTGGACATCCCGCTCGGACCGGGCGAGAAGTGCACACCGTACGTTACGTTGTGCCAGGACGAGCTAGCTTGCATGGCACCAGAGGAGGGCGAGGAAGAAGTCTGCCTCGCCGGTAGCGCGCCCATTATCGAGGGTACCACCTTGACCCGGCCCGACCTCATGTCGGTTTCGTTGACCATCGACCTCGGTGACGCCGATCTCGACATGCTCGACGCGTACTATCTGGCATGGTTCGACCCCGATTCGGGCCACATCATTGTACCGCCCTACCTGCAGGCCTTCGCGATGGTCGAACCGGTGTCTCGTGTCGACGCCGTCGAAGACGTCGTTATCGACGTGGCGTTCCCCGACGAAGTGTTCTCGGATATGACGATCGAAGAGGCCAACAATCTGAGGGAGGTCCTCTGGCTCGCAACCGAGACAATCGAAGTGATCGTTGTCGACCTCGCCGGATTCACCGACCGAATCGAAGTGAACATCAATATAGCCGAAGGCGAAAGCTGCTCCGTGGATTCCGGTTCTGTACCGTGTCAGGCCGGCCTGACATGCACAAATCCGGGTTCTGGATTCGTCTGCAACTAATCAAATGGAGTCACGAAACCGATGACTGTCCAACCACTGACTGTTTTGAGCGAAGATGAGAGCATCTTCAAAGATGCTGTCCTTCAGTTTGCCCGCAACCAGATCGGTCCCCATGTGATGGAGATGGATCAGGCCGCCAAGTTGCGCCAAGACGTGATCGACGGGTGCTTTGAGATGGGCCTCATGGGAATCGAGATTCCCGAGGCCTACGGCGGCTCCGGGAGCTCGTTCTTCAACTCGATTTTGGCGATCGAGGCGGTCGCTAGCGTCGACGCCAGCGTCGGCGTCTTCGTCGACGTCCAGAACACGCTCGTCATTAACGCGCTGCTTCGCTGGGCAAATGACGCCCAAAAAGAGAAGTACCTCCCCCGGGTCGCCAAGGACTGGGTCACCGCATACGCACTCAGTGAACCGGGTAGCGGCTCTGACGCATTTGCATTGAAGGCCAGGGCAGAAGACAAGGGTGACCACTACGTACTCAACGGTAGCAAGCTCTGGATCACCAACGGCGGCGAAGCCAACCTCTTCATACTCATGGCCACCGTCAATCCAGAAGCCGGCTACAGAGGCATCACTGCATTCCTGGTCGAGCGCGATTTCGAGGGGTTTACTGTCGGTAAGAAGGAGGACAAACTCGGCATCCGTGCGTCGAGCACGACCGAGCTCATCCTCGAAGACTGCATCGTTCCGAAGGAGAATGTGCTCGGCGAGGTTGGCAAGGGGTACAAGGTCGCGATTGAGACCCTCAACGAGGGTCGAATCGGAATCGGGGCCCAGATGGTCGGCATTGCTCAAGGCGCGTTCGACGCAGCCATGAGCTATATGAGGGAAAGGACCCAGTTCGATACGCGAATCTGTGATTTCCAAGGGGTCCAATTCCAATACGCTCAGCTGGCAACCGAAATCGAGGCCGCTCGACTTCTCGTCTACAACTCAGCTCGGCTCCGTGAAGCCGGCAAGCCATTCCTGACCGAAGCGGCCATGGCCAAGCTTTACTGTTCACAGATTGCCGAGAAGGCCGCGTCCCAGTGCGTCGACTTCATGGGTGGAGTGGGATTCACAAAAGAGTTCCCCGCCGAGAAGTTCTTCAGAGATGCCAAGATCGGCCAGATCTATGAAGGCACGAGTAACATGCAACGGGCCACCATCGCGAAGAATCTGCTGAGACAATACGGTGGTTAGATCAAGCGCTCTTCGGAAGCCCCGTGGAGCGACTTGATTCCCGGTCTCAGCGCATGCAGCCCTCGTCAAACGCTGCATCATTATAATCCGCCTGAATCTCGACCAGCTGAAGCTCCCCTTCTCGTTCCGCGAATCTGATTCGGAAATGACCTTCCCAAGTGGCCTGCTGACAGAGCCCAAAGTCGTCACACCGCAATGGTTCCGTAGCAGAGTCCCAATACGAACCCGAAAAAATCAGGCTCTGTAGCACCGGCCGGATTTCTCTCTCCCACTGAGATTCAGTCACGGCGCGATCATAATCGTTGATCGCATAGGCACCGGGATACGGTGAGAAAGGCCGATCGATGACGGTTACCCGCACCTTTCCGTCCGAGGGCAGCAGCGACCAAAAAGTGTCGTAGTCGCCGTGGTATAGACCGCAAAGGGCCGAGGTATAGCGTTTCTTGGGGCCCTCCTCGAGGCCCTCGGTTTCGTTGACGCAGAAGCCGTCCATTTCAGGCGTGCTCGCCCTTGAGGTTGCGATTCCCAGAAGCAGAGCGATGATCGTCAAAACCGCCAACCGAATGACCGGAGAACGCCAACTGGTTGGGTCGAACGGTTCGGCTACGGGGCGAAAAGTCTGGCTGATTCGATTGTTTCTCATGTCATCCTCCCATTCAGTCAGGAAGGACTATTGCAGCCTCCGTACCACTATGCGTTTTACTTGAAATATTAGGTTGTTGCGTCGTTTTTGGCCGAGTCAGGCGCACGATGAGTCGAGTGAAATATCTGAATAGAAGACGGGGATCTACAAAAGAGAGTACGCGTGACAGGATTCGAACCTGTGGCCTTTGGCTCCGGAGGCCAACGCTCTATCCAACTGAGCTACACGCGCAGACAGAGCCGCGTTGTTTAGCGCAACTTCAGGGAGTTCGCAAGGCTAGAGAACGACTTGCGCTCAAGGTTGCCGAATGTTCAGGCGAACCCCGAGGCGCTTCTTTTCGTACAAAGTTCTCAGCGGCTAGACTAAGACTTTCGCGTATCTTGCCAAACGCGCACCGCGCCCCCACAATCAGTTTTATTGGTCAAACCACGACTCGAATTTGAGTTGGACCGAAGAGGTGCCGATAGGTTCGATATGTCACGTAGTTCGATCCCATCCATAGCCCTGTTTCCAAAGAAGGTCCCCGACCGAAGGCGGCAGATCAGGGTCCCTGTTCAGATCCAGGTCACCGTCAAAATGGGGAAAGAGGGTACGTCGCTGCTGACAGGCGATCTGAACCGCGGCGGTCTCTTTATTCGAACCGACGATCCCCGTCGGCTCCGCGAGCTCATTGAGCTTCAGATTGATCTACACGACGACAAAGAGCCAGTCAGCACTCTTGCGGTGGTTCGCCACAGTATCACCCCAAGCGAAGCGCGCGAATACGGCCGTGTTCCGGGGATGGGTGTCCAGTTCTACGGAATGAGCAACGCCATTCGTAGAAGGTGGGAAGACTTCACCGAGCGCATGAACCAGGAATACAGCCAGTTCAGCTCTGGTACGGCGCCCACAGCACGAGCCAACGTGCCCCCAGGATCAACTCAGCAAGAGAGTCCGCGGGCGCGCCGCAAAGGCCAAGACGGTCACGATTCCGCCGATGAGCAGGCGGTCCACCAGTCCGGCCCCGACAGGGAACGAACACCGGTCAAAGCGGTCACGATTCGAAAGGCGCCAGATACGGTAGTCGACAAGGTGCGCCGGAACGAGGTCCGCTACAGCGCACCATTCAAAGTTCGGATGCCAAACGTCGAAAAACTCCATGAGTTCATGACCCGAGATATCAGCGCTGGCGGTATTTTCCTTCGCACCAAGCGTGAGGTGGAAGTCGGTACTGAGGTGACGGTCAACATCATTCATCCAGAGACCGAGCAAGAGTTCGCGCTCGCTGGATCCGTGGTCCGCATGCACCATGACGACAGCGGAAAACCGAGCGGACTCGGCATCAAGTTCACCGGCCTCGACGACGACACCACCGCAGAACTGCGCCAGTTCGTAATCAGCGGCGTCCCCGATGACCTGCTGGATGTCGGCGACTTCCTCTTCGACGACGACGACCTCGACGGGTTGATGTAGTTGTAGCTGTTAACCCCTAACCTCTAACCCCCCATTTCTGGTCCTCCCACTTCCATCACTTTACAATCATCGGGTGACAACGAGCCCGAGAGAATGAAATGACCGCTTCGGCCCCCCGCCCGACTCCGCCAGTGCCAGAAACGATCGAGACCGTTCACGTGATCGGAGTGTGTGGGACAGCGATGGCGGCCCTTGCCGGTATGTTCGTAGAGCGGGGTGTCACGGTTCGGGGCTCTGACGCGATGGCGTATCCGCCGGTTAGCGACTTGCTGGCCGCCCTGGGAATCGAAATCCTCAAAGGCTACAAGGCCGAGAATCTCGACGACCCGGTCGACCTGGTTGTGGTCGGCAACGTGTGCCGCAGAGAGAATCCCGAGGCGGAGGTCGTCAGGGACCGGCAGCTAGCGCACATGAGTCTGCCCGAGGTGCTAAAGACGATTTTCATCGCGGACAAGACGGGCATCGTTCCCACCGGCACCCACGGAAAGACGACGACCTGTTCGTTGGTCGCCTGGCTGTTGAAACACGCGGGGCAGGACCCCAGCTACATGATCGGGGGCGTCCCTGCCAACTTCGGCACCAACTATCGGCTCGGAGGGGGAGACTGCTGGGTCGTGGAAGGAGACGAATACGACACGGCCTACTTCGACAAGGTGCCGAAATTTTGGCACTATCCGGCTCATATCGGCACCATTAACAACATCGAGTTCGACCACGCCGACATCTACGACTCCATAGACGACATCCAAAGAGTCTTCAACGAGTACGCAACCAGGGTGACTGGTGCGCTTTGGGTGAACGGGGAGGACGAACGAGCGGTCGCGGCAGGCCAACACACGAAGGCTCGTCTCGGGACGTTCGGTTTGTCGGACACCTGTGACGCCCACGCTGTGGCTCCGCGGTATAGCGCAAAAGGCACGGAGTTCGAGCTGGTTCGCCACGGCAAGTCGATGGGGACGTTCCACAGTCCCATGTGGGGCGAGCACAACCTCAGAAACGCGATCGGAGCCATCTTATTGGCCTCAGAGGCGGGCTTGAGTTCCGACCAAATAGGCGCCGCACTACCCCTGTTCAAGGGCATCGCCAAGCGGCAGGAGATCAAGGGCGAGGTCAACGAAATCGTCGTGATCGATGACTTTGCCCACCATCCGACAGCCTTGCGGGTGACGCTGCAGGCCCTCCGTCGCCGCTACGGCAAGCGCAAAATCTGGGCAGCCTTCGAAGCCAAGTCGAATACCTCGCGCAGGGCGGTGTTTCAGAACGAATACAGCAAAGCGTTCTCCGACGCCGATCAAGTTATTCTGAGTCAGCCCTGGAAGAAGGACAACCTGCCCGATGAGCAGCGCCTATCGATCACCCAACTCGTCGATGACATCGCCCGAAGTGGGACACCCGTGGAGCTGATCGCCGAGGTCGACGACATCGTCGCCCACTTCGCGGAGCGCGCCGAACCCGGCGACGTGATTGTGGGCTTGAGTGGAAGCAACTTTGCGAATTTTCACAAGAAAATGCTAGACGCACTCGCCCAACGCTTTCAGTGAGAGGGAAAGCCCGCCGCCCGCCACAAGGCGAGCATGTCCATCGCAAAGGCCACGCTGAAGTGTAGGGCGACTCCCAGCCAGAACGAGCGGTGTTTGAGCGCCAAGTAGCCCAGTATGCAGGCCGTGATCAGCGCCCCAAATGCCTCGGGAACCGGCTTACCGAAATGGATGATGACGTAGGGGATCGCCATGATGGCGATGCCGTAGTAGCCGAAGGTCTTGCGCAGTCCGAAGACCATATAGCCGCGCCAGAAACTCTCGCCCGACAAGAACAGGAAGAAGTAGCTGGCCTCGTACACGATCAGGTGCTTCCAACTCTGGCCGATTCCTTTGTATTGCGGATACTTGGCGATGAACGACTCCATCCCGGATGCCCAATACAACACTGGAATCATGATGAGCATGAGCCCAATGTAGATCGGAGCCAGCCCCAACGAGCCGCGCAGTCGATATCCGAAATCGCGCGGCCGTTCTTTCAGCACGAACAGGATCAGCAGCAAGGGAATGATCGTTCGGGTGAGCACGCTCGATGCAGACATATACATGTGGGCGTAGAGTCGTACGTTCGGATCGCCCTCGAAGAACTGGGCCAGATGTTTGTAGAAAAAAGGCAGGCGGCCGAAGTGAAGCAAGGTGAGCAAGCAGACCGTACTCGAGATCAGGACGAAGGTGGCCCGAAAATCGAGTTTGAGTGGTTTGTCCTGAGTTGCGTTCACCAGCAGTGAATAGCAGGACCGCTCCCAACCGGCCATACCTTCATCTGACCAAACGCTCAGCCAGCCAAACGGTCATCTAGAATTGACAAAACTCGAAGAAAAACCGCCGAATGAAAAGAAGGCTAGCGCCCGGGACGTTCAGGCAGTAAAACCTTTGCCCTATGGCAATAACCCGCCGGAAAATTCAGCTGTGGGCGTTTGTGCTCCTCACCGCGACGTTGTTTGCCGCGTCGAGCACCGCCCAACCCATTCTCGACTCATTCGAAAGGGGCGAAGCGCGCTGGATCGATTTCGTAGCCGGGATGCGGTCGCTCGACATTCGAGCGTTCGAGGTTGATCCGGAGAGTGCCGACCGCCTCTACGCCGCCAGTTCGCGCCATCTCTACCGATCGGTTGACGGCGGCGACTCCTGGGACGTCGTTCTCACGCTTCAGCTTCCTGCCTCGGCTAGTAGCGATGAAGGAATCGGCGAGCTGACGCAGGAACGAGTGGACGCCTTCTCTGACGAACAAATCGAGGCGATAAATCAGCGGTTCCTCGAGTTATCGCGCGAACTCTTCGACGAGCTTGTCGAGGAGTTGGATGAGACCACGGCTGCGCTCTCGGTCGAAGCCGCCGCCGATGACCTGCTTCTACAAGCAGCTGAAGAGGTAGGGCAGGAACAGACCGAAGCAGTAGAGGAGGAAGAAGAGGACACCTTCGCCGGTCTGGCACCTGGATTCACCAGTTTGGCCGTTGATGCCTCCAACACGGCCCGGGTGTACGCGGCTTCGAGTCGAGGCCTGTACCAATCGCGGGACCATGGCCGCACCTGGTCTCGTGTGTTCAGGGGAACCGGAGCCGAATCCCGCTACGTCACGAGTGTTGCGCCAACCGGCCAGATAATCGTAGTCGGCACCGCCGATGGCGTGCGCCGTTCGTCAGATGGCGGTAACTCCTGGGGAGCCGGAGCGGCGCCCCCTGGGAATGTCCAAGTCGAGTGGGTGGCAAGTGCTGATAGCGCTCCCCACATCTTCTACCTCAGCGCTGATTCGCGTCTCTATCGCTCAGAAGATGGCGGTGCGTCGTGGTCGCCGCGAGGACAACCCCAAGGTGTCCGACAAATCACCATGGTCGCCGTCGCGCCCAACAATGCCGATCGAATCTTCGTAGCAAGCGATGCGGGCGTCCTGCAGTCATTCGACGGTGGCACCACCTACGACTATCTTGGCTCGATCGGGCTGCGAAGCCGCGAAATCAGTTGGATCCTGCCGTTACGCTCCGCATGTTTGGCGGGCGCCGGTGACACCGTGTATCTATCGAGAGCGACCGCGGACCACAACTTCGATACCTGGACCGCGTTGACCGACGGGCTCGTCGCTTCACAAATTCGCCGAGTGCGTGTTGGTCCCGATGGGACCGTTTGGAGTGCGACCGACCAAGGCGTCTTCCGACTAATACAGCGAAGCGAACTTCAGGGATCTGCACCGACGGCCAGGGCAATACGGGAGCGGTGGGCGGGGGAACCTTCCTTGCCGCAAACCCTGGAGGCAGCGCTGCGCGTCTACGGCCTGTCAGACTTCTCCTCCGCAAATTGGGGGAGGAGAATCTTCTGGAGCCGGTTGGTTCCGGAACTGCGCGTCGAATGGCGAGACACGACTGTCAGGGACGAGCACGACTCCTTCCTACCGGGCGATGGCGGCGCGGCGAGGATCTCGAATAGCCACTTGCGTCGCGATGACGACGAAGACTTCCGAGTTCTCTTTCGTTGGGATCTGGTCGACTTACTCGAGGCGGGGCAATTGGAACGCACGCGAGTCTCTTCGGAGCGACTTCCCGGAGGAATTACGGTTGAACTCTATTCGCTCGATCCACGCGACAGCGCCGCTGGAGTGGCTCAATCGCTGACGGACACGAGGAACGAGGTCTTGCAGCGCGTGATTCGCACCTACCAAGCCCGGCGGAGTCTGATCGTGCGAATGAGCGGAGAAGACGTGACGACGCTGTCGCGCCGAGTCAACGATTGGCTCGAATTAGAAGAACTAACGGCACGCCTAGATCTCATGACGGGCGGCTTTTTCTCGGCGTACACTGGGATGACACAGTGAGTGGCGCCGTGAAAGACTATCGGAACGAGGAGGTACGATGAGTCGATATCTACTAACTACCGCGGTAGCCTTTGGGCTGCTCCTTCCCGGTGTCGCCACAGCGCAGAGTGTGGACGACGTGCTCGCGAGTTTCGCTGGGGAGCCTACGATACTGGAAGTTCAAGAGGCGGCGGCTGCCTACGCCCAGATCGATCAAGGGGTAATGGAAGGCTGGTCGACCCGTGCCTCTTTGGCCGGTCTGCTGCCTTCTGTCCGGGTCGACTACCGGCGTCGGGTTGAAGACGACCTGCAGATGGATGACGACCAAGACCTCGAAGTCGACGAACTCGGAGACCTCGTCCTTACCGGTGTTGATCGCGACGTGCGAACCGATGACGACACCCAGTCGGACATTTTGATCCGAGGTGACTTCGAGCTCAACGAGTTGGTTTGGAACCCCGACTTGCTGCGTGTGTCCAAAGAAATCCGCGACGTGGTCGAGCTCCGCGAAGACATCCTGACCACGGTCACAACCCTATTCTTCGAGCGGCGTCGAGCTCAGGTTCAGCTTCAACTGAGTCCACCGAGCGACCCTGTCGAGCGACTGCGCCGCGAGCTCGAGATTCAGGAACTCACCGCCTCGATCGACGCGCTGACAGGCGGTTGGTTTAGCGCGCAGCTCTCGGCAGCTGGCCTGCCGAGCTACTGATTGCCCATGAACTCGACTCAACGAAACCGGCTTTTGTCGCTGTTGCAGTCGCTCTCTTTCAAGGAGGGCAACTTCATCCTGACCTCAGGCAAACCGAGCGAGTATCTAGTTGACGTGAAACGCACCGCGCTCCACCCAGAAGGTGGCAGGCTCTGCGGCCACGCCTTGCTCGAGGCGGTGCGAAAACGCTGGCCCGACGCACAAGCGGTCGGTGGCCGCACGCTTGGTGCCGATCCCCTCGCGGTCTCGACCGCCCAGGCCAGTCTCGACGACGGAAGCCAACACCTCCACGCTTTCATCGTGAGAAAGGAGCCCAAGGGGCATGGTTCAGGATCGCTCATCGAGCAGTCCGGAGCGCTCGAACCGGGAGCGCCTGTGGTCGTTCTCGAGGACACTTCGACCACGGGCGGTAGCGCGATCAAAGCCGTAGAGGCGGTGCGCGAGGCGGGCTTCTCAGTCTGCGGTGTGCTCACACTCGTCGACAGAGAGGAAGGTGCTGCCCAGCGCATGGCTGACCAGGACCTCGATTTCGCAGCCGTCTTCAGCGCTCAGGAGATCCGCCGGCATGCGCAGTGAGGGCTTTGTCACAACCTCCGATGATGTCGAAGTCTGGTACGGCCTGACTGGACCGGAAGACGCACCCCTGATCGCCCTCTGCGACGGGATCGGCTGTGACGGGTTCATTTGGGCCCACCTCATGGACCATTTCGCCCACCGCATGCGCATCCTCAGATGGCACTACCGCGGCCACGGTCGCTCTGGCGTGCCCGAATCAATGGAAGCCCTCTCGGTCGAGCGGCTGGCTGCCGATCTCAACGAAATCCAAGTGGCCCTCGACTTGGGTCCAGGGGTAATCGCCGGCCACAGCATGGGGGTTCAGCTCTCGCTCGAGTACTACCGTCTGTTTCCCGACCATTGCACTTCGCTCGTGCTGCTCTGCGGAAGCTATGGAAAGCCACTGTCGACCTTCAAAGGCACCGACATCGGTGAGCAGCTGTTACCCTACATCAGATCCACGGTGGAGCGATCACCCGGGTTGTCGCGGTTACTGTGGTCAAAGCTCGTTCCGACGCGACTGTCATATTTCCTGGCGCAGCAAACCGAAATAAACCCTCAACGAGTCCAGTACGAGGACTTCTTCCCGTACCTCGAGCACGTGGGTCGGCTCGAACCCGAGGTTTTCCTCGGCATGCTCACCAAGGCAGCCGACCACGACGCCAAAGACGTCCTTCCGACCATTGAGGTTCCCACGCTGATCGTTGCTGGCGGTCTCGACGGTTTCACTCCGGGTGCGCTGTCGCAGGAAATGCTCGACACGATCCCCAAAGCGGAGATGTTTTCGATCCCCGGCGGCACCCACACCGCGCCGATCGAGTTTCCAGAAGCACTCAACGCACAGCTCGAGCGGTTTCTGGTCGACCGGGGCCTTCTGCCTGCAAGTTGACTCCCGGTCCGGACCGCTCTTCAAGCGTCTGGCTCGTACGCAGAGCGAGGTTGAAATCAGGTCGGCCGCCTGTGTTGGATCCGCAGACCAACTTTGGTACTTTCCAGGGCAACCAGGTTCGGAGCGAGCTTAGATGAATTGCCCCCATTGCAACCGCAAGAACGAGGACCATTTCAACTTCTGTCTTGGTTGCGGCGCTAACCTGCAAGAGGCCGACGTACCGACTCAGTCGATGGCCTGTGCCCAATGTGGCGCTCCAGTCCCCAAAACACACGGGTTCTGTGGTAGTTGCGGTGCCCGAATTCACCGGCCCACCGCAAATCCACAGGCCGTGGAAGACGAACAAGATGGCGAGAGTGAGGACGGGGAGGAGTCAAACGCTCGTCTCGTTCTCATCAACCCAGACGGTTCCACGGGCGAGACCATCGTTCTAAAACAGGGCGACAACGTCTTCGGGCGCGACTCGGGTCCCGACGTTGTCCGGGAGGATCCCTTTTTGAGTCCCGAACATGCTTGCTTCAAGCTGGCCGGGACCGACCTACAAGTTGTGGATCTCGATAGCCTGAACGGCGTCTACTTCCGAATTGTCGAATCGGTTGAGATACAACACGAAGATCACATTCGAGTTGGACGCCAATTGCTCCACTTTCAACTGTTGGACGAGGCCGAGCCTGTCTTCGCCGCCGCAGATGACACGGAGGTGTTGGGTTCGCCGATTGGCGACGCCTGGGGTCGCCTGGTCAGGGTGTCCAATCCGGGGGTCAGCTCCACAGCGTTCCTATTGAGAGGCATCGACGAAGTCATCGGCAGGGAACGCGGAGCGGTAATCTTCGCGGACGATGGGTTCGTGAGCGCGAGACACGCCAGAATCACCGTCGACGCCGGGCACTGTTTTCTCGAAGATCTTCGCAGCTCGAACGGTACGTTCCTGCGGGTTCGAACAGCGCGACGAATCAACCATGGGGACCTCGTCCTCATGGGCCAGCAACCGATGCGGGCCTTTTTGGGGGGATGAGGAATGCTCAGGTCTGAATTCGAAGGCCTCATTGACGAAGAGTGCGGAGTTTGTGCCGTACTCGGCAGCGAGGAAGCCGCCAACCTGGTTTATCTCGGACTACACGGCTTGCAGCACCGCGGCCAAGAGTCCGCGGGGATCGTGTCCCGAGACAAGGGAGACCTGCATGTTCAGAAGCGGATGGGACTGGTTTCTGAGACGTTTACGAGGAGTGTCTTGGCGACCCTGCCCGGCGACGCTGCCATCGGGCACGTCCGCTACAGTACCCACGGCGCCTCGACGATCCGCAACGCCCAACCCGTCGCTGTTCATCTCCATGCCGGGCCACTGGCGCTTGCCCACAATGGCAACATCACCAACGCGGGCTCCCTGAGAGAAGAACTCGAGCGAAGCGGCAGTATTTTTCAAACCACCACCGATACCGAAGTGATCGCCCACCTCGCTGCGCGGAGTGGAAAGAGCAATCCGGCCGAGGCCTTGGTTGCCGCCCTCAAGCGGGTCAAGGGTGCCTACTCGTTGGTCGCTCTCACCGACGACTTGCTCATCGCTGCTCGCGACCCACACGGCGTTCGCCCCCTGGTATTGGGACGTACTCGCGAATCGCACATCGTTGCGAGCGAGACCAGCTCGCTCGACCTGCTGCGAGCCGAGTATGTGAGGGAAATTGAACCGGGCGAAGTCTTGATCATGGAGGCAAACGGGTTCCTGAGCACGAGCAAGCCGTTCGAAAAGGTCGATCCCCGCCCCTGTATCTTCGAACTCGTCTATTTCTCCCGTCCCGACAGCATCATCTTCGGCCGAAGCGTCTACCAAGCTCGCAAAGCGATGGGGAAAATCCTCGCAAGGGAGAGCGGGGTCGAAGCAGATTTAGTGATGCCTGTTCCCGACAGTGGTGTACCCGCCGCCTTAGGGTACGCCGAAGGCGCGGGACTGCCCTTTGAGATGGGACTCATCAGAAGCCACTACATCGGGCGTACCTTTATCGAACCCAGCCAGTCGATTAGACACTTCGGTGTCAAACTCAAATTGAATCCTGCTGCCAGTGTTTTGAAAGGAAAACGAGTGGTCGTGATCGACGATAGCGTCGTTCGCGGCACCACGTCTCGAAAAATCATCAAGATGATTCGAGAAGCCGGAGCGACGGAGGTCCACTTCCGGGTCGCATCACCTCCCACTTCGTGGCCCTGCTACTACGGTATCGACACACCGGACCGCTCCCAACTGGTGGCCGCCAACCACAAAGTAGACGAGATCAGTGAGTTCATCACGGCCGACTCACTCGCTTACCTGAGCCTGGAGGGACTGCGCGAGGCGGCCGAGTCAAAGCCCGCGAAGACCAATTTCTGCGAAGCCTGCTTTTCGGGCAATTACCCGATCGAAATCGACTGAGGGAACACTCCCGTC
>CAZDBH010000101.1:0-20563 GCA_964503485.1 uncultured Bradymonadales bacterium | reverse complement strand
GCTAAAAGCTAACGGCTGGAGTCCGGGGCGTTATACGCGACGGGCTCCTAGTCGCTGTCCGACTGCTCAACGACGGTCCTCGAACCACCCGATACTGAATCGCAAGTGCAGCGAAGTGACGTCAGTTTGGTCGTTCAATCGCAGTTTGTGGTCCAACTCTAGATCGAGTCGCATCCAGACCGGATCAGGTCGCACGTCGAAAGAGAAACCCAGCTTTGGGTTCAGAATCGATAAGGTGACGTCGTCAGAGAAGGTGTCGATTCCAACCAGGCCTGCGCCAAAATGCAGCATGATGGTGGTCAGCTCACCTGAGACGCCTACTCCCACGTGACCGTTGGGGATTTCGAGGAACCAGGCATCAAAGTCCGATCCGGCCAAGCCGAACTCGATTCCACCGTCGAGGCCGAAGGTCAATTCTTGGTGAGCGTAGAAGCCGCCACGGGCCCCGACGGTCAGGGCATGGCCGTAGACGCCGGACGGGCCTGAGTCGTTCAGCATACCGAGATAGCCAGCGGTGCCCGCGTAGAAAACACCGAAGTCCTCGGCTTCAGCACTGCGGCTCGGGGCGGAGACAGAAGCCAGGAGGAGACACAAGAGTGCGTATTTCACTCGCCACTCCAATCAAGTTCTTCTGGACACGCTCGCGGATACCCTAGGCTACAGCTAAAGGCGAAGAGATCGGCCGCAAAGGCTTGGTCCACTTCGACCCCGTCCCCGTTAAAATACATGACCGCCAGATTGAAGCAACCAACGGGCTCGTCGGCTTCGCATGCGGTGCGGAAGAAGGACGCGGCCTGGGCGAATTCGGCGTCGCTGTTCCCTTCGTCGAAGACGATCGAGCCGAGCGTCGTGCACGCGACAGGGTCACCCTGCTGACAGGCCCCTGCGAGGAGGCGTTGTGCCTCGTCTTGATCGGCCTCATCGTCAGACAGAAAGAGCAACGCCAGGTTGGTACAACCCTTGGCTTCGCCGCCGTCGCAGGCCATTCGGTGCAGCGACTCGGCTCGTTGTCGATTTGCCGGACCGCCGACTCCGTTGGCGACCATGAGCCCCAGATTGCTACAGGCGAGCAGCAGTCCGGTCCCGTCGCCGCAGGCGGTATTGTACAGGGCAAACGCCTGACTCTGATTCTGTTGGACCCCATCTCCCGCTTCGACGAGCACCGCCAGGGCAAAACACGCCTCGGGGAGACCGTCGAGGCACGCCCCATAGAAGAGTTCGCTCGCTGCGGTTGAGTCCGCCTCCACCCCTTGGCCGTTCAGGACCAAGACGGCCTGGGCGGTGCATGCTTCGGGCATGCCCCCCTCGCACCCGAGCTCGAGTAGGTCATGGGTTTCCTCAGCAGAGGTCGCCACGAGGTGCCCCTCAAAGTAGAGCAAGCCCAGTCGGGCGCAACCTTCGCTGCTATCGAGCCAACAGGCGGCCTGAAAGGACTCGCCTGCGGCGACCATATCGTGTCCTTCGAACTGCGGTGCCTGAAGTAAGTTGCCGGCCGACACGCAGGCTTCGCCACTGCCGTACTCGCAGCCGCTCTCGAAGTAACTCAAGGCCACGCTATCGGAGGGTGAGTCAGATTCGAGCTGAAGCGTTCCGAAGGCGAAACACCCTGCGCCGTCGCCAGCTTCACAGCCGGCCTCGAAATGGTCAGCCGCCTCATCGTAGTCCTCGACCGCGAGAAGGTGATTGGCTAGGCTGGTGCAGGACGCCGCTTGGCCCGCCTCGCACTCGTCCTCGAGCACACGAACCTGACCACTCGAGCAGTTCGCGCAAAAGAAGAGTAGGGCAGGCCACATCAGAGTTGCCCGAAGGTGAAATCGTGCAATCATACCGTTCATTGCCTCCTAAACCGTCCTCTACACAGCTCAACCAGCTGGCGCACCCGCGAACCATCGACTGGTCGTTCCACTCGGCCCTCGTGTTTGAGCCAGGTTCCGACTATAGCGCCCTCGACCAGTGGCGCGAGTCGCTCAACGACATCCGGCTGGAAGCCCGACCCAATGTAAATCGGCGTATCTGGCGCTGCGCTTCGGCAGGACTCGAGGCGGTCGAGGTCCACTCCAGCCCCGGTCGCCTTGCCGGTGACGATGATTGCGTCAGCCAGACCACGGTGCACCGTATCGGCGACTGCCTGTTCGGGATCGGTCGGAACCAGAGGTTCGGCATGTTTCACCAGGACGTCTGCCCAGACCTGCGTGCCTGAACCCAGCTCGGACCGATAGCGAAGGGTTGCAGCTGCCTCGCCTTCGATAATGCCCTGGTCTGTCAGGTATGCGCCGATGTGCACATTCACTCGGACGAATCGAGCTCCCGCAGCCGCCGCGATGCCCAACGCGGTCATCGCGTCGTTGCGTAGACAATTGACGCCTACCGGTAGGCCGAAGTCAGCCACACAACGACTCGTGATCATCGTCAGGACGGCGGCCTGATGGGCTGGAATCGGCTGGCCGCCGCTGCCTTTGAAGAACGGTGCTGAGCCAAAATTCTCGACAATGAGCCCGTCGACGCCGCCGCTTGCCAAGGTTTCTGCGTCGCGAAGGGCTGCCTCCACTACACCCGAAAACGGAGTCTGTCCGTCGTGTTTGGGGTCTGCTGGCATTGGGGGGACGTGAATCACACCAAAAAGACCACCGTTCTGTGCTGTTTTATTCCCGGCCATGACGACGGACACTACGGTGGCGGCCCAAATGTCGCAAGACCGTGGGCTCAGCGACCGAAAAACGCTTCCAACCCTACGTTCTCAGTGATAGGAACAGCTCCATCTCGAGACAGGTCGTGGAAAGACAATGAACTCAAGACTCATTCTGCTGCTTCTGGTGCTCTTGGCTGTGTCACCGAGCTGTAAACGCTCCACTGCCGTACTGGAAGAAGAACCGCACGACAACCTGGTTCAACGGGTTCGGGACGCCATGCTGGCTCTAGACCCAGGCGTCGTAATCTCAATCGACGATAACAGCACACTGATTGTTACGCTCGATGGAGGCGAACAGGGGTTGATCAGCGTCGACAACGTGCGCCTGGACTGCGAGGCCTATCCCGAAGGATGCGAAGACGCCATACAGCACTACGCAGCCTCCATCATCGACTCGCTAGAGAATCTGAACAACACGCCGGACTTCGATCCGAGTCGGATCCGAATTGTCCTCAAGGACCAGGCCTACATCGACATGTTGCGCGAGCCTGCCGATTCGCGCCTCGGAGGGCAAGAGCCGATGCCCCAGGTCGTTTGGGAACACTTCCATGCAGGAATCTGGATGGTCTACGTCGAAGACTTTCCGACCACCATGACCTTGCTGACCACCGATCGCCTTCAGGAAGGCGGACTTACCGCAGCCCAGGTTCACGACCTGGCGGTCCAAAACATGACCCGAGACTTGGTAGCTAACCCTCTCATAGAGCGGCAGATAGACGGTGTCCTGAGAGGGGGAATGGTGAGCGCCGGTGACAGCTACGAGGCCGCTCGCCTCGTGCTCGCCGAGCCATGGACATCCCTGGCTCCTCGGCTCGATGGCGATCTCGTGGTTTGCGCCGGCAGCCGAGACTCGGTGACGTTTGCGGGTTCGAACGACGCCACGGAAATCGAAGCGATGCGGACTGAGTGCCGCCTGACCTACCAGACGGCTCCCTATCCGGTGTCGCCCGACTTATTGCGTTGGACAGGTTCGGGTTGGGAGACCTTCACGAACTGACACCCTACTGGCCCCCTTTGAGACTCGGGAGAGATGTTTTGATACCAAGAATAGCCTTGCTTTTCTCGCTCGCAATGCTGGCGACTGGCTCGACCGCCACGGCGCAAGAAGCGCCCTCATTCGTCTATTTCAACGCAACCGTGCTGACACTCGACCCAGATAATCCGACGGCCTCGGGGTTTCGGGTCGAAGCAGATCGTATCACCGAGGTTTACGTGGAGGCACCGGATGCAGACGCGGTTGGAGAACGCATCGATCTGGGTGGCGCGACCGTGCTGCCCGGCCTAACCGACTCACACTTCCATCTGGCGGGCCTGGGGGCGGCATCGCTTCGTTTGAACCTGGTGGGGACTCGGTCGGCTGAGGAAATCGCGACGCTGGTGGGTACCGAACATGCCGAGGCCGCGCCCGGTACTTGGGTGCGTGGCCGAGGATGGGACCAGAATGACTGGGAAGTGCAGGAGTTTCCGAACCGAGAACTGCTGGATGCGGCCGCACCCGGACGCGCTGTGTGGCTCACCCGGATCGACGGTCACGCCGCTTGGGTCAGTAGCCAGGTCCTTTCCCTGGCCGGGATTACGGCCGAAACACCCGATCCGGAGGGCGGGCAGATCATTCGAGACTCCGACGGAGAACCCACTGGGATACTCGTTGATCGAGCGATGGATCTGGTCGGCGCGGTTTTTCCAGAGCAGTCCCCTGAAATGCAGCGCGCGGCCCTGCTGGCCGGTCTCCGCCTGTGTCGAGAGGCGGGCCTGACAGCCGTGCACGATATGGGGGTCTCCCAATCTGGCCTGGCAGCCATGCGGGCGCTCGAGGACGAGGGTGAGATGACCCTCAGAGTGACCGTCTACTTGGCTGGCGAGAGCGACGACATAACGCAAGCGATAACCCAGGCCCCGGATCGCGAGGGTCTGGTCCAGGTGGTCGGCGTCAAAATATTCACCGATGGAGCGATGGGCTCCCGTGGCGCCGCTCTTCTCGAACCGTATAGTGACACCCCCGAGAGCAGTGGTCTGCTGTTCCACGAACCAGAGGCTCTGATGGACCTGGTGGCCCAGATTCACAAAGCGGGATACCAAGTCGCGATCCACGCCATCGGCGATGCCGGCAATCGAGCGGCCCTCGACGCTATCGAGCAGGCACAACAAGGAGATACGAGCCGCCGCCACCGCATCGAACACGCCCAAGTTGTCCACCCGGACGACCAAGCCCGCTTTCCGGCGCTCGGTGTCACAGCCAGCATGCAGCCGACCCACGCCACCAGCGACATGCCTTGGGCCCTGGACCGTTTGGGGGAGCACCGAATCGATAGCTCATACGCCTGGCGATCCCTGTTGGAACAGGGTGCTGCACTGACGCTCGGGTCCGACGCTCCAGTCGAGTCCGAAAACCCTTGGCTGGGGATCTACGCAGCCGTCACCCGTCAGGATGTTCAGGGCATGCCCACCGGAGGGTGGCGCGCTGACCAGTCCCTCTCGGTCGACGAAGCGTTACTGGGATTTACTCAGTGGCCAGCCACCGCCGCGGGGCAGACCGACTTAGGCATGATTCGAGCCGGGTATCTGGCCGATTTCGTGGTCGTCGATCAGAATCCGACCGCGATCGAAGCCGACGGCCTAAAACGAACCCGCACCATCATGACTGTGGTGGGCGGTCGGGTCGTGTTTCAGCGCGAAGATTAAGCCTGGACGTCCGCAGCCTGCAATCACTGATAACCGGCAGCCTGCAGGGTGAACAGCCGGGCGTAGCGACCATCGAGCTCCATCAGCTCCTCGTGGCTGCCCTGTTCGACGAGGTGTCCGTCCTCGAGCACCGCAATTCTGTCGGCCATCCGAACCGTCGAAAAACGGTGTGAGATGAGGATTGCCATCTGGTTTTCGGTCACCTCGCGGAAGTGATCGAAAATCTGAACCTCGGCGGCTGCGTCCATCGCCGCCGTCGGTTCGTCGAGCACCAGGATGTCGGCATCGCGCCGCATGAAGGCGCGAGAGAGCGCGATTTTCTGCCATTGGCCCAACGATAGCTCGCGACCGCCTTTGAACCATCGCCCGAGTTGGGTCTGGTAGCCATCCGGCATCTCGTCGACGAAGGGTTTCGCCATCCCCTTGGCGGCTGCTTCATCCCAGCGCTCTTCGTCGTCGAAGTGACGTACATCACCGACGCCAATATTCTCGCCGACCAGCAGTTGATAGCGTGCATAGTCCTGGAAAATCACCCCAATTCGTCTGCGAAGCGCGTCCATATCCCACTCTTGAACGTCCAGGCCGTCGATCAGGATGCGCCCGGAGTCAGGGACGTAGAGTCGAGTCAGGAGTTTGATGAGCGTGGTCTTGCCCGACCCGTTCTCCCCAACCAAGGCGAGTTTCTGACCGGGAGCCACATGCAGAGACACGTCGGTGAGGGCGGCACGACTTTGGTCGGGGTAGGTGAAGCTCACGCCCTCGAAACGAACCCCATCGTTGGAATCAGGGCCCTCGGTGGCCGTTCCCGAGTGTATGGCGGCCGGCTCTTCCAAGAACTCGTATAGAATCGAGAGGTACAGGTTGTCTTCGTACATCCCCCCCACACTACTCAACATCGCCGAGAAGGCCGATTGCCCCTGCTTGAAGACGAGCAAGTACATCGTCATCTCGCCCAGCGAAATGTTCCCGGCGATGGTCTCGAGCACAATCCAGGCATAGGCGGCGTAGAAGGCCAAAGTCGACAGAAGGCCGAGTACGAAACCCCAAAAACCGCGCCGAATGGTCAGCTTGCGATCCTCGCCGTAGAGCAGGTGAAAGATGTCGCGATAGCGCTGCAGAAACACGGGGCCCAGCTGATAGAGCTGGGTCTCCTTCGCGAAGTCCTCCCTCGCAATCGCCACCTCGAGGTAGTTCTGCTTGCGCGTTTCAGGCGTCCGCCAGCGGAACAAACGGAAGGCGTCGCCCGAAAACTTGGCTTCGACAAAGAAGGCTGGCAGACCGGCCGCCACCAAAACCAAGACCGCCCAACCCGAGAATTGCAGCAGCAGCCCGCCGTAGGTAACCAGCGTGATGACATTCTGAATCAGACCGAAGGTCCGCCGCACTAGGCTCAAAGGTCGTGTTGACGCCTCGCGTCGGGCTCGAACCAGCTTGTCGTAGAATTCGTAGTTTTCGAACTGCGGAAGGTCCAACTCCAGCGCCTTCTCGAGAACCAAGACGTTGACTCGGTGACCGAGAAGCGCCCGCAGCAGCGACTGGCAGACGTTCAGTCCGCGCTGTGTGGCCGCCAACAGGGCGATGAGGCCACCCTCCATCACGACGTACCAGACGGCCTGCAGCTGATCCGCCGAGTCGCCCGTCTCGGCGGCGAGTACCACCGCGTCGACGATCAATTTGCCTAAGAACGCTACCGCCGCCGGAAGCAGGCCTGCGATGACAGTCAACAGACCGAACACGATACTCAGCCGCTTGCTCGTGGTCCAAACCAGAGATAAGGCTCGACTGCTGTAACGAAAGACGCCGAGAAAACGCTTGGCGTTTATCTCGGTCGGTTGGGGAGGGATACGATTTCCATGAGCCATAGAGCACCAACATCGGCACAAGTTTCACAAGTGCAAGGGGAAAGGGAAAGGGAAAGGAGAAAGGGAGAAGGACGAGGCGAAAGGGAAAGGAGAAAGGGTCGACCAGGGAGAAAGGGAAAGGAGAAAGGGCTATTTTTCGACGTGCTCGGTTTGCGGCGGCTTCTTGTAGCCACCGCCCATCTTGAACATCAGCGTGTGAGCTTTGCAGATCGCGCTCATCTTATCCATGTAGTAGACCGGACAACGTCCGACTTCGACGACTTCGAGTCCCTTTTCCCGGGCATAGGCGACCGACTTGGTATCCGAACTCTTGAAGCTGAACCAAACGCGCTTGCAACCAGCTTCAACAGCCGTGTCGATAGCCGTAATCAGTTTGCTGCGCGTCACCCAAATGACGGCCAGATCGTCCCGATCATCGGGCAGCTCGTCGACGGACGTGTAGACCTTCGCACCCTTAGTCATACCTCGAGACTCGGTCATGCCGCCGAGATCGATGCAGTAAAAGCGCTTTCCCACCTTTGTGTAGCTGTGGAACGACATTCCGGGGAATCGAGCGGCCGATGAGTCACCAATCAAGACGAAACCGTCGGCCTGGCGAATAACATTTTCTAGTGGATGTGACATGTGCGTAACCTAGATGCGACAGGTTGCTATTTGCAAGTGAAATGAACCAGCGCTCCGGACAATCAGCGCTCCAACAATGAAGACTTGTCCTTCGAACTACCTCGGAACGCGAGATGCACCACCCCGGGAACGTGTCTGCCCAACCAGGCACCGAACTTTCCATGCCCGGTGAATACATATTCCCGTTTTCGCCTATGTATTGCCCGCACCATGACTCGTGCGGCAGGCTCAGCCTTCCACATCAACTTCTGAGGTCGTTTGTCTTTGCGGTTGGAATCGAAGTGACCCTGGTTGTCGACCTGTGCGATCTCACTCTCGACGAAGCCCGGATGGAGCAAAGTGCAACTGACACCGGTGCCGTGAATCTCCATCGACAGGCATTGGCCGATGGCCCGCACAGCGTATTTCGAGGCCGTGTAGGCGGCGAACCCCGGCGATGGCATCATGCCCGAAACGCTGCACACCAATGCAAGACGTCCACCGGTTTTCGCGAGCTCTGGGAGGGCGTGCCTGCAGGTGACGGCAGCTCCCACGACGTTGACGTCGAATTGCCGCCGCCAATCGCTAGCCGAAAGATCGACAATCTTGCCCGCGACCGAGAAACCAGCGTTGGCAATGGCGACGTCCAATTGGCCGAACTTGTCGACGACCTGCTTCACCGCCGCTTTGATCTGGTCTTCGTCTGTGACGTCACAGGGTACGGCGAGGCCGTTTCCACCAGCTGCCTCGATCGCCACGACTGCCTCCTCGAGCCGGTCCTTGCGTCTGCCCGAGACGGCTACGGTCGCGCCCTGTTTAGCGCACTCGATCGCAACAGCGAGGCCGATGCCGCTGCCGCCCCCCGTAATCCAGACGACCTTTCCTTCAAAACGCTTGCCCACTCTACGGCTCCATCTTTTGTTTCGCACAGGTCTGAGCTACCTTCCGACGGACCATAAGAGATGGGAGGTCCGCGTGTCCACCAGACGAAGGGTGACGAGCGCAAATGCACTCGTAGCCGTAACAATGTTCCTAGCGGGGTGCGCCGCTGCGCCAGCTCCCGACCCGGAACCCGAGGTTCAACCAACCCCGCAGGCCACCGGACCAGCGTTCGAACACCTTCAATGGCTGCTGTCGGTCGCGCCAGGGCAGGAGGTTAGCCTGGAAGACGTGCAGGTGCACTTCACCGACGAAATGATTGCCGCAGTAGGGGGAGAAGAAGGCGCCCGCGCGGTTGTGGCAAGTATCGCGAACGAAGGCCCGCTACGACTCGACCACTTTGCGTCGGAGCCGCAGGACGACATCATCTACTCCGTTGTGACCAACGGAACGGACTGGTATTCGGCCAATATTGCGGTGGACCTCACGACGAACAAGATCCAGGGCCTCAACTTCAATCTGGCACCGGGCTTGTCGCCGAATTGGAGCTGGGAGACCTACGGACAGGCGCTTCAAAACATGGCACCCCAGGCAAGCTTTCTGGTCGCTGAGGTGACAGAGGCTGGCTGCTCAGAAATCGAAGGCCTGAATCCGAACGTCGCCC
This sequence comes from uncultured Bradymonadales bacterium, assembly GCA_964503485.1. GTDB lineage: Bacteria > Myxococcota_A > Bradymonadia > JAFGEP01 > JAFGEP01 > CAZDBH01. The sequence continues at coordinate 11,184 of CAZDBH010000101.1, read as the reverse complement.
TCGGTGTGGCCTCGGCCTTCAAGCTTTGGGTTCTGGCGGCTCTGGCCGAAGCTGTGGCCGAAGGGGAGCTGTCCTGGGACGACCCACTCGCCATTAGGGACGAGTGGCGGAGCATTCCCACCGGAACGATGCACGGCGAAGAGACGGGGGCTGAGTACCCCATCAGCCACTACGCAAAAATGATGATTTCGATCAGCGACAACACGGCTACCGACCACCTCCTGTTCACACTAGGGCGCGAGCGAGTGGAAGCCATGTTCGAGACAACAGCACATCACAATCCCACGCTCAACACGCCTCTACTCGCCACAATCGACCTGGTCGCGCTCAAGACGCTGGTCCTGCCAGATGATGTCGAAGCCTACAACTCGATGACCGCCGACGAGCGCCGCAACTATCTCGACAACGAGATCGAGTGGAACCAAGGAATGGCCTTGTTCGGAGCTCAGTTCTGGGCGACGCCCAGGCGCCCAGAAATCCAATGGTGGGCAAGCACGAGTGACCTGTGCAGGGTGATGTCCCACCTCAAGGAGTTGGGCGGAAGTGAGAGCGGTCTGCCCGTGTTCGAGGCTTTGTCGATGAACCCCGCACTGGAACTGGTGGATACGACTTGGCCTTTCATCGGCTTCAAAGGGGGGAGCGAGCCCGGGGTCTATAATTTTACCTGGCTTCTCAAACGGCACGATGAGCGGTGGTTTGTGTTCTCTACCAGTCTCGCGCACGAGACGGAAGCCATTGAGCTAGCCCCGCTCATTGCTTTGCTCGACGCGGCCTTTGAACTGCTCGAAGAGAGCGGGGGCGCAACGATCCAATGACATCCAAAGCACTCGAAGGGTTTGCCCGGTTTGTGGTCCGGCACCGGATTCTCGCGATATGCGGTGTCTTCCTGATCGTCGTTTTTGCCGGTTATCAGACAAAGAGTCTCACGGCAGATTTCACACCCCAGGATCTGTTCACCACCTACGAAGAGGAGCGACGGGTCGCCGAGGCCTTCAAGGAGGTTTTTGGCAACACCGAGAACGTCCTCTTGCTCTTGGTGAAAGCTGACGACGTACTGGCTCCCGACGTGGTTGAGTACGTGCACCGGCTGTCAACCCACCTCGAAGACGCCGAGTTTGCCGACCGAGTCGAGAGCATCACTGTCACGAGTTTCGTAAGAGCCTCGGAGCCCGGTGTGCTCGATGTCAGCCCGATCATCGAAGGGGATACGGTCGAACCCGAGGAGGTTCGGGCTCTACAAGAAGCCATCGACGCCTCTGCCCTTGTCGAAGGCACCCTCATCTCCGCGAGCCGACGCGTTACCGCCGTAGCAGTCTTCCTCAGAACAGACGTCATCCGAGTCGAGGCGGTAGGCGACGCCCTCGAGGAAATCGACGAGTTCCTGGCGACCGTCGACGTGCCCGAGGGGGCCGAGCTTCTCAAGGGCGGATTGCCCCATATTCGCGTCGACGTGACGGACCGATTCGTCGAGGACCAGACTCGACTGGTCCCCATCTCGATGTTCTTCTCATTCTTGGTGATGCTGGTGGCCTTCCGCTGGCTGCCCGGCGTGATTTTTCCGGGTATCGCCGTTCTGGGTTCCGCCCTGCTCATCCTGGGCTCGATGGCCCTGGTTGGCGAGCCGCTCAACATCATCAATCAAATCGTGCCCATCCTGATCATCATTATCGGAATGAGCGATGCGATCCATCTGGTGAGCCGATTTCGGGAGGAGAAACTGGGCGGTGGACCGTCCCCAGAAGCAGCTCAACGCACCCTCAGGCACATGGCGGTGGCCTGTTTTTTGACGTCTTTTACCACAGCGGTGGGCTTTGCCTCGCTGGCGGTTTCCAAGACCGAAATCTTGCGGCGCTTCGGTATCACAGCCGCGGTTGGCGTAATCTTCGCCTACTTTGTTACCGTCTTTCTGCTCCCACCGGTCCTGAGTTGGACCAAGCCGAAGTCGCGAGCCATCAAGAAGCAGGGAAGGGGGCAGCTCGTCGACCGAGCGATCGTGGCCGTTGTCAAAAGAGTACTCGCTCATCCCAAGCAAGTCGCTTTCTGGTCAGGCCTGTTGCTGATAGGTGGAGTGGTACTCGCCAGCCAAGTCACGGTGGATTCTCGGCTGCTCGAGACCTTCGATGAAGACGATCCCGTCTGGACCACAACCGTACTCGCAGAGCAGGAGTTGGACGGCGTTCTGCCAATCGAGCTGAGCTTCTCGAGCGACGTGGAAGGGCGGTTCAATGACCCCGATGTCGTAAACGCGATGCGGGAGCTAGACGCCTGGATCGCAACGCTTCCAGGCGTTCTGAGCACTACGAGTTACCCCGACTTCCTGGGTGAAGTGAGGGTGGCATACTCTGGTGACGAAGAGACCCGAAATGCACCGCTGACATCGGTAGCGCAGGTCGCTCAATTGGCAAGCCTGCTCGAGAGCGCCCGGCCCAACCCGCTGGTCCCCTATGTGACCATGGACCGGACACGCGCTCGCCTGAATATCCAAGTGTCCGACATCGGGGCCAACGCGACGATGGTTCTGGGCGGTCAGATCACCGATAGAATCGAAACGCTCTTCGGCGACTTCGATGATGTGCGAGTAGACATCACCGGCGATGCGTGGGTTGGCTCTGCGGGGCTTCGTTCCCTGATCAAGGACATGATCGTGAGTCTGGGGACCGCCTTCATCATCATCTTCGCCTTCCTATCATTGCTGTTCAGGAGCGTTCGGATGGGGCTGCTCAGCGTACCGCCGAACGTAATACCGCTGATTCTGACGATGGCGTTCATGACCGTCGCCGGTATCGAATTGAACACGACCACGGTGGTGATCTTCTCAATCAGTCTGGGCTTGGCCGTAGACGATACAATTCACATGCTGGCTCGATTCAGCGAAGCGCTCAGAGCGGATGCGTCGCGGGACGAAGCCATCATGATCGCGTCTTTGGGCGCCGGAAAGGCGATTTTTGTGACCAGTGTGGTTTTGGGCGGCGGAATGGCGATTCTGCTGTTGAGCTCGTTTATACCAATCCGGCTTTTCGGGACACTCATCGGCGTGACCGTAATCGCCTGTCTGATCGGCGATTTGCTGCTCTTGCCAGCCCTACTCAAACTGGGTTGGCCCGAAGGGAAGAAGCCGGTTCCCAACGTCTAGCAGCATCAATCGCTCGGCCGCAGATTCTTCGTGAAGCGCACAACAGCCCGCTTCTCGTGGAATCCCAGGGCCCGGTGGGCCGCTCGACTCATCTCATTGTCGGCGTAGGCGTCAGACCCCATTTCAGAACACCCCTGCTCGACAATCCAGTCTTCCGCCGCGCTCACCAAAGCGCCGCCGATGCCTTGTTTGCGGAACTGGGGCTCGACATACCACCCTTCGAGGTAACCGACCGGCGAGGTCTCACAACCGTCGGCGTTGCCGCGGATGCTAACCTCTGCGAACCCGATCGCCTTTCCGTCGACCTCGGCGAGCAGCGTGTTGATCGCGATGTAGGGCGTGGGGTCGCCCGCAATCATTCGCGTCGCGTCGTCGGTCAGCTCTGATAGGGGGTAGTGGGGCCACAGACGCTGTCGCATTGCGCTCCAGACGACGATGTCGGCCTGCATCGCGGGTCGTATTTTCACTGCGTCCTCCTGGGCTGTCCCTCGCGGTCGTCGTTCGATCTACACAACGGAACGGTCGCGGTCCAGTAGGCCAACCGTCGCCATACCCGTTCGGTCCACCACAACCCTTGAACAAGAGACTGGAGTCTTGAAATTAATTGGTGCAGCTATCCGTTTCTCGGTTGGCTCGGACCGCTCACCGCGCTACCCTACGGCCACTAGGAGCAAAACGAGATGATCCCAAGAATCGAACTTCTGTTGGGCCTTGTCGCTTGTGTAGCAACCCTCGGCAGCGTTTCTTCCGTTCAGGCCCAGACCTTCGTGGGCGGAGCAGTCGAGCAGGGGCCAATGCACATCGTCGGTACCCTGGAACGAGCTGACATCCATCGAGTCGTGAGCGAGACCACCGCCTTTTCGGGCTGTTACAGGGACGCACTACAGCGGAATCCTCGGTTGGCGGGCTCGATCGTGCTGACGTGGCACGTCCTTCCAGCCGGCTCGACCGCAGAGGCCGGGGTTCATCGCAGCGACTTGGCAGACCGCAGTCTCGAGAACTGCTTCTTGAGCGCGATCGCGGCACTCCGTTTCGAGCGAAAGCCCGTCAGGCAAGCAGTCGTTATGTTGCCGCTGACGCTTACAAGCGACGGTCGCATCCCCGTTGTGACGCCGCCTCCCCCGGTCTGGCCGAGCCTGCCAAACCAGCTGACTGCCGCGCAGGTTCGAAACGTCATCGAGCGACATATCGCAGACATCGCCTTTTGTAGAACGGCCACAGGCCAGCCATCTTGGCCACCGGTACAGATCGTCGTCACCATGACGGTGCAGGGTTCGGGCCGAGTGGTCGATGCTCGTACGAGCTCACCGAATCCGGCCTCGCGCTGCGTTTTGCGGGCCGTCGAGGGCATGGTGTTTCCAGCCTTTCGGGGCCCTGACATGATCCTCTCGTATCCGTTCAGACTCTGAGTCTCCTTCTTACTTCCAACATTTCCCTTCTCTCGAGGTGCTGAACACCCGGCTTGCGATCTGTGAAGGTCCGGGCTTGTGGCGAACGACTTGCGTGGGGTCTTCCACGGGTTTCCGGGGACTTCCAAGCGGATTCCAGGTGTATTCTGCTGTATTCAGTATGAGAATACACAAAACTGCTTTCAATGGCGAACGTCATTTGTTATCGTATTCTAGAAATTGCCTGAATGACAATTTGAGAGGGATTGGAAATGAGCTGGCCAACCAAGAAACCGACCTCGAGAGTTCGACTCCTAATCGCAGCAATGTTCGTCCCGATCGGCTTCGCCGGAAGCGCACTCGCGGAGCCTATTCGCTACGACTTCGACTCAGAAGACGATTTGGTCGCCGATGGCTGGAACCACATCAACGCCGACACGAGCAGCTCTCGGTTCGAGGACGGAAAGCTGATCATCGAGACGGAATCGGGCTACGACGAATGGCTACTTCAGATAACAGACGCTCATGCGGAGGACTCTCGATGGTGGACCCACGTTCATCCCGACCGCGGTTGGTGGGTCGAGGCTCGGCTTCGCGTCGAGTTCGGTCCCGAGGGGGCCTGCAGCAGCGGGCCCGGTGTCTGGATTCACGATGGTCGTCAACTCCAGAAGATGACGTTCACAGACGAGTCAGTGGGGATTTCATATCCCGTTCGCGAACTCGTCGAGATGGATACCACCGATGACTTTCACACCTACCGTATCCAGAACGTTGGCGGGACTCACGTGCAGATTTTTGTCGATGGTGTCGAAGCACTCGATGTGCCGACGCTGACTGGTGGCGGCGGAACCTTGGCTTTGAACTTCGGCAACTTGGGCGGCTGCGGCGCCGCGACCGTTATCTGGGACCATTTTGCCTACGACACAGCGGCTCCTGGGACCGAAGACGACGACACCGACGACGATGACATCGTCCGTTGGGAGGATAACTGCCACGAAGACGCCAATCCGGATCAGGAAGATACCGATGGCGATCGGTTAGGTGACGTCTGCGACTGGTGCCCGCTGGATGCCTACGATGACAGCGATGGCGACGGGTCGTGCGACAGCGACGACCCGTGCCCAACCGACCCGACCGACGCGGACGAAGACGAAAACGACATCTGCGACGTCGATGAGTTCGATGAGGAGATGTGTCTCGACTGCTTCATGATGCCAGACGGTTGCCCGCCAGAGTGTGACGTGGGCTGGGACCCGATCGACCCAGAGGAGGACGACCCGGATGATGATGACCCGGATGATGATGACCCGGATGATGATGACCCGGATGATCCGAGTGATGATGCCCCGGATGATCCGAATGACGATGACTCCGAAGGCGTGGACGACTCCGATGACACCGGCTCAGGCGAAGTCACGGAGACCGAGGAGAGAACACAGACCACTACAGGGGATGACGCCGGATGCACTCAAGTGTCTGGTTCTGCCGCGGCGACCCACATTTCACTGTGGGTGTTGTTACTCAGCCTGCTGGGTGTTCGCCGCGGCCGCGACTAACCCCTCTCCTTCGCAGACGAGCCACGCTCGGCATGGGATTGCTTCTGGCGCCTGAACGACGGCGACATCCGAATCGAAGACGCCTCGCCATCTGAGCGGGTATCCCGGCCGATTCCACTGCAGCTGCCCTTGGCAATTTTCTGAAAAATGCCCCATACTCAGGCGTCGACGTTACCAAATCACCGAGTCTAAAATTCATAGGAGTTCGCTATGAGGCGCCCTCGCCGACCGACAGATCTCCGAGTAGGATGGACACTCTCCATTGCGCTGCTCCTGATCAGCTCGACTGCTACCGCTCAAACACCGGGCAAAGACGGGGCCTACACGACCTCTGCTCCAAACGAAGTGCTCAACCGGTACTCGGCACTCGCAGAGGATGCAGATGAGGAAGACACAGTGATCACGGTTGACGACATCGACGACCTCGCGGCCACATCGGCTCTGGAGGCGGGCGACCTGCTCTTGATCATCCAGATGCAAGGGGCCGAGATTAACGAAAGCAACTCGGGTAGTTACGGCAGTATCACCGATCTCAACGGCGCCGGCCACTACGAATTCGTGACAGTCGGGGCGGTGGACGGAGATGAAATCACCTTACACGCTGACTGCGTTGGCGGTCTGCAAAACGACTACGACTCGGATGCTGCCACCCAAGTTATTCGGGTGCCACAGTACAGTACGCTGACCGTAGCCGATGGCACGTCGGTCACCGCCGCTGCCTGGGACGGAGAAACGGGGGGTGTGGTGGCTATTCACACCGACAACAACCTGTCGTTGGTTGGCTCGATCGACGTTTCTGGGCAGGGTTTCCGAGGAGGCGGGTACAACAACGGTTCACGCGACTCCGACGAGAGCACGACGTCGTGGGTTGACGACAGGACCAGTCGCGGCGGTCAGAAGGGCGAGGGTATCGCGGGCAGCCAAGACGACTACGATGATATGAACGGACGGTTTTCCCGCGGTGCACCAGCGAATGGTGGCGGCGGTGGAACCGCTCACAACGGCGGCGGTGGCGGCGGGGCTAACGGGAACAACGGCAATGACTGGACTGGCCAAGGGGTGATGGATGGCAATCCCGCTTGGGCTGACGCCTGGGCTCTCGATCCAGCCGGTGGAGATGGTCTCACAGACTCGTCGGGCGGCGGCCGAGGTGGCTATAGCTACTCGTCGAGCAACCAGAACGCACTGACGCTTGGACCCAACCGCTCCGCTTGGGGTGGGAACTCGCGTAGGGAGCGAGGTGGCCGAGGCGGGCGCCCGCTGAATTCTAATCCCCGAGAGCGCTTGTTTCTGGGCGGTGGCGGCGGTGCCGGCGATGGAAACAACAATGGCGCCGGAGTCGGCGGAGACGGGGGAGGTCTGGTGTACCTGATTGTCCCGTCCGTAACTGGAACCGGAGCCGTGCTCGCAAACGGCCAGGATGGTGCCAGGACGAGAGTGGAAAGCTCCGGAAACGATGGGCCGGGGGGGGGCGGGCGCCGGTGGTACGGTGGTCGTAACGGGTTCGGTAGCCGCCTCCGTTTCCGTGAGTGCGGACGGTGGTGACGGTGGCGATCAGTTCATATTCGAGAACATTCCCAACGAAGCAGAAGGGCCTGGCGGTGGAGGCGGTGGAGGTTACGTGGCGATCAGCTCCGGCAGCCCGACAATAACCGTCGCTGGCGGGATTGGCGGCGACACGGACTCGGCTTCACTCACTGAGTTTACCCGAAACGGCGCAACGAACGGAGCGTCCGGCTTGGTCGAAACCGTCGACTTCGAGTTCACGGATATTCCCTTCTGTTTCCCCGTCTGTGGCAACGAGATAGTGACGGGGGGCGAAGCCTGTGACGACGGCGAGTCGAACGGCTCGACCGTTTGCGGTTGCAACGACCTGTGTCAGTACCCAGTCCCCGGCGTTTCGTGCGCAGACGACACCTACTGCGATGGCGCGGAGACATGCAACGGGAACGGAGTTTGCGCCGACCGAGCCGATCCATGCACAGGGGACGAGGTTTGTGACGAAGAACTCGAGTTCTGCAACGTCTGTGGAGATGGAACCGTCGCGGCGGGTGAGATATGTGACGAGGGCGATGATAACGGCGGGTCCACCTGCGGTTGTGATGATTCTTGTGATTACCCCGACTCGTCCACCTCGTGTGCCGACGACCTCTTTTGCAACGGCGCAGAGCTATGCGATGGGGGCGGATCGTGCAGCGCGAGCACGAATCCATGCACAGGCGAGCAGGTTTGCGACGAGGTCGAGAACTTCTGCAACGTCTGTGGCGACAGCAGAGTTGGGGGTGACGAGGAATGCGACGCCGGCGATGACAATGGGACAACCAGCTGCGGCTGCGACGACGTGTGCGCATACCCAGATTCATCTACCTCGTGTGCCGACGAATTGTTCTGCAACGGGTCTGAAATGTGCGACGGCGCTGGAAGTTGCGAACCGGGTACAAGCCCGTGCGATGGTGCCGAGGTGTGCGAGGAGAGCGCTGACGTCTGCGACGCTTGCCCGGACAATCCAGACTTGATTGCGCCTGGGGATTGCGGGTGCGATACCTCAGACGCAGACGGGGATAGCGCCTTGGACTGCACTGATCCGTGCCCATTCGATCCGGCCAATGACGTTGACGACGACGGCTGGTGTGGTCCCGAAATGTGTGTCGTTGCAAGTGACTGCCCCGGGAACCCGGACTGCTCCGAGCTCATTACCGAAGAGTGCGTCGACCCCTGTCCCTACGATCCCGAAAGCGACGCAGACGGCGATACCATTTGCGGGCCCGAGTCCTGTGTGGTTCCGGAGGATTGCCCGGGTCATCCGGTGTGTAGCGCCGGTGCGGTAACCGATTGTACCGACAACTGTTCTATCGAAAACACCGATCAAGCAGACAGCGACGGCGACGCAATTGGCGACGCCTGCGACATCTGTCCCGACGATGCCGAAAACGGCGCTGGCGATACCGATGTCGATGACGACGGTATTGCAGATTCGTGTGATGTCTGTCCTTTCGACCCGGACAACGACGAAGACGGTGATGGCGTGTGTGGCCCCGAGGAATGCGTCGACGAGGGCGATTGCCCCGGCAACCCGCCATGCGAGCTCGGGGAGGTTGACGACTGCACTGACAACTGCTCAGAAGATTCGAACGAGGAGCAAGAGGATAGCGATGGTGACGGCGTTGGCGACGAATGTGACGTCTGTCCGTTCGACCCGGACAACGACGCCGATGGCGACGGGCATTGCTCGATCATCTGCCAGGGAGACGGCTGCAGCGAATCGCCATGTCAGGGCGACGATACGGAACCCTGTCAAGACAACTGCCCCAACGTCGCGAACCCCGACCAGCTCGACACGGATGGCGACGGAATCGGTGACGACTGCGAGACGGGATGTGAGGGTGACCAAGACTGCGACAGCATCCCCGATGATGGCGACGAAAGTGGCGACCCCGACGACAATCCGTGCGATGCTTCCTCGGGGCGGGAATGTGACGACAACTGCATCACAGACCACAACCCACTGCAGCGCGATCTGGATGGCGATGGGCTCGGTGACGTCTGCGACGACGATATCGATGGCGACGAGATTCCAGACGAGGACGATAACTGCGTCTATGTAGTCAACGTGGCCCAAGCGGACACGGACGATGACGGCGTAGGAGACGCCTGTGAGCTGGATACAGACGGCGACGGCATCCTCGACGATGGCGACGAGTCAGACGATCCTACCGACAACCCGTGCGCTCCCGGCGAAACGACCGGCTGCGATGACAGCTGTACATTCACACCGAACACCGATCAGGGTGACTTGGACGATGACGGTGAGGGTGATGTGTGCGATCTGGACGCCGATGGAGACGGCACACGGGTTGGCCAGGACTGCGACGACCGTGACGACACCACCGACGAACAGCTCATGTTCTACCCGGACGATGACGGCGACGGAGTCGGTGATGGAGATGGCGTAATGGCCTGTCCCGGTGATCCAGCAGTGGATGGTCTGGTCACGATTGACGGCGACAACTGCCCCGATCTTGCGAACCCGAACCAAATTGACAGCGATGGCAATGGCGAGGGCGACCTCTGCGATGTGGAGTACCAGGTCGGCGGTGGCGGTTGTTCGTCGTGTTCGACCGCCTCGACTCGGGGTGGATCGTTTGGGGTCCTATTCGGTCTTGGGCTTGTGATGATGTGGTTTCGACGTCGTAGAATGCGTTAGCGGCTACAGGTCTAACGTCCGTCTGCACCCGTGATTGAGGAACTGTGGGTTGGACGTCATGGAGGAGTCGATTCGGTTCCGGATATTGTCCAAACGATCGGCCAGATGAGGAATACCGTCGATGAAGTCGAAGGCGATTTTGACCCCCCAGTAACAGGATAGCCCCCATCCGGTGTTCGGGTTCTCAACTCGCGATACGAATTCGTAGTGAGTGTAGTGCTGTCCGCTTCCCGAGAAGGCGCCTGGTGGAAACTCAACTGAGGGCGAATCCAGCCAGTGTATTGTATCGAGTTTGCCTTCGTAGATATCGAAGGTCGCTCCAGCGGTTCGTAGTGACTTGATGGTGGCCGGACTGGTGTTGCCACCCTCGTAGTTCACATCCGGGCTGTGGTCGCGATTCCAGGGTTGATCGCCGCCGATACCTCGTTCTTCCCACACGATCGCTCCGCTGCCAGTGAGTTGTACGTCGTCTTGTTGGTACGATTGCGAACTTTCGCAGCCGGGGATACCGTTGAGGTCGAAATGAGCCTCCATCGCCCAACCCCTCCGGATTCCGTAATCTTGGAGGAAATACTCCCAGGTCTCCGTCGGTCCCAGGGTCTTGGGATTTGCTCCGGCCCTGGGTGACCGGGCATGAGGCGGAAAAGACAGTGGGTCGTGAGCTTCCCCTGAGGAACGGATTTCGCCACTCAGCACCTGACAGGCGGGCCCCAACTCCTCATCATATTGCTCACTGTCATCCTCGCGCTCGTCCTCTCGCTCTCCTTCGTCAACAAGCTCGCCGTCTTCATCGTACTCCATCGCCGGATCGCTCGGTTCGTCGTTCTCTTCGTCGCGCTCGGTTGTCGTGGGACTCCGGTCACCCTCTCCCGTCCCTTCGCCAGAGTCAGGTCTCGGATCCTC
>CAZDBH010000100.1:19468-20575 GCA_964503485.1 uncultured Bradymonadales bacterium | reverse complement strand
TAAAAGCTAACGGCTGGAGTCCGGGGCGTTATACGCGACGGGCTCCTAGCCCACCAATCCTCTCAGAACTCGGCGTTGCGAGGCGTTCGTGGGAACGGAATGACGTCGCGGACGTTCTCGATGCCAGTCGCATAACAGATGGTCCGCTCGAATCCCAGACCGAAACCAGCGTGTGGAACGGTCCCGTACTTTCGCAAGTCCCTATACCACCAGTAACTTTCCTTCGGGAGGTCACTCTCGGCCAGTCGGGCATCGAGCACGTCGAGGCGCTCCTCCCTCTGGCTTCCACCGATGATTTCTCCAATCCCGGGCGCGAGTACGTCCATGGCGGCCACTGTTCGGTCGTCGTCGTTCACCCGCATATAGAACGCTTTGATGTCCTTGGGATAGTTCATCACGATGACCGGTCGCCCAACGTGTTCCTCGGTCAGATAGCGCTCGTGCTCGGTCTGCAGGTCGCAGCCCCACTCTACGGGGTACTCGAACTTCTTGCCTGACTTGAGAAGGATGTCGATCGCTTCGGTATAGTTGATCCGCTCGAACGTGGACTCAATGAACGCCTCCAGGCGTTGAATCAGGCCCTTGCTCACGAACTTATTGAAGAAGGCCATGTCGTCCGGGCGTTCTTCGAGCAAGAGCTTGAAAAGGTACTTCAAAAAGGACTCAGCTAGGTCCGCATCGTCGTTCAGGTCGGCAAAGGCGATCTCGGGCTCGATCATCCAGAACTCAGCCAAATGCCTGCTGGTATTCGAGTTTTCCGCTCGGAACGTCGGGCCGAACGTATACACTTTGCTCATCGCAAGGCAGTAGTTCTCGACCGCGAGTTGGCCCGAGACCGTGAGGAACGACTCCTTGCCGAAGAAATCCTGGGTGAAATCGACCTCGCCCTTGTCAGTTCTCGGCAAGTTGGCCAGGTCGAGGGTCGAGACGCGAAACAACTCGCCGGCACCCTCGCAGTCACTCGCGGTGATGATCGGTGTGTGGATCCAGCAGAAGCCATGCTCATCGAAATACTGGTGCACAGCCTTGGCCAGTGTGTGACGAACCCGAGTAACTGCACCGACGATGTTTGTCCTGGGACGAAGGTGAGCATTCTTCCGCAGGTGT
>CAZDBH010000100.1:0-19458 GCA_964503485.1 uncultured Bradymonadales bacterium | reverse complement strand
ATCGTGTGCCGTTTGGCGGGCATTGGATAGGTGTCTGGGTCTTCGACAAAACCCACCACCGTGACTTTGCTCGCCTGCACTTCAAACGACTGACCTTTACCCTGAGAGGCGACCAGCGTGCCGGTCACTGATACAGAGGCGCCCGTCGTCAGGTGCAGCAGTTCGCTCTCGTAGTTCTCGAGTTCCGCAGGAACCACGATTTGGAGCATCGCAAAGCACGAGCCGTCGCTCACAGAGAGGAATGAAAACCCCGCTTTCGAGTCCCGACGCGTTCGAACCCACGCCTCCACGGTCACTTCGCTTCCAACGTCGACCTTTCCGGCCAACAGATCTTTGATCATCCGGTCTTGCACTTGGCACCTCGTGTCTCGTTCGGCGCACGTTCTCAGTCGCCGACATTCACCTACGGCGAGCGCGGCAGAAGGTCAATCCTCTTCTGTTCCTACCAGACGACCACGAAATCTCCTTTGGTGTCGAAACCTCAGTTTGACAGGCAGCGGGTAGCCGACTAGTTTCCCCGGCTCAGGAGGTGCGAGAAATGCGATTTGAGCTGACATTGTTGATATTTTTAGTCTCTGTGTTGGGAGCCTGTGGTGAAGATGTCGAGTTTGTCGAACCCTGCGAAGCCGGCTGGGAGCAGAGCTGTTCGTGCGACGGCGGCTCCGGTACGCAAACTTGCAACGAGGATGGCGTCTACGGCGCCTGCCAATGCGAGCCGATATCGATAATCGACACCATCGGCACGGACGAGACTGAAACCGACTCGAGCCCAGACAGCCAGACCGAGGACGTCGTTCCCGATTCGACGGAACCGGACACGGTTATCGACTCGACCGAGGCCGATTCCGACATCGTTGACCTCTCAGACTCGCAGCCAGATGAATCGCTCGATCAAGGGCCCGATTTCCCCTTCGAGGCCGACCTGGGAGGCGCACCCGACGGGGCCGAGTCAGGTACTGGAAACGCGGAAGTTCGGTTCGTCAATCTGTGGACGGGCCCTTCGGGATACGACGTCTACTCAGTCACAGGCGAATTGATCGCGACTGACATCTCCTTTGGCGAGTTATCGGGCTTTCAGCGTATCCCCGACGGTTGGCAGCGCTTCGTGGCTTTCGAGACGGGCACAACGATCGAGCCCGTTGGGTGTTCCGACTGGGTGCGGCTCGCCGACGGTTCCGAGGTTTCGGCCTTGGCCCTGGGTACGGGACCCGGTGAATGTGCAACGAGCTCCGACTTGGGCACCATCATCGCACTAACCCATCGCGATCCAGCCAGTACCTTGCGTTTCGTGAACGGTGCGGCCGAAGACCAGGTCACGCTCAGATCGGGGACAGACGTCATAGTAGACGTTGTTCAACGATTTGATGAGGTTGTAACAACACTGAATGTACCCGACTGCGCGGTATCGGGCTGCCAGATTCCGCTCGCCGTCTCGGCTGGAAGCTCAGACACCAGTCAGGGCACCAAGTTCTATTTCACTGTGACCGATCCCGACGACGTTCCCGAGGGCGAGTTGACGGTGGTCGCAATCGGAGACTCCAGCGTCCCCCATCCCTCCATGGCAAACGCGCCACAGTTGGCTGTGTTTGATGGAGCGGGGCGTCTTCAGCTCATCGGCGAGCGCCCGCTCCTCACCGTCTTCGATCCAGGTGGGGTGTCCGAGCTCGAAGTGCTGTTCTCTCCGGGAGCCAACCCCTCGGTGCTTCAGGGCATTGCAGCTGAACCCTGCGCGGGAGAGGAGTGCCCCGTCCCGTGGACCGAAGCAACGCCCGGGGTATGGACGTTTTCGCTCTCCATCGCCAACGATCAGCAGGCTCGTGTTCACTTTACACTCGAAAATGGCCATCGATACATCGTGGTTCCAGGCTGGGTCATGGAGACGGGCGAGCGGGTGCTCGGCCTTCATTTTCTGGACGACCGCTTCGAGCGAAGCGATCCCTCGGAGGCTAGAATGCGCGTTCTGAATCTGCACGATACCGCGTTGAAATACGGTCGCACCTTCGCAGAGTCGATCATCGACGTGGTGGGACTGGAGCGTGTCGAACCAACCCTGCTGTCTGGGGAAGAGGGAGCACTCGTGCCCGCCGGATCGTGGGGCATTCATATCGAGAACGCAGACAATAGCTACGACACCTGCAATTTCGGAGTAGCCACCGAAGCCGGAACCCGTTCGCTATTGGTTAGCATCGATCGTAGGACACCGATGTTGGTGAACATGACCTCGTTTCCGTACCGCTGGGCGGGCGGGCCTATCTTCGCGGTATGCCCCTAGTCGAGGGTCCCGAGCCCGGGCTTGGTTCGGCGCCTGACGGCAACGGCAAGCGCGAGAAACCACAGGATGAGATTGGCGTAGGGAGCGGGTACATCTACCTGTGTGCAGCCCGACTCATCGGCGCTCTGCGGCGGATTACAGACGAGTACCGTCTCATCGATTTCGTCTAGTTGGAGTTCCCCATCGTTGGCGTTGCCGCTTGGATCGCCGTCGTCCAACCCCGTATCAATCTGCGTACCGCCGGTCGCACAGCCGTCGTCACCGCTGGCCAACTCCGTCAGAATCACAAGTTGATCGAAGTCATCGGCCTCGGAACAGAAGAACTGAGTTGTGTCGATTTCGCCAAGCTGAAGGACGTCGTCGTTCGCGGTCCCACCGCCGTCGCCGTTGTCGAGGCCGATGTCGATGCGTTGTCCTCCATTGTCGCAATTGTCCCCTGGAGCTTCCTCCGCGAGTTCGACTAAGGTGGATGGAACCCCCTGGCCAAAACAACCAAAGAAGGTGTTCTCGATCTCACTGGTCTCGAGGACGCCGTTGTTTGCAATCGCTCCTTCTCCGTCCCCGTCGTCAGGACCGGCAACGACCCTCACGCCGCCGTCGATACAGTTGCTACCGGCAGGCTCTGGCGAGGACTCTATCAGCAAATCGGCTCCGTCATCCCCGGAGTCATTGCAAGCTACGATTGCGTCATCGATTTCGTCGTCTTCGAGAAGACCGTTGCTCTGCTGGCCTCCCGGCTCCCCGTCATCGAGGCCCGACACGATACGCTGCCCACCCTGAGGGCACGTGTCGTCCCCGTCGAAGACCTCGCGCCGAATCAAGACTGTATTTGGCCCGGATGTCGAGACGGATCCATCTCGGCCGCCTTCAGAGGAGGTGTCGAAGGTGGGCGACTCGTAGTAGACCACTGTTGTGGTGTCTATGAGCACATCGCCGCCAGTGCCCGTTCCTTCATTGCAACTCTCGACGACTGCTGCCGGGCTATCGCCGTCGGCATCGAACCGGATCGTATGGGAGAAGTCTAAAACGACGTCGCCGGAGCCGCTCTCGTTGTCCGAACAAGTAGACAGCCGTGTGTCGTTCAGCACGTCGAGTCGATCGCCGCCAAGCGCCAGTGAGGAAGGCGTTCCGGCGGAAGCGCTGGATGTGATCGCGCCCCCATCGATCAAGATGGCATCGGCCAGAAGTTCGATATCGCCGCTGACTGCTGTTCCAGTGCCGACCTCGACCGTCAGCTCGGAGTCGACAATACCGATTACGTTACCCGCCAAGGAGTGAATGCCGCCACCATCGGCGCCCCGGCTTTCGACGAATGAACCCGCCTCGATCGTTAGGGATTCACTCTCCTCGAAGACTATACTGCCCGCCGCCAAGGTGCCGATCGATTCGATCCGAGTTTCACTGAGGGCGAGACGAGGACCGACGAATACGATGTTTCCTGCTGACCCAGCGAGGTTGCCCGAGCTGACCGTACAGCGCTCGAAGAGCGCCTGTTCGGACTCGAACGTCAGCGAAGGGCCACGTTCGCCCGCGATACTGCAGTCGCTGCCCTCAATCTGGTCGGAAACCACCGAGAAGTTGGCCGGAACCTCTTCGGGGAAGGCTGTAATATTGGTCGTGCTCTCGTCGAACCTGATTTTGGAACCGACGAAGCGTATCTCTCCCTCGCCCGTCACCCCAGAGGCGGTCAGGTTGAGGTCTCCCTGACCAACAACACCAGCCTCGACGAACTGGAACTCGATGACCCCTCCGTTGGTGTTATCGGTGCCAGTACCAAAGGCGACCTCATCTCCTTCGCTTCCGGTATCGATCACCAAATCGTCTGTGTCGATTCGAATCGAACCCGCAGACAGTGTGTTCTCGCCATCGGTCTCAATCACGACACCGCGCCTGAGGGTTGCCTCCAGCGCTTCCACTCGGACCGCCCCGCCATTCTCGGTCGGGTCGTTAGCGTTGATCAACGAGCCGCTCAGGGTGACGTCTCGGCCTCTGAGAATCACCTCTGCCTGGCCCTCTGGAGAGGCCGTGTTGCTGGTGATCTGGCTGTCTAGCACCGTCAAGTTGGTGTCGCCGATGATCGTGATTCCACCCTCTGCGTTGTTGTCGACTTGCAGCTTGCTTCCGTTTTCGATTCGGAGCAGGGGAGCGCTGATCACCAGATTTGTCCCCTCGTCGCCGCCAACGACGGTCAGCTCTGAGTTGTCGATCCCGATCACGTTCCCAGCCAGGCCAAAGACCCCGGAGGGTACCACTCCGGAGACGCCCATCGACGAGTTCGAGAGCTGAATCGTGTCGGAGTAGATGGAGAGGTCACCGTCGGTCGCGTTGAGTGAGGCGTCGTCGAGTGTGACAGAGCCTCCGGCTGAGGATGGCCTTCCGGAGAAATCATTCTCCAAGATGGTGCCATCCCTCGCTTCAGTGGCGATGTCTAACCAGCCGCCCTCGCTCACTGCGATCGCTGAGTCGGCTTCGAAGAAGATTCGGTGACCGAGTAGGCTGATGTCGCTGCCGACGAACGCCAGTCCTGTGCCGGAAAACCTCAGAAAGCCGCCGCTGTCGGATGGAACGACGTAGGCAGTCGGAACGCCATTTGGCAAGGGCAGACCCTCGCTATCGACCGCCAAGATGTCGTCTCCAAACACCAGTCGGTCAACCGCGGCTAGGACGAGCTTCACGCCATCGGCGACCACCAAATCCCCATTTCCACCGACCAAGAGTCCGGCTGGCGCAGCGATGACGAGCTGCTCTGGTGGGTTGACCAGCGATACAGTCCCGTCGAGCGAAACCACTCCGGCATTGACACCGATAACAACTGCAGTGACTTCATCAGGGGCGGTGATGGTGAGCGTCTCTGAGGCGCTCAGGCTGAGACTTTCCAGGCTCAGGTAAAGGATTCCGCTGTCGTCGTTCACGCTTCCGTGAGATTCGTCGAGAGCGAAGTCAGGACCGATGAGAACAGTCCGGGGCACGCCACGGGAGCCGTCGGTGACCACCCCAGCTTCGGCGTTCGCAAACCACACCACGCTGGACAGCAGAGCTGTGAGCAAACCAACTTTGAGTTTCATCTTTTCCCCGATGACGCGAACGATCCCACCCGAACGCGAACGATCCCATCTGGAATAGTACCTGATCTCACTTAACTCTTCTAGGCCGCATTCTTGGTTGCATCCATCCGTGGAAGGGGAGATTGCCGACCGGTGAGAGGTATCAACAGAGGGCAGTCTCTCGAGATATGAGGTGGAGTGCTTGTGCGCTATTCGCCCCCACCTGGTTCTGTTATATTCTCGACGCCACGTCACGGCAGAGACGCACGATTTGAACGAGGTCGGCAATACAGTCGAGCATGGACTCGAGGCAGCACAGGCGGCCCGACTCGGAACGGTCCTACCCGGTGGCTGGACCCTCAAGTCATTAGTGGGCGTTGGTGGAATGGCCGCGATCTTCGAGGCCACGCACGAATCCGGTCAGGTGGGCGCGGTCAAACTGATGCACGCACACTTGGTCCAGGTGGCCCTGCTGCGCGAGCGCTTTGATGTCGAGGTCGAGGTTCTCGAGCGGATCGAGCATTCGGCACTGGTCCAACTGTATGCAAAGAACCTTACCCTCGGGCGTGAACCCTATTTCGTCATGGAGCTGCTGTCCGGCAACACACTCGCCGCCAGCCTTCGTTCCCCGAACCCCGTTCTCCCCTTTGCCGAAGCCCTGCGCATCGCCGACCTCTTGCTGGATGTGCTCGGCTCCTGTCACGACGCCGGCGTTATTCATCGCGACATCAAGCCGAGCAATGTCTTCATAGACCAAACAGGCAACATACGGCTCTTGGATTTCGGTGTGGCACTTTGCGGCTGGCGCGACCGACCTGACGGTGAAGGTGTTTTGGGCACTCCGGCCTATATGGCGCCCGAACAGGCGATGGGGACGGTCGATTTGGATAGTCGAGCCGACCTGTTCTCAGTTGGTGCGCTCGTGTTCCAGCTGCTGAGCGGAAAGCGAGTCAATGAAGGGCGAACGACAGAAGAGGGCTTGGTCATCGCTGCCACGACCCCCGCCCCCTCCTTGTCAACGGAACGCCCCGAAGTTCCGATGGAAGTCATCCAGTTCGTCGACAAAGCACTCGCTTTTGACAGGCGAGAACGCTTCACGTCGGCGATGGAGATGCGATTTGTCATAGACGAGTTGATCGAGCGAGAGGAGGAGCTTCGCCTCGAAGCCGAGAACCGCACTGCTCGTATCAGCATGAAGGCCTTTGCCCAGAAAAACGCGGGCGAGGCTGCCCCAGAGGACGATCCCGAATTCGCTGGAATACTTCGGTTCTTCGAGGCGATGAGACGCGTCTTCCGGACCGTTCGGACGTATGGCTGGGGCCACAACGAAGCGACCCGAGTTCACGGGCTGTTCGCCGAGTGTTACCACGATTTGGTCAGAGACTCAGGCGAGGAGGTTGGATGGACAGTCACTCCCTCTGCCTTCGAGCACGAAGGCAAGGTGGTGTGGGAACCTGCCCCTCCTTTCGATGACATCCCATACAATCTATTTGTCAGTGGTTTCCGAGCCATCAGGGTCCTGCCGGGTGTCAGCGAAAGCGAATGGGTGGAGCTGTTGCGTCTGATGCAGGTCGATACACTCTCAGAGAGTAACGTCGAAGACGACCTGGCCACGCTCTTCATCGAGAAGAACCTCGAACACATCGTGGCTACCCTGATCAATCCGGTCGAGAGTCTCATTCTATTACAAGGCGTTGAGGCGATGCAGGCGTCATTCCAACAGTTGGAAGACGAGCTTCGCAATACGATGCGAGATATCGAGGGAACCGCCCTCGCCGGCGAAGCCGAAGCGATTGGTATCTCGGTCGGGAACGAGGACGATCTGGACGAACATCTAGCGATCCAGGCCCGCGCTCTCGCCCTGAATCCCAAGGATCTCCACGATTTGCGTGCCTCGATGAGGTTGTCGAAGTCAGAGTGGAAGGAACGCTTAGCCATCGTCCTGTCAGAGGCGCTCGTCGAGGTAGAAAACTACGGTGATCGAGAGCTAGTCAGCGAGCCGTTTTCAGAATTGTGCAAACGCTGGATCAGCCTTGGCCGATTTCTTCGTCTGCTCGAACTCTACGAGGCGCTCACCCACTACGTCTCGGCCGCCACCCGCCAAGTTCTGGCGCGGCAGAGTTTCGACGTGCCCAGTCTCGAAGTTCTCCTAGACGGTCTCCTCGAAGCCGATGAACCGACGCCAGAGGAAGCTGCGCGAGGATTGAGTGCCCTGCTCTTGGATCTGGGAGGGGACTTTTTCGAAGCTGTCGTCGTTCGCTTTGCGATCTGCACCGATCCACCGGTACGGGCAGCCCTGGACGGGTTCGTACGCCAGTGCGCCACGGGGTATGGTGCTTTGATTGGGCAGGTTCTGGAAACCGCACCGAACGAAGTCGCTAGCGAGATGCTTCAGCTCGCAATGCACTGCAATGATGAGGACGCTTTCCTCATTCTGAGTGCGGCCAGTCGCCACAGTGACCTGAAAATTTGGTCCGCGGCTTTGGCCGAGCGGCTGAATCGTGGTGACCCAACCGCAGGCGCCGAGCTGCGCCGCCTGTTGTTTGATGGCGATGAAAGCAATCGAATGCACGCTCTGTCGTTGATTAGAGACTCTCGGTTGGTCGCGATGAGCGAAGCGATTTGTCAGCGAGCTCTCGATCCGGACTTCAGCGCTGTTTCTATGCGAGAGACGCGACTCACGTTGCGGACACTCGGAACAATCGAGCCCCAGAGGGCCGAAGAAGTCGCAATCGAGTTACTTCGAAAGAAAGGGCTCAAGGCGCGCTTGCAAAAGGACGCCGCACGCACCGCCGCAATCGAGCTGTTGGCCCAGGTAGGGTGTTCGGACGAGGCAATTGAGACGCTGAACCGTGTCGCGAAGGAGAGGTGGGCTCGCAAAGGGAATCTGGCCCGCCTAATTGAGGCGACGCTCCAGGCTGTGGAAGCACGCAGCAAGGCGGCGCCATGACGGATGTGCCCGACGCCAGAAAACTCGGTCTCGAGCTGATCCTGAGCCTGTACCGCGTCGCCCGGTCGGGCGCCTATCATTCCCGAGACAACGCTGCGTTCAAAGCAACCGCAGGCCACTTGGTCGAGGCAGTCCGACAGCTGAGGGCAATCGATCCGGCTGGTGCCAGACTCTTGTTTCTAGACCGCAGCATTCTGGTGGGGACGCAATATCTCAAAGCGCCGCGGGCAGTCTACGATTCAGCGATGGAGGTCAAAAGCTTGGTGGAGGCACTGGGCGGGAACGAGATCAGTTTTACGGACACCGTCAACACGAGTCATATTGTCCAATTGGCTGTCGCACTCGAGGCCGGAGGCACCACCATCGCCCTGCCAGCCCCAATCTCGGTGCGTTGGGTCGATCTCAGCGCGTTCGACTCAACCCTCTCGGATCTTACCGAAGAGCAGCTGGCGATACGCCAATTCGCATCCGCAATCGTGGTACTACGACATCTGCTCGAGAATCTGAAGGATGGCGAGTATGTGCTCTTGCAACAGCTCAAACGCGTTTCCCAAAGCGTTCTCGCGCTGGCAGAGACCACAACTATTCAGAAGTTGGGAATCCGCTCGTGCCGCAATCTGAGCTATGACGACGCTGGCCGAGCCGTTAGTCGCGCCATCGTCACCGTCTCGGTGATGCGGCAACTCACCGCCGACCGCGACATCCTCTCACTCGCCGCTATGTCGGCTCTGCTCATGGACGTGGGTAGGCCACGGGTGGCAGGGATGGTCTCGCAGAACCCAAACACGGTGGTACGGACCGTGCCGCTTCTTTCAGAGAGCCAACAGCGACGGCTGCCAGCATCGAGTGTCGTAGTCCTCATCGCCCTGGGCCGGCTGCACGACAAGTCACTGCAACGTTTGGTCATCGCTTATGAGGCCCAAAAGGCGCAACTGACGGGGAAGCCGAGCGTCGTGCACGACGACGGCCGCAATACATCGACTGTGGCGATCATCATCAACCAGGTTGGTGAGTTCATAGACCTCCTTCGTTTCGACGTACGATCACAAACCCAGCGAACGCCCGAGGAGGCACTGGCCGTACTGAGGGCGAAGGCCAGCTCTCGAATTGAGCGGGCAGTCGTCGATTTGATCGCCGGGGTGCTCAGGATTTTTCCGATGGGCACCGCCGTTGAACTGGCCACTGGCTGGCAAGGCGTTGTCCTTGGGCCAACCGACCACGTGGACAGGCTCGCTCCCCGAGTACGCATTGTCTGCGACCCTGCTGGCTCGCAAGTCGAAGCGTTTGATGTTGACCTCGGCGGTGAAGATGGCGGGAACTACGGGTGGATTCATCGAGCCATCCGGCCCGAGGGTGGAGATCCGCTCAAAGACGCGAGAAGCAAGGTCGTCAGGGAATCTGCTGAGTTCGCTGCCGTGCGAGGCGGAACACTAGAGACCGCCGCGGTTGACGTGAACTCCCAATCCCAGAAGGGGCCCACCCAGCCGGCACTGGTAGACAAGGAGGCGCAGCAGGTCGAACTCGAGTCGTTCGTTCGCGATCTGTTGGATGATCTGCAGCAGGATCCCACGGTCGCAATGGAGCAACCCACAGTCGATAGCGTTCTCGAACGCTTTGTCAGTGAAGGTGGCGATGTGCCGACCGCGGTTGTGGGACGAGAGCGAGTGCAGAGCCTGCTCGACGACTACCTCGAACGCGAATCGGGGGCATCCGAGGCCGTTGCAGTCGAACCTGCTCCAGCAGTCGAACAGATGGAGTCGACTACTCCAGGCGCACTGCCTGCGACTGGGGGCCCAGACCTATCCGGCCAGGCACTTCTGAACGAGGAGGATGAGGTCCCGACCGACCTGTTGTCTCAGCAGCGAGTCGACGAACTCGTTGGTGACTATGTCCCCGATGACGCGGGTGGAGACTGAAAACCACCGGATCCGGAGGACCCTTCCAAGCAATCAACCAGATCGGTATAGTGAACAAGTTGCTATAGAGTCCTGTCGAGGCCGGTTGGGTGTTTAATGGCTGAAATCAAAATTCTGTTGGTGGATGACCATGATCTGGTACGGGCTGGTCTACGAGCGATCATCGAGCGGCGTTCCGACCTATTGGTAGTTGGGGAAGCGTCCGACGGGGAAGCAGCAGTCTCGCTCGTTGAATCATGCCAGCCGGACGCGGTCATGCCTGGGCCGGGTGGTCTAGAAACGACACGGGCCCTCCTCGCAAAGAGTCCCAACGTACCGATTCTCATTTTGACCGGTTATCCGACGGTGACGCTGGCCGAACAGCTTCTGAGAGCGGGTGCAACCGGATTTGCCAAGAAGAGCGCAAAGCCGGACGAATTGTTCGAAGCGATCTACACGGTGACTAAAGGCGAGCGATTCCTCCACACTGAGTTGCAGGACGCCCTGACCGAGCGCTATCTCGCCGGAGTTCACGACGATAATCTCGTCGCACTCTTGACCACCCGCGAGATTGAGATCTTGCGACTGCTCGCCGAAGGGGCGAAGAATCCAGAGGTTGCCGAACAGCTCAAGATCAGTATCCGAACAGTTGATGCTCACCGCAGTAACATTCTGAAGAAGCTCGCGCTCAGAACGAACGCCGATCTCACTCGATTCGCTATCGCCAATCGGGTCATTTCACTCTGATTCTAGGCTCGTCTCACCAAGTACAGTCTCGACGATTCGCTTCAATTGGGCGAGCTGAATTGGTTTGTGAATAACTTCGGAGACGCCAAGGGCGGTTGCTTTCGCATAGTCGCTCTCCTCGAGATAGCCAGACAAGAGAATCAGCTTGGCGCTGGTGCCCAGCTCGCGGACTCGTTCGAGGAACTCAAAGCCGCTCATTCCGGGCATGGCCTTGTCGGTTAAAATGCAACCGTACTCCTTGCTTTGGAGCATCGCCAACGCCTCGCGCCCACTCGAGGCCGTGTCGACCGCGTATCCGGAGTGTCGTAGATACACGAGTACGAGATCGCGCAGGTCGGGTTCATCGTCGAGGAACAGGATATCGCAAGTCGGTACACTGCCGCCCGACGCAGGTTGGGGGGTCGGGCGCCGAGTGACCTCTGCGAGTGGGAGGCGAATGCAAACCGACGTCCCCACGCCCAGATCGCTCCGCATCTCGAGGGTTCCGCCCAGCTCACGGATGGCCGAATCAGCCAGTGTGAGACCCAGACCTTGGTGATCTATGACGGATTTGGTCGTGAAGAACGGTTCGATCAGTTTTGGTAGCAGGCGCTCATCGACTCCTGGACCCGCATCGAGAACCCGTATCAAGCACTCGCCTTCGCGCGTGCTCAGCTCGATCCGGACCGTGTCGCTATGGGAGCTCGCTTCGAGCGCATTTGTGAGAATTGCTACGAGAATCTGCTCCAGCTGACCTGGCCGGGCGATGACCTGGCAGGAACCCTCCTGACCACCCAGGGCGATCGAACGGCCGCCCGCAACGTAAGGCGCGAGCAGCCTGAGAACAGCGTGAATCGTGGCAAGTACATCGATCTCTCGTGCGCTGACGCGATAGGGATCTCTGAATTGCACTAGCTTGGTTACGACCTCATCGCAACGTTCGGCACTCGCCAGGACCTTAGCAACGAAGTTTCTGCACTCTTGGGTGTCAGGCTCCTGGTTCTGAAGTTCCTGGTTCAACACCTCGGCGAACATTCCGATGGCCATCAGTGGGTTGTTCAATTCGTGTGCGATGCCGCCCATGATTCGGCCCAGCGACGCCAGAGAGGCAGCCCGCATTAGGCCTTGAGTAGTGGTTTTCGTACCAGTCACATCTCGACTGATCACGAGCAGTTCGCCAAATGAGGGGAGGGCTGTAATCTGGCAGTCCACGACGACCGAACGACCGTCTTTGCACCGTTGCGCAAGTTCGCCCTGCCAGTAGCCATGCTCCGCAAGAGTGTCGTGCATCCCACTCGGACTGCTAGACAAGAACTCCGAGTCGAGCAGCGCATGAAGGGGCTGGTCCGCTGCCTCGCGGGAGCTGTGTCCGTATAGTCGCTCCGCGGCGCCGTTCATTCGGTTGATTGTCGTGCCTTCGGAAGAACAGAGAATGACAGCGTCGTCTATGCCGTGTGTGACGCGCTCACAGTGCTCAATCGCAGCTTCGTAGTGGCTTCGGAGAGCACTCAACGCATTTAAGAGTTCGCTCGAGGCCGCGCTACCGCTGTCGGCGACCGGAAGATCGACCGAAAAATCGCGCTCAACCCAACTGCGAATCACCGAGGTAAGTTCCTCCAAATCAACATCCACCGGCATGTTGACTCCTCGTTCGACCGTTACTGTTCACATGTTCTAGAATCGAAACCTCCCGAGCGAGTCGACAGACTTGATGTCCATTTCAGGGCGCTACCGGTTTCCCGCACAGCTGTGAAGCTGTCGGTGTGGACCTGGTTAGTCGCCCGATTCACAATAGATACGTATGGCTTCAGCGACAGGCATGGGCTCGGCCCAATGAAATCCCTGAGCGTGTGTGGTCCCCATCCGCGCCAATTCGTCAGCTATTGACTGCGATTCGACCCCTTCGGCGACGACCTGGCAGCCCAAGCTCTCGCTGAGGAGCAGCAAACGTTTAAAAAGGCGAGCACTGCGACCATCCGTTAGAATACTCGCCACGATTTGGCGGTCGATTTTCGCGACTTCCGGCTCGAGTAACATGACGCTGTCGAACGTGCCGCGACCCTTGCCGACATCATCGATGGCGATCTTGATCCCGAGTTCCTTCAGATACGCCAAGCGGTCGACCAATTCATTCGGATCGCCGATGAACTGTTCTTCGGACAATTCGAGACAGAGTTCGTTCTTGACGCCATCCACGAGTCGGCCCAATTCCTCTGTCGAAACCTCCAGCAGGGTGGTGGGAAACACGTTGACGTGCACCGCCCACTCTGGTGGAAACGCCGAGGCCGAGCTGATGGCAGCCTTTAGACAATGCAGATCGACTGCTGTGAGGAGGTTTTCCGAACGAGCGGCACGCAGGAATTGGGAGGGTTGGTGTAAGGGTCCATCGGGACCTCGCGAAAGCAACTCGACTCCCACGACACGGTTGCTCTTCAGTTCGATGATCGGTTGGGCCACAGTACGAATCTCGCCGTCGCCGACCAGAGAGCGTACCAGAGCTCGCATCGGAGTACTCTCAACCTCCTCCGAGCTGGACACCCGGTCCTTTCCAAGTCCCTTGCTGGTCCGCAGAGCGTCGTGAGTGGCGAACAAGACTTCCTGGACCGAGCTTGTTTCGAGCGGAACCGAAGCAACGCCAATACTCACGGTGACGGAGACCGGATCGACGTTGCTCAACACCGAGTCGAGACCGACTCCAATTCGGGCGCGTTCGGCAACGAGATAGCCTTCTGCCAGACGGGTTTCAGGCAGCAGAACCAAAAACTCATCGCCACCGACTCGTCCCACCGTGTCCGTTTCACGAGTTGATGCGACGAGGCGACGAGCGATCTCCGTGAGAACGACGTCTCCGACGGCATGGCCTAGGCTGTCGTTGATCGACTTGAAGTTGTCGCAGTCGATTAGACAGGCACACAGGGATCCGCCGGAACGGCGTGCTCGGGCCAGCTCTTGCGAAAGAGAG
The DNA here is from genome assembly GCA_964503485.1 of uncultured Bradymonadales bacterium. Classification (GTDB taxonomy): domain Bacteria; phylum Myxococcota_A; class Bradymonadia; order JAFGEP01; family JAFGEP01; genus CAZDBH01. Next base: position 5,609 of record CAZDBH010000100.1, on the reverse strand, counting down.
GCTTCGAGACCCCGCCGGTTAAGTACTTCCGTCAGAGGATCTCGTGTGGCCAACCGTTCCAGCTTCCGGTTCGCTTCAGCCAGTCTGACGGTGAGGCTGCGAACTTGATCCGGCGTCGTGCTCTGGTTCGTGGTCCGGCGCAGGGTGACCACCGTCGCGCGGTGACTCGCCCAGTTTGTTGCTTCGCTCTCCATCTGGAGATCGATGGCGCCGTCGCCGTTCTCCAACACGACAGGGGCTACGGCCCCCAAGACTGGCTCGAACGGAAAGCGTCTTCGAAGCAGAGTGGCCCTGTCTTGTCCGAAGAGGTCCTCAGCCGCTCGATTTACCACCATGATACTTCCGGCTTGGTCGATAATGACCATCGCCTCATTTGCCTGCTGCAGGATTTGAAGTCGACTGGCGTCACTGGCGTTCAAGTCAGTCGCGAGGTTATCCAGAGCCGACAGCGCTTTGTGCCGTTCTATGGCATACAGCAACCTGTCGGCGACATCGATCGGTCCGCCGAAGACCTTGCTGATGTAATCCTGTGCACCAAGGGCAATGAGTCGCTCTGCTAGATCCTCGTCCTGCTCGGCGGTCAGAACGACTGTCGGAATCTGGGGACACATGGCGTGAAGTCTAGCGAAGGACGCGATTCCGTCGCTATCTGGCAAGCCGAGATCCAGCAGAATGATGTCAAAGTCGTTGCTCTCGAGTTCGTCCAGCGCGGCAGCCAGACTCTCGACCCAGACGATCTCCCACCGGCTCGCCTTATTCGTCCTGAGATGTTGGGTCACGATCTCGGCGTCGGTCGCGCTATCCTCTACGAGCAGGAGTTGATGGGAGTCCGAAGTCTCATTCGACTCCTCCGCCGCCTGCCAGCGTTTCCAGGCTCGTTCGACGACGGCGACCAGTTGCGACGGTTCGAGCGGTTTGGCCACGAAATCTCCCGCCCCTTTCTGGAAGGCCGACACCGCCGCGTCTACCGTGGGATAACCAGTAATAACGAGTGCGGCAATCGCGGGATCAAACCGCCGAATCGACGCAATCAGTTCGGTTCCGGTCAGCCCGTCCATGACCAAGTCGCTGACCAGAACGTGTTGGGGGCCATTTCGGAATTTCTCGAGCGCTTCGAAGGGATTGGCGACCGACAGCGTTGAATAGCCAGCCCGTTCCAGGATCAGACTGAGAATGGGCAGTGCGTCGTCGTCATCATCCACGACCATGACGCGCTTCGCCTCGTCTGAGGCCCGCGATAGCTGCCAGGCTCGGCGGGCTTTCCCCGCGTTCTCAATTGTGTCGAGCACATCTTCGGCTGGATCGTCGGCGTCTATCAGGCAGTCAGCACCAGTAATGAGCAGCCGCCGCTCATTGTTCCCACCAGGAAAACTCCGCAACGCTCCGACGGTTTCTTTGTTCTTCTCGCGAGCTCGCTTCACCCACTCAGAAGCCGAGGTGGAAAGGTCATTGTCAGTGAGCACAAACGCATCGACTACCTCGCGCTCCAGGTAGTCGAGACCCAGTTCGGCCTCTCCTAGGTAGTCGACCCGTGTCTCGGCTGCCTCCAGCCTTCGCCTGAGGTCAGGTAGGTCACTCTGTCCGATTAGGCAAATGCGCATTGTCAGCGCCCGGCCCCCCATTCGTTGCGGCGTATCTCGCAGTTTCGAATTCAACTTTGAGCCGAAACAGGCCTTGGCACCCGTCCCAACAGTTTTCGCAACCACGCAGCATTCTGACGTCCGGTCAGTATAGCGGCTGGGTAACGCCAACTCCAGCACCGCGGACGAGCCGATTGGAACGGCGACCCCGTCTGCACTCACTGGGAGATAATCTGCAGCAAAACCACGCGGAATATTCAGGGTTGGAGAACAGCATGTCGTTTGAAAAAACGGGAATCGTTTTCTGTCACGGTCTTGCGGAGCTCAGCGAAATGTTCAATCAAACTAAGGTAACTACGGCCTTGGCCATTGGTCTGCTTCTGACCGTGGAACTCTTCAGTGCATGCACCGAAGAGTTCGGACTAACCGAACCGGACCACCAACAACCGGTCGTCGCGAGCGTTGATTACGAAGACATGCCAGCGGATGGCGCCTACAGCTTCCGCACAATTGGCCGTTTCGAAGGATACGTTGACCCCGAACTGGGGACGTTCGACATCTGGATGGTGGAGGAACCCGAATACCTAGAAAGCGCTCCCAATCCTGGGTACGCAACAATCGGGCAGGGCCTCAACTGTTCCGTGACTGCGGCCGCTGACGGCGACGAAAACACGAATCCCCCCGACACCGTACAAATACACACCGAGCAGGGCAGTGTATGTTTCAATGCCGAAGATTGTCGCGAGAATCTGCCGCCGACCAACACAGAAACCGGCATGGTGGGTGAGACCGATATGTGGGATTTGAACGGTGTCACTGGATCGCACGTCACGGTTCGGAATTTCTACGATCGTCCATTGGCCCCGGTTTTCGCACAGCTCGACGACTTCACCGGTACAGTGCTCCAGACAGCGCACTCAAAGGCAACCGGAGGCAATGGTTGGGTCGATCCGCCGACTGGTGGTGGTACACCCCTGACCACAGAGTACGGCCTTTTCTACTACGGCCCGCTGGCCGCGGCAGGGGATGAAGAAGACGACGACGAATACACGGTAATGTGGACCTTCAAAGCCGGTGACGCCGCCGCATACACCTTTACAGGGTTTCTTGTCGAGCGGGTCCAAGAGAACTGTTTGGACAGCATTGACAACAACTGCGATGGAATCATCGACAACCGATGCAGTCTGTTCGGCGACGGGGAGGACTGCAGCCACGACGACGACTGCATCAGCGGGTCCTGCACCAACGAACTCTGCGATCAGACCTGCGGCGCGGGTACCTTCGGCCCGGGATGTGCCGGCGCATGCAATCAGTTCGATTCTCAAGCCTGTGGTGGGGTTTTACGTGGATCCTGCGACGACGGCGTCCAAGGTACGGGTGAATGCGAGTGTGCGCTCGGCATTCACGGCGAGGGCTGTGAGTTCTCCTGTCGAAATGGCGTCCGAGATGGCGATGAAACGTCAGTCGACACGGGCCCGAGTTGTACGGCGTTCAGAGCCTGTGATGGCTTTGCCGACGTCGACGGCGTGGTTGACGGTCGCAACGTTTGCTCCAATGCCACTGTTTTTACCACCAACGGCCGGACTTACGCTTTCAGGGGGATGACTGGAACGTGGGCGGACCAGAAGGCCTTCTGCGAAAGCATGGGTTACACTCCGGCACTGATCGAAGATGCCGACGAATGGACCAACATTTGGGACAGTGGCGTCGTTTCGGCACCGGTCTGGATCGGAACCACCGATATCGTCAGCGAAGAAACCTGGGTTGCATCAGCCACCGGCCTTGAAGTTTCCTACACCAACTGGGCAACTCCGCCTCTCAACGACGTGTCACAGAACTGCGTCGAAGTAAGTGACGACTCTGACGGCTATTGGACTGACTCCAATTGCACGGCCTGGCTGGCAGTCCTATGCGAAGTGGTCTGGGGTCACGGAACGGTCGCATCCGACACGGACCTCGATGGTATCTACGACTTTGCCGACCGATGTCCCGACGATCCCGCGAACGACGCCGACGGAGACGGGTACTGTATGGGAGATGGCGGGCCAGGACCCGACAACTGTCCAATCCACTACAACCCAGGTCAATGGGACGGTGATAGTGACGGAGTCGGTGATGTTTGCGATCTGGACAAGATGTACCCCAACGGAGTCCTGCCCAATGACCTCAGCTGCTCGGCCTTCGAAGATGTCTTCAATGAGTCCGATTGCACCAACGTCTGCGGAGACAACATCCGAGATGGTGGCGAGAACTGCGACGGAAGGGGCGCTGACCGCTGCCCCGGCCAGAACGCCGGCAACGAGTTCTGCAACGACAACAGCGCCTGCACCACTGATTATCTTCTGACGCCGGACAACTGGGACGACCTGGGCCTCGTCGAACTACGACGGACGTGCAGCCCTCGTTGCGAGAACATCGCGTTGCCGGGCATGGGTGTCGACAACTGCTCTTGCACGGTCCACGCGGACTGCGCCCCCGGTTACGCCTGCAACTCCCCGAGCTGCGGCCTCGATACAGATGGCGACCTCATCGTCGATTCTGTCGACAACTGCGTCGACGTACCGAACTTCGACCAGGCCAATTTTGATATGGACATGATCGGAAACGCTTGCGACGACGACATGGATGAGGACGGTTTGCCGAACGCTGAGGATCCCTCACCAGAGTGCGATCCGGGATACACCCTCGACCGCGACTTCGGGTGGTGCATGTCTATTCTCGATTCAGATTACGTAGAGCCGATAATGGCGGAACTCAACACGAATGGCGGCGAAGAGCCGCAGGCCGTTCGCTACGTGGACGTCGACAACGACGGCGATGAGGACCTCATCGTGACCTACGACTACTTCGATAGCCCCGACTATTTCGCCCGCTTCGACATCTACACAAACGACGGTTCGAACAACTTGAGCTACGGCTCGACCGTCAACCTAAACGGCGCTGAAGGCACCGATTGCAGTGGTTATCCCAACCAGGCCGACTGCTACAAGGCGAACCCCACGGTCGTTAGAGCAGCCTACCTCGATGCCGGTAGCTACCCCGACCTCGTGATCTCGTACGAAGACGGTGGCGGCTACATTAGTGTCTTGTTGAATGACGGTGCCGGCGGCTACCCCGTCGGCAACCAGACAGACCATCTTGTCTTCACCGACAACGCTGTGCGCGGTCTCGCGGTTGTCGACATGGACGCGGCCAACGGCCCCGACATTGCCGCCACCTCTTATGACCCTGGTCGAATTGACCCGTCCCGGCTCGTCCTGTTCGAGAACAATGGCTCTGGTTCCTTTACGTCAGTCCACACAGAAACTGCACCCGGGGGCCTCTACTTTTTCAGTATCGATGCTGGCGATCTCGATGGGGGAACAAACACATTGGACATCGCAATCGCCACCAACGACGGCTTCGCAACGTATATGGGAGGCACCGCACTCAACGTCGGAGGAGACCTGTACCACTGCGAAGGCACCACCAGCTCAGCCGATTTCGACAACTGTGACGATGACTGGACTGACGCTCAGATCGCCCTCGGGGACATCACGATGGACGGGGAACCCGACGTCCTTATGGTCGCGGAGGGTAGCTGGGACGTCGACGCCTATCAGGGCGTAGGTAACGGGACGTTTAACAACAAGAGCGACTGGTACGACGACAGCGAGGGCGGATTCCGAAGCGTGAGCGTCGCCGACTATCTGCCGATGATTCCAGGCAACGAAGTCATTGTTGGCTTCAAGAGCTTGTCCGGTACACCTGCGATGATGGTTCTCATCAGTCCGTCCGGCGACACAGGCTTAGGGTCCTATCAAATCGTCAATCTCTGGCAAGAGGTCTATGACCACGACGTGAGTGACGACATTCTCTCGGTCGCTGACACGGCACAAGCTCGAATCGGTCAGTGGAAGCTCTCGGACTTTCGGGTGCAGACGATACCGTTCCTCAATGGCGTATCCCATGGCTCGGCCTTTGGTGACCTCGACAACAACGGCATAGTCGATGGCGTCCTTACGTCAGCAGACGAAGACTACGGACTAG
>CAZDBH010000099.1:0-20647 GCA_964503485.1 uncultured Bradymonadales bacterium | reverse complement strand
CTAAAAGCTAACGGCTGGAGTCCGGGGCGTTATACGCGACGGGCTCCTAGTCAACCCATCGCCCCAGTCTGCCTCGAACGAGCGCAAACTAACTGGCTTCCGCCTACGTGAGTCTCTGCAGGCCCGCAGACGACGTTGGCCTCGATCAAGTCCTGAGGCAGGCGGTTGACTTCGGTAGTGCTCGTCTCGTTGACATCAAACAGGCCCTGCTGTTACGCTCAGGCCACGGTTTGACCCAGGATTGGAACCCCGATGCGAATCCTCATCATCGCTGCGCTGTTTGTGGGCAGTTTGGCGTCGTCGGCAGTGTCTGTAGACGCCAGTGAGTCGGTGACGGTACTTCTTCCCGAGCGGTTTCGGGTTGACGAGAGTGTTGCCACCGAGCTTTTCGAACACATGGGCGCCGCGGTTTCCGAGCATCCGAGCTACACCTTGGCCGATCTTCCTGCCCAAACACTCCCCGACCTCGCGCAAGCGATCGGCTGTACAGATAGCCAGACTGAGTGTCTGTCGTTGATCGGCGAGATTCTCGAAACAGACTACATTTTGTATGGAGAGGTTGGCGGCTCCTCAGACGCTTTCCTCGTAGAATTGACCCTGTGGAGCGTCGCCGACGCAGCCGAGTCCTATCGCTTTACCAAAGCCGTGGAAGGGGAGCTGACGGAGTTTCAGCGATTGATGCCGACCCTTGCTCGAGGCGTGGTTTTTGGTCCGGTCGGCCAGTTGCGTGTCGTCTTCACACCGGCCGACGCCGAGTTTGAATTCGATACCCAGCCGGTTGGCGGCACCTCACCGATCATGATGACCGGGGTCGAACTCGGTCCGCACGTCGTTCTCGTGACTCACCCTGAGTATTTCGAGCACCGAGAGGTGGTGGTAGTGGACGTCGAAGCCTCTACTGTCACTATTGAGATGGTTCCACTCGTCGAAGAGATTGAGCAGACTTCGGGATTACTCTGGACCTGGCTGTCATTGGGGTCCGGTGTGCTCCTGACCGGTACGGGGGTTGCTTTTGCGCTCCTGTCGCAGGGCAACCAAGACGACTATGACCGGAGCGCACAAGCGGTCCGCCTGGACTTCGAACATCTCGACAGTCTACAGGACGAAGGCGAGCGCAACGCGTTACTGGCGAACGTCTTTCTAGGCGTGGGCGGGGCGGCGCTCGTAGCGTCAGTGATTCTGTTTTTCGTTGAGGGTGACAGTGATGAGCCCAGTAACGATACGGATACGGGTGTGAACGTGGGTTTCTCAGGTAACGCCGTAACATTGGATTTCAGCTTCTGATGAACAGCCATTTGATTCGCAATCTTCTGGTTATATGCCTCTCGTTTTTGGTGGCGTGTAGCTTCAACACCGACGAGCTGAGCTCCAGAGTCTGTGAGTCGGACGACGATTGTGCGGGCGGCTTTCGCTGTATTGAGGGGTTCTGCCAAGGGCTGCTCAACGAGCAGGAGGTCGGCGAGGATGGGGACGTCCAGGAGGTAGACGAGGAACCCGACCCGTGCGAGGACTTCGATGGGGACCTCGTCTTTGCCGGTGACGATTGCGAAGCTGAACTGATCGACTGCAACGACTTTGACGCCAGCGTCTTTCCAGGTAACGCCGAAACCTGTGACGGTCTCGACAATGACTGTGACGACCTCACTGACGACGATGACGACGACTTTGTCGCTGATCCGTGTCCTTTGACCGCGGGAGTCTGCACGGGCTCCCACAGGACCTGCGAAGATGGGAGTCCGGTCGAGTGTAACAACGATTCCTACGGTGACGACTTCGAGGTGGACGACGAGCTGTCCTGCGACGGTCTCGACAACGACTGCGACGGGACAGTCGACGAAGGAATCACCCGAACTTGTTACTCTCTCGGTGTTGATGACCCATCCCTAGACGTCGACGGAGCACCCTGCACCACCGGGTTGGAGCACTGCGTTGAAGGTGGCGAAGGTACGTTTGATGAAACCTGTGTCGACGAGGTGGTTCCGGTAGACGAAGACGCCGAAACCGAGGGGAACTTCGAGCTGCGCTGCGATGGCCTCGACAATGACTGCGACGGCTTCCTCGATGAGGCGTGCACTTGTCTGCCGGGCGAACGGCGCGATTGCTACACGCAAGAGGATCGAACACCCACCGACTTTCAGCCCTGTCGGTTGGGGTATCAGGAGTGCGGAGAGGACGCGCTCTTCGAAGCCACCTGCCAAGACGAAGTGCTCCCCGGAGAGGAAACCTGCTCCAATCCTGGGGTGGATAACGACTGTGACGGTAACAACACCGTCTCAGACATTCCCGGCTTTGGAGACTTCTGTACGGTCACAGACGAGTTAGGCGAGTGCCGTGTCGGTACCAAACGGTGTGTGGGAGGTGACCTCGAGTGTGTCTCCGTCGTTGAGCCTACAGCCGAGACATGCACCAATCAGACTGAGGGTGCTGGTACCGGCGACGACAACTGCGATGGAATTGTAGATAACATTCCCGGCCTAAACGATGACTGCCGAGTGACATCATTCGGTGGCGAGGACGTGTTTGGTGTCTGCCAGCAGGGACAACTGAGATGCGACGATGACGAACTCGTCTGTGTCCCAAGTGCGACGAGCGACGAGCTCTGCAACGATCTCGATGATGACTGCAACGACGACGTGGACGACGACGTCGATACGGAAGAAAATGACGACCATTGCGGCGCCTGCGGGAACGACTGCCCTGACGGAGCGGACTCCGGCGCAACCTCGTGTTGTGACTCAGTCTGCGTCGACACACGAGACGATCCACTTCACTGCGGCTCATGCGGGAATGACTGCCCCGACGGTGGCGACCCAAGTGCCACCACCTGCTGCGACGACGGGGGAGGGACCTGTATCGATCTCACTCGTGACAGCGAACACTGCGGCGCATGTGGCGAAGACTGCGCAGACAACGGTGACGCAGCGCTCAGCGAATGCTGTCCACTCGCTGCTGGCGGAGGATTGTTCACCGGAGCGTGCGTCGACTTCGACACCGACGAAAACAACTGCGGCGCCTGCGGGGAAGTATGCTCTGCGACCGAGCAGTGTTGCGGTGGAAACTGCGTCGCCAAAGACGATGCCAGCCACTGCGGTGAGTGCGACAATCCATGCACCGGTGAATGTTGTGGAAGCGGCGAAAGCTTCTCCTGTGTCGACGTCTCCCTCGAAGGCAATTGCGGAGGATGCGGAGTTACTTGCTCTTCAGACGGCGACAAGACCTGTTGTGATCCAGGTTCTTCGATCGGAGTGTGTGTCGATACAGTCCTCGATATCAACAACTGTGGCGAGTGCGGTACCGTCTGCAGTGCGGGTACGACACCATCCTGCTGCGAGAACGACGCGGGTGATGGGGCGTGCGTCGACGTTGACCGCGACGACGTTGTCGACGCTGGTATCGACGAGAACTGCGGAGAGTGCGGACAGAGCTGTACAGCTGACAATCCAGATTGTTGTGGCGGAGGCTGCGTCGATCGAGATACCGACGAGCTGAACTGCGGTACGTGCGGAAACGAGTGCTCTGGTGAAGGTGTCTTCTGTTGCGGAGGTGCTTGCACCGATTTGACTGCCAGCACGACACATTGCGGACGCTGCGGAAACAGCTGCGAAGGCTCGGACGTGTGCTGCGATGGCTTCTGCGCCCCAACAGCCCTCTGCGACGTCGAATAGCCTAACCCGGCTTTTCTCGGAACCAAATGACAATCGAAAGGCAGTGAAACTCGCTGTCACTGCTCTGTCTGACGTCTGTCGAAATGATGGTTTTGTCAGGGTTTTTCCTGATCCAGCCCGTCACTTGGCTACCTAGATTCTCGCGATCACGGAACTTCGTTGCACTGAAGATTACGCATCCGTCAGGTTGCATTCCTCCCTCCCGCCTTCCGAGCCACCATAGAGTGCTCGCTCAATAACCTGTGTCAAACATCGGCGTCTGAGGTGGTTTCCGAAACTCAAACCGGCCAGACTCCCTAAAAGGCTTCGATTCGAACGGGCCTTCACCTATAGTGCGCCGCCGTTACGGCCTTCTGTCTGATTGGGCCGGGCAACAGTATGCGGAGCATCCAGATGGTAAGATTCGAGCGGACTAAGATGATCGTGCGTGGCCTCTGCATGGGAGCGGCCGACGTGATTCCGGGTGTTAGCGGGGGCACGATGGCGATGCTTCTCGGAATATACGTACGGTTCATCGAGTCGATTCGCGGACTCAATCTGGGTTTCGTCAAACCGCTGTTCAAGTGGATTACTTCGGGCTTCAAAAAGGACCGTTGGCAGGCGGTTCGAACGGCGCTCTCCACCATGGACTTGGGTTTCCTAGTACCCTTGGTCATCGGCATCGGGGCCGCGTTTGTAGTTGGAAGCAAGTTCATCCCCGAACTGATGATTGAGCATCCAATCTTGATGAGGGCCTTCTTCTTCGGGTTGGTCTTCGCGTCGGTGGCGGTTCCATACAAAATGATGAAAGCGCGCGGCGCTTCGCAAGCTGTGGTAGGCGTGATCTTCGCGGTCGGCGCCTACCTGCTGGTAGGGCTCTCTGGTGGCCAGAATGATGGCTGGGAAGTAGAAGAGGTGGTGGCCAACGGCGAAACCGTCGAAGAACTCGCCCTCAACGCACCTTCCGCGTTGACGCCCGCGCAACTTCTCGCCCTCGACGCCAACGAGGAGGCCCTGGAAGCGCTTGCTCTGCAAACTGAGTACTCCGCCGAGGAACTGCTGGCGTTTTCACGTTCCGAGGATCCTCGCCATACAGCCATCAACGACATCGTTCTTCCCGAGGGGATGACGCTTTCTGTGCCCAAGCCCCCTTATCTGTTCATCTTTCTGTGTGGGCTGATCGCGATCTGCGCGATGGTGCTTCCTGGAGTGAGTGGCAGTTTTCTTCTACTCGCCTTGGGTAGCTACTTCTTCATGCTCAACGCCCTCAAAGGGTTCATCAAAGGGATGATCCACTTGTCGCTCACAACCGACCACATCATCTATGTGGGGTTGTTCTGCACCGGGGCTCTAATCGGTTTACTCTCCTTCACCCGAGTGCTCAGCTGGCTGTTCAAGCGGTACTACTCCGGCACATTAGCCGCTATGACCGGGTTGATGATTGGCTGTTTGCGACGGCTGTGGCCTTTTCAGGCTGAAGGCGCCAACGTGCTTCCAGATGGCTTCGGCGGTGGTGTCGTATCGGCGATCGTTGCCTGCGTAGCGGGCATTGTGCTGGTGGTCGCACTCAACAGTCTGGGCGGTATCTCCAAAGGCGAGCAGCAAGAGGCCTAGTAGCGCCGCTTCCGCAACGATGGGCGCGTGTTGGTGTCTGTTTTCGTCTTCTTCGTACTACGCTTCGGTGTGGGCTGGGCCTCGAGCTCGGCTGTAGCTCTTCCAGGATTATAACGCGTCCGTTCCGCAGGCTCGGCCTCCGATCCCAATCGAGCGTTGTACTTCTCGGGTTGATTGTCCCGTTGACACCAACGCCAGAGCTGATGTTCCCCAGCCGAGTCGAAGGTCATGGTCGCGTAGGTTAGGGGAGAGCGACAGCCGCCGTGGTGGCGTTCTTTCTCTTCAGGTGCCAGCCACGATCCAGAGTTGATGTACCAGCACGGGGGATCGTTTCGGACCTTCTTCACCATGGGTTTGTGCGTGTGACCCATGACGATATAGCGAACGTCCAACAGTTTCCCCAAGCCCCCGGCTGCTTCGGTCAGCTTGGGCGCCACGACAGCGGTTACAGCCCGACCGAACAGCAGTTTACGGAGGCCGGAAAACACATGTTCTCTCCAGATGACGGCTCCAACCCAGATTCCCAACCCGACGCCTTTGGCCAGCCAGCCGGGCAGGGCAAGGACGACAACCAGTGCGACGCAGTAGGCCAGTAGGTAGCCCCAGATATCGACCGAGGTCGTCAGATAGGCGCCTGCAGTGGTTCCATGAATTGGACTGTTGCGAAGGGCATCAATTTTCTTTGCGACCTCGAGGTCGAGGTCGTATCGCTGCGCCTCCTCAGCGAGCCGTTTTTCGTGGGTGGATTTCACCTCGAATTGTTCGGCTTTCTGGATCTGCTTGGAATAGCGAATCACGCGACGGGCGAGCTGGACGTAACTTCGGAGCACGAAACGAATCTGTCCGGCGCCCTGCTCGAGCATCCAGCGTAGGAAGTCGATGAGCGTCCAATTGTCTTTGTTGTGGGTCCTGAAGCCGTCCATGTGATTCACGAAGTAGTGAATCGCCATATGGCTGGCAGGCATGGTCAGGTCGCCCGCGCGGAAAGGTAGCACGGGACACAGTCGATACTCAAAGCTAGAGAAGTCGTCGTATTGGTTACCGTGTTCAATGAACAGCCGGCCAGGGAGATGAAGAAACCACTCGTGCCAACTGATACGCGACCTAAAGGCCGTCTCCGATTGGCCCACCACATCTTCGGTTCCGAAAAATATCTCGACCAACGCATCGACGAAAGCCTCTTTCGCGATCGGCCAGAAGAACTCAGCGTCGTGGTTTCCTGGGAGCAAATCGAGGTAGTTGCCCTTGCCAACGAAGTCCGCCAGGTAGGTGAATGCCATGCTGTGGCGCTCTAGTATGCGGTGCAGCTTCCAGACGACTTTGTCTTCGTCGGAGTCGAGACCATAGAGCCGCTCCTCCTCATCTAATTGCAGGTTAGGAGCGCTCTCCTGTGCGCTTTCGGAGGGCATGACGGTTACCGTCAAGAAGTCGACGAAGTCACCGTTAATGATGAGGCGCCAAGGCACATCTGAATGCCTGTTGGCTGCGTAGTATTCGAGGAAGTTGCAGAAGTCTCGGTCGATCTCCGCCGACCGCTTCAGATAGTCGATCCGGGCGTGCTCTTTGATGTACTCGCCCAGGTGATTGTCACTCACCACAAGCAAGTTACAACGGTCGCGTTCATCGTCAGGTTCGGGGCGTTTCCGTTTCCTGGCTGCGCTCAGCCGTTCTTTCAGAGTCGTTTCCACCGCCTAGCGACGAAGCCGTTCCCTGCAGTAGTAGGTACAGGTTTTTCGTTGTGGGCACGCGAAGTTGCATCCCATTTGGTCAGCAAAATAGTGCAGCGCCTCTTCGAGGCCTTCCTGGTCACCTAAGAACCCGGTGAGGATTCGGGCGGCATACAATGTGGAAGGCATACCGTTCAAGTAAGGCGAGGGGAGCAGGCCGAGCCGGAAAGCAGTGTCCATGGAGGCCTGGTCGGGAACGCACAGGGTTTGATCCAGGAAGTCCTGTTTCCACAGACCGGCTCGTTTGAATTCTCTCACCAACCACACGAGTTCGATCGTAAACACACCGCAGTGAAGCCGTTGGTAGATTTCCTCCCAGAAGGTCTTTTCGTTCTTCTTTTTCTCGAGCTTGGACACCCAGTCATCGGAGTCCAGGAGGGCCTGTCGTGCCAAGGACATGAACGGTGCCAGCGCAAGCACGTCCAAACGACTGCCGTGGCCGGATGCAACCAGTGCAGCGATGACCTCGTCGATCGACTGTTGTTCACTGTAATGCGCTTCTAGCGCACCCGATTCAACGAGTGCATTGAAGCGGCTTGTCGATACGAACGACGGTCCGATACCGGACCCGCTACTCGCGGCTGGGCGATATGCGCAGCTAGCTGCAACCAATGCTCTGTAGACAAAGAACCCTTTTTTGTTCTTCTTGCCGCGCTTTGTGTAGTCGCCGGGATCAAGCCCAAAGTCGCTCAGGCGCAGAGGATTACGCTCTGGGTCGTTCTGAACCAGTCCCTCGAACCCTTCGAGGTTATGCGCGATTTCAGCCTCATCGAGTGCTGTGACTCGCTCAGCCAACTCGGCACCCTGATGGTCGAGTTCGAGGACCTTCTGAACCTCCTCTATCTCTGCGACAGAACGGAGGGTTAGCCGAGCCGTGTAGGTCGGCATCGCAGCGATGGGCTGGCCGGCTACAGCTGGTCCCGTAGGGCGGGCGACCGGTTCGTCGTCGTCGTCGTCAAAATCGGGGAGGCCTCCGGGTGGCATATCCGGCACCTCTTCGGCACTCTGAGACGCAGGTGGATCCGGGGCGGCCAGCTCGGCAGGATCGGGCTCGGGCGACATATCGAGATCGAAATCGAGGTCGTCCAGATCCTCCTCGGCTTCGTCTTCGAGGAGGTCCTCGACATCGATGCCCAAGAGGTACTCATTCACTTCTTTAGTCAGCGGTGCGGGACCCCACCGAATGCCGATGTACTTGATCATGGCCGTGGCTTCGATCCACGCCATCCAGTTTTTGAAGTTGTTGAGGGTGATCACCTTGCCTGGATACACATAGCTGGTGATTACACGGTACATCTCGTTGACGCTGTAGAGGCGTTCAGTCAATCCATCGAAGACGTACTTGATGAGAATCTCGTTCTGCTTGGCGATGTTGAGGAAGAGCGTCTTTTTCCACTCGAGGTCCTCGTCCGCGTCGAGCAACGTCCTCCCGATCGAGTTGAGGGTTGTCGACTTTCCTTTCCCAGCAGAAATCCCAAGAAACTTGAACAGTTGGTCTGCCGAGTCCTTATCGAAGATCGATCGGGACCGCATGTATCGCTTGAGTTCCCGGTAATCAGGCTCCTCGCGAGCGATATGAGCTAGGAGGCCGTTGACGACACCTTGGTAGTCACCAGGCTTTGTATTCGGAATACACGGGAAATCGACAAGTTGAGCCATTCAGTATCCTCGTCGCAAAATTTGTGGCGAATTGGGATCTAAGACCGCCCGGGGCCTAATGCAAGGCCCTCGGCGCGCTTTCGGTGCTTTCACCGGTCCTCGAAACCAACCCGCCCAAGCGGTTCCAATGGGGCCATATGGTAGGGTAGGGCTCGCCAACTCGGCAAGCTCGACGTGACAAACTTTGCTTCCATGCCGACAGCAATTCGGCCATACCGGTCCCCGACACCAAGAATTTCAGCGGGGACTCGAGTCACCGCCCTCAGCGCCTCGGCTGGTGTGAGCTTGTAGAGAGAGCAACCGAGCGTCGCCATCAGCAGCAGGTTTTGGGTGTGAGAACTACCTGGGTTGTAGTCGGTCGAAAGGGCCACGCGAATGCCCGCGTCGACCATTTTTCGCGCTTCCGGTCGCTTTTCTGCGTCAAGAAAGACTGTGACCCCCGGAAGAAGGACCCCAGCGACATCGGCCTCGAGCAGTGCTTTCCAATCATCCTCAGAGGCATATTCGAGATGATCGGCCGAGCAAGCTCCCGTCGCGGCAGCCACCTTGCAGCCGCCTGAGGCACTGAGTTCATCTGTGTGGATACGTACCCGCAGGCCGTTCGCCTGTGCTGCTCTGAGAATTCTATAGGACTCGTCGGCGGTGAACGCCCCTCGGTCGCAAAAGACATCCACAGCGGAAGCGAGTTGCTGCTCCGCGACCTCGGGAATGGTGCGCTCACAAATCTCCGAGATATAGCCCTCTCGATTCTCCCTGTACTCAGGGGGAATCGCATGCGCGCCCAGATAAGTCGCCACCACTTTGATCGGACTTGCCTCGGCGCAGCGCTTGATAACCGACAGGTGGCGCAGCTCCTGTTCGTGGCTCAGGCCGTACCCGGTCTTAACTTCGACGACTGCGCAGCCGGCTTTGGCGAAGCGATCGAGACGCAGAGTGAGGCTCTCGAAGAGTTCGTCGTCGGAGGCCTTCCGTGTGGCCTCGACGGTCGACAAGATTCCGCCCCCCGATTCGAGGATCTCGGCGTAGGAGCCGCCCTGGTTTCGAATCGCGAACTCGTCGTACCGATCTCCGGCGAAGAGTGCATGGGTGTGGCACTCGACAAAAGCGGGGAGGACGATTCCGGCCTCGACCCGAGTCAATTGCCGTGCTGCTTCAGGAAGTTCGGTTTGTGTACCGACCCACTCGATTTGTCCGTCTGTGACGAGCACAGCGCCGTTTTCGACGCAGCCAACCCCGTATGTACCGGACATGGTTAGCAGCTCGCGGGCTGTGACTACAAAGCTCCCACTCGAACTCGAGGAATCGGGCATGTTCGTGTGCTCAGGCATAGTTCAGTTTCCGCCCTCGCGGGTCAGTCCGGGGACATCGACGTCGCGTTCGTGGGCGACCTCGATTGCGCGCTCGTAGCCAGCATCAACGTGGCGGATGACGCCCATTCCCGGATCGGATGTCAGAACGCGCGACAATCGCCTCGAGGCTTGCTCGGTTCCGTCGGCCAGCGCGACCATCCCGGAGTGGATACTGTAGCCAATGCCCACGCCGCCACCGTGGTGAACACTCACCCAGGCTGCGCCGTTGATCGCGTTGATCAAGGCGTTCAGAATGGGCCAGTCGGCGATCGCATCCGAGCCGTCCTTCATACCTTCGGTCTCGCGGTTCGGGCTGGCGACACTTCCACAGTCGAGATGGTCCCTTCCTATTACGATAGGCGCGTCCACCTTGCCTTTCTGGACCAGTCGGTTGAAGCGCTCACCGGCCTCGGCCCGTTCGCCGTATCCAAGCCAGCAGATTCTCGCCGGAAGTCCCTGAAACTGGACTCGGTCTTGAGCCAGTCGGATCCATCGGGCCAGGGCACGGTCGTTAGGAAAGGCCTCGAGAATCTGTTCGTCAGTCTTTCTGATGTCGTCCGGGTTCCCCGACAGAGCAGCCCAGCGGAAGGGACCTTTCCCCTCACAGAATAGTGGTCGAATGAAGAGAGGGATGAAGCCCTGAATATCAAAGGCGCGCTCGACGCCTTGGTCGAGGGCAAATTGGCGAATATTGTTGCCGTAGTCGAAGACGGTTGAACCCGCATCCTGGAAGCCGATCATGGCCTCGACGTGTCGGGCGATACCATCCAGCGCCCTGCGCTCGTACTCTCGGGGGTTGGTCGACCGCAGGTCGATGGCCGCGTCGAGTGATATGACGGGCGGCACGTATCCGTTGAGTGGATCATGAGCTGAGGTCTGATCGGTGACCATATCGGGCACGATCCCACGACGCAGAATCTCGGGGTAAACTTCAGCGGCGTTGCCTACCAGACCGACCGAAATGACTTCACCGCTCTTGATAGCGCTGTCGATCCAGTCCAATGCCTCATCGAGCGATTCGGTATAGCGGTCGAGGTATCTTGTCTCAATTCGCTTTGCTACGCGGTCGGGGTCGACCTCGACGCCCAGGAAACAGGCGTCATTCATCGTTGCGGCGAGGGGCTGGGCACCACCCATCCCACCGAGGCCGGCCGACAGAATCCACTTCCCCAGCAACGAGCCGTCGAAGTGTTTGGCGGCTGCCGCAGAAAAGGTCTCATAGGTCCCTTGAAGGATGCCCTGGGTGCCGATGTAGATCCAACTTCCAGCCGTCATCTGGCCGTACATCGTCAGCCCCATTTGCTCATAGCGCCTGAAATGATCCCAGGTGCCCCAGGCGGGGACGAGCAGGCTGTTGGCTAGAATGACTCGCGGCGCTTCTTCGTGACTCTTCAGGACGCCGACGGCCCGTCCCGATTGAATCAGAAGGGTTTCGTCATTTTCTAGGCGTTCCAAGGCTGCGACTATCCGATGAAAGTCCGGCCAACTGCGGGCAGCTTTCCCGGTTCCACCGTACACGACCAGGTCCTGCGGCCGCTCAGCGACCTCGGGATCGAGGTTGTTCATCAG
Organism: uncultured Bradymonadales bacterium; assembly: GCA_964503485.1. GTDB lineage: Bacteria > Myxococcota_A > Bradymonadia > JAFGEP01 > JAFGEP01 > CAZDBH01. The sequence continues at coordinate 9,085 of CAZDBH010000099.1, read as the reverse complement.
CATGCGTTTCGCCGCTTCCTGGACCCAACCTTTGCACGTGCGAGAGGCCCCCCGGGGGGCTCGGATCACTGGGTTAGAAGTCATCGCCTAACTCTTTGATGTTGATAGGTTTTGTGAGACATGGATTCCATTTTGACCCATTCGCGCTACCCCGACCGTCGGCCAGCTTATAAATGCACCCACGTTCTTCTTGTCAAGCAGTGGAATTCCGCCCGCAGCCGACGTTGACACTATCTACTGAGCGGGTATAAGAATCAGGCGCCTAAACTAGTGGAGAATTCCCACGAGGGAAGCGCGTCAAACAGAGAGCGCGCGGCTCCTCGGGGCAACTAAGGCTCAGTAACTGAGCGGGAAGTGTGACCATGATTAGGAAAGCAGCATTTACTAGTCTCTTTCTGGGAGTCTTGCTCGCCACCGGAGCGACCGCCAGTGCGGCGCCGAACGGCGCCATCATTGCCTTAGAGTTCCAGGACTCCGGCGAACGGAAGGTCGTGATGGGGGCATCCAATCAAGGGATGGTTTTCCTCGGAGAAGATCTGGGCAACTTCCGCGCCTTTAGGAGTGCCGGTGCAGAGGGTCGTCCGTTTCTGTGGGTGACGGACATCGATGGCGACAGGAAGAACGAGTTTGTCTACGCCGGGAACCCGAGTTTCGTGCTTGATCAGGGCGGCGACCCCTACTTCGGCATGCTGGACGGCTGCGATGACTTTTTCCTCGGAAACATCCTCGACGACAGCAACTCAGAGGTCTTCTGCCGCAACCGGAACACGCTCAGTGCCTGGTTCTATGACGGACAGTTTCTCTGGGAGTATAGCGTCACGGGAAGGCGAATCACCGGGTGCCACGCCCAGGATGTCGACGGCGACGAGCAGTTGGAGTTTGGTTGCGAGACCAGCGACGGGTGGCTTCTAGTTGATCTCGGAAACGATGAGACGGTGCAGGAGGTTCCGGACAACCCCACTTATAGCTCGGCCGGCGATCCATACGAACAATATGCGGCTGACGCCCAAGAGATTTTCTCGGGCGGGCGGATGTTCGACATCGATGGTGACGGGCAGCGCGACGATAAGATGATGTTCTCGGGTGGAACACTGACCTTGCTCGACGATTCGGGGGCTACTCTCGGAACGACAGCGATCGACGAGAGTGAGCTGTACAGTGCCGCCGTCGGCGACCTCAACGGCGACGGAACACCGGAAGTTTTCGTGGGAGGCGTTGGCAAAATCCACGTCGTATCCGCCACGGGTGATTTGCTTGCTTCGGTCGAGGCTCGACCCCGTTCACTCGACCGCAGCGGTCGGGTGACCGTGCAGGCTGCTTCTGCTAATGGGCTCGAAGATAGCGCACAAGAGACGACCTCGGCAGCCGTGGCATCAGGGCTCTCGACGATCGAGCGCTGCTATACACGTCGGATGGGCCGCGACCAATTCGTCAGAGTGGGGACGATGTTCTACGAGCTCAGCGTCGACGGGCGCGGACGAGTTGGCAATACGCAACGCATTCATTCGAGCGTTCAAAACGAAGAACTCGAGGAGTGTGTCGAGAATGCCCTCGAAGATCTTCGGTTCTCGGGCGCCACTGACGGCAACGGCACCGTCACCATACGGCTCGCCTTCGACTTCGTAGACCAATAGAGCCGTATTACCCACCGAGCCAGCCTAGTCTCTGCTTCCGACGGCACTTCTGAAATCGGGCTCAGTTTGATAGTGTCGCAGCATACTACTGTTCGACGAGGCACATGACCGAAAGCTCTAAAATCGAGCGAGCCGCTTCGTGGTTGACTCAGTTTGTGGACTCGCTAGAGACGCTTGCTGATGGAGAGGGCAGGGCTGCCTTCGATTCTTCGCTGGCAAAGGGTGCTCAGACCGAAGACATGCTCGGACCCGTCTGGTCCAATCTGTCCGAACCCGAGCGCCGTATTTTACTCGTGGCCCTCGCTCCCGAGCTCGACGTCCGGATTCCTCGACTGTTCTCCGAAGTCACCGAGTCGATGAGCCTATCCAGGCCAACTGTGGCAGCTTGTTTATTTTTAGCGGCCGCCACGATGCTCGAGCAGCTCGAGTTTCGGCCGTTGTTGATGCCCGGCGGTAATCTGATCGAAGGGGGCTGGGTGCAGGTCGAGCCCTCTGGGTCGCGCACCTGGCTCGAGAGCGAGGTACGTGTGTCGCCCGCTGCGGTTCAGCTGTTGCTCGACCAACCGGTGAGGGGCATCGATCGCGACTCGCTGTCGCGTATCTGGGAGGCAGGACCGGATCTAAGCGAAGTCGTGCTCCCTGAGGCCACCTCGTCTCTTCTGGATACCTTCCTTCGAAGGGCCTCCAGTCAGTCAGAGGGAGACCGGAGTTTAGTCTTACTGCTGTCCGGCCCGTCCGGCACGGGCAAAACGCTCACAGCGCGCGCGACGGCTGAGCGTCTGGGCCGCCCGCTTCTCCTGGTCGATCCGATCGGTGGGATGCTGCGCAGGGACGAACTCGAAACTCGGCTGGAACGGCTGTCACGCCAGGCTAGACTGGTCAACGGTATCCTGTTCTTCGACGAATGCGAGGGTTGGTACGAGTCCCGCATGCAAGGAGACAGGACAGTTTTACGCCTCCTGGAGCTGCTGGACCGCCAGAACCAAGTCGTCATCCTCGCGACCAACATGCCGGACATTCTGGACCCAGCCCTAGACCGGCGGGTTGCCGTACGGATGGAACTCACCGTGCCGCCGCGGAACCTGCGCCAGACGCTATGGGACCTCCACCTGCGCAAGGAGTCACTCGAAAGCGACGTGGACACGGCCTGGTTAGCTGAGCGTTATGAACTGACCGGGGGCCACATCGCCAACGCCGCCAGCGCGGCCCGTCAGAGTGCTGTCGCCCGTTCGAAGGCTGGTACGATCTCGGCGAGCGACCTCGAGGACGCTGCAGACCTACAGATTCGACACAGATTATCGCGACTTGCAGTCGAAACCCCGACCAACCTCGGATTGAACGATCTGATCGTTCCTGAGGACGTGCGCGGCAAACTGGATGAAATCATCGCCGCGGTTCGAAATCGTAGGATGTTATTCGAGGAGTGGGGTTTCGGTAAGAAACTGTCGACAGGACGGGGCCTTTGCATGCTTTTCCGGGGTGATCCCGGTACCGGCAAAACGTTGTCCGCCGAAGTCTTGGCAAGTGAACTAAAACTCCCGTTGTACCGGGCGTCGATTCCGAAAATCGTCAGCAAATACGTCGGCGAAACCGAACGCAATCTGGAGCGGACCTTCCGTGAGGCGACTGCAGCCCGCGGAATCTTGCTCTTCGACGAAGCGGATGCCCTGTTTTCGAAACGGGTGGAAGTCTCGAGCGCACAAGATCGTTACTCCAACATGGAGGTAAACCTACTACTCCAGGAGATCGAACGGTTTGACGGCGTCGTGATTTTGACGACCAACCTGAAGGCCGCGATTGACGACGCGTTTGAGAGGCGCCTGAATTTCAAGATCGATTTCCCGTTTCCCGAGGCGGAGCACCGAACGCTGATATGGGGAAAACTCCTGCCAGCCGAGACCCCTCAGGAAGCCGAGATCGATTTTGGGCTCCTGGGAGAGGTGTACGAACTCTCGGGTGGCAGCATCAAGAACGTGGTACTAAGGGCGGCCTACATCGCGGCTCAGCGAGACATTCTAATATCGACCGAACTACTCGAGGAGGCCTCCAAGGTCGAGTATCGAGAACTGGGCAAGCTGGTCTCGGATAGGTGGGATTAAGCTCATGATTCCTGTCAAACTATACAACAGCAAGCTGCGTGAGTTGGATGTGGTCCTCCGACAGATGGGAAATGACCCACAGTCAATTTCAGAATGGTTGATGAGCTCAGCACGGCAAAACACCTTCCAGATGGCGGCTATCAAGCAGAAGGGGGCGCAGTCGGTCGCTTTGGTCAAGTCGATGTCCACTACGGATCGCGAGAGCATCTTGGGACTCAAGTTGACTGACAACATCCAGGCCCGCCAGGCGATGAAGATGCTGAGTGCCGATGAGGCGGCGCTCTATGAGGAAATCCGGGACGTCGAGCGCATCCAACGCAAACTCTCTCGGTTGCATGGCAAGGTGGCTGTGAGACTCGATGCGGCGAGGCAAGCGATCGGCAGCCTCCAGGAGCAGGTCCGGGCGGGGGGGCAAGGCGCAGCGGAAGCGGCCAAGAGTGCGGAGCAGCTACAACACCAGGTGCTTCCGGTCCTCATGCGACTCAGAGACGAACTGTACTCAGCAATCACCTACTGCAACGGTGAAATCCTGTTGCGGCAGGAGAAAGTTGATCGCGTGAACAGAAAACAACTCTCCATTCCCAAGTACAACCGCCGAGCCCGACGAAAGCGGCTCAAGCGCGCTGCCGCCAAGGAGGGTAAGAAGATTGAAGATACCCACGGCGAAGACGGTGGTGGAGGCGGCGATGGTGACTGAGCTCGCCCCAAACTAGCGGGTCCTCTCGATTGGCAAAGTTCGGTACATACGACCTGATTGAACGCATCGGCTCCGGCGGTATGGGCGAGATCTACCTCGCGGTACTTCGCCGGCAGGGCGCATTCGAGAAGCAGCTGGTTATCAAGAAGATTCTCCCGACGCTGAGCCAGGACCAAGAATTCGTCCAGATGTTCAACCGAGAAGCGCGAATAGCCGCACTCCTCAATCATCAGAACATCGTTCAAGTGTACGACTTCGGCACGGTGGGCGACGAGTACTTCATTGCGATGGAATACGTCGATGGGGTCGACCTGCGCACAGCCTTGAAGGCGTTGGGACCGCCTCCGGACAAAGCGACATTCGCACTTCTGATGGGGATAGCCCGAGGGCTAGACTACGCCCACCGACTGAAGGACCGATCCGGTAAGCCACTCGAGCTCGTTCACCGTGACGTTTCGCCGGGAAACGTCCTCCTGAGTCGGGAAGGCGAAGTGAAGCTGACCGACTTTGGGCTGGTGACGAGCGGTATCCCGGATCACGAGACCGAGGTTGGGGCCATGAAGGGCAAGTACGCCTACATGTCCCCAGAGCAGACCTATGGCGATCCCGTCGATGCCCGGAGCGATGTGTTTTCGTGGGGGATTGTCGCCCACGAGGTCCTGTTGGGGGAAAGGCCCTTCTCGGGCGATATGCTCGAAACCGTTGCGGCCATTCGGGATGCCGATTACGCGCCCATCGACGAGGAACGGGTCCCAGAAGCGATTTCAGCCTTAGTGGCGAATTGCCTGCGCCGTCACTGCGACGAACGTCCGCAGTCTGTGCAGGAAATCTTGGCCTGTCTGTCGGAGATTGGAGCCCAACAGGGTTGGTCAGGAGCCGAAAAGGAGTTGGCAGAGTGGATTCGGCCTGTAGTTCGAGAACTGGCTGAGGGGCAGTCGAGCGACGGTCTCGAGAGAACTCAGGTAGGGGACAAACCGATTCGAGACGAGGTCCTCGCACGAACGGCGACGGCACCGCGAAGTGGTGATGACGTCCTGAGGAGAGCACAACCCGAAGACGGACAGGGCTCGGGAGGATCTAAGCTAAAGATACTACTGAGCGCCGGATTGCTCGCGGCTGTGATCGCCGGCGGGACGGCTGTGTGGAATGGGCGCACGCCGAACGTGCCCAACAATGTGGCGGACCCGCCTCCAAGCGATTTCTCCGTGACTATCAACACCGAGCCTCACGGGAGCGAAGTATCTCTGGATGGCACAGTCGTCGGTCTCGCGCCGATCAGTCTCGAGAACGTGACGGAAGGGCCCCATCAGCTATCCACGACGCTGCAGGGCTATCAGACCGTAGAGAGCACCTTGCGGCCAGAAGACCTCAACCCGGGACCCGATGGGGTACGGACGTTCCACGTCTTTCTGCGCCCCCTTCCGGCGACGGTCTCCTTCGTTTCCACGCCGGCCGGAGCAGAAATCTGGTCAGACGGTGCCCAAATCGGGACGACGCCCACGGAGCTGTCGTTCGACGACTTTGGGGTCCGTCAATTCGTACTTCAATCCGAAGGCTACGCACCCCAAACCGCCGAGTTTGACCTCGGGCCTGGGACTACGTTCGAACAGATCGCTGTGTTGGTCCCGGTCCAAGTGTTGTCTTTCAGCGGAGAGCCTGCGGGCTCTACCGTCGCTGTGACCGCTGGGGAAGGTGTGCAGCGGGGGTGTGTCAGCCCCTGTGAGCTGGAGGTTGAGGCAGGCTCGGTTTCTGTATCCGTCAGCGCCGATGGACATCATCCTTACGAGTTTAACGGAGTTCCGGAAGAGCCGGCCTTTGCGTTCTCGCTGAGGGAGATCGACGAATACATTGAATTGCACTGGCGAAGCGCCGATCTTCAGTTGTCGGGAGAAAACACCCTGCAGCTTAGAGGTCGCGAGGCGTCTGGAACGCTGATGCTGGCTTCCGACGGCCTTTCTGGTCACATCAACGTAAACACGACACCGGCTGGGGATGGCAGGGTCGACCTGTCGATCCACGTCCTCACGCGACCTTGGACGGTTGTTCGGTTCGACGACCAAAGCTGCGAATCGCCCTGTTCGATTGGGGTGTCGGGGCTAGGAGCAGGTCGCCACCGTCTTCGCCTTTGGCCAAGTGGTGAACGCGACAATGAGACGGCAATTCGACTGACAGTGAGACAGATTTCGGACTAGTCGGGTAGCGAAATGCTGAGCTTGGTCGCAAAGAGCAGCTCGCCCTCGTGGTATTGGTCCTCGAGATAGGCGCCAAAAATGCCCACCAGTCGTGGATTTCCCCACGACCAGAACGACTCGGGGATATCCCAGATCCAGAGTAGGGTAGCGACTTGGCGGGCTAGATCCGTATTGAGCGTGGTCTGTTCCTGCCAGCGCGCGCCCAACAGCAGAAAGCCATCATCCAATTCGCCGCCAAACACGTAACCGCCAGCTGCGGTTACGGTCCACACCTCATCTTCGGGGGAGAGCAACAAATCATAGAACGGTTCGTAGTACTCGGAGCCGACATCCATGCTCATCCAGGCGTAGTCGCTTTCGACGAGCGCGACGACCGGTCCGGCCTTGATCTGAAAACGGATCACGGTGTTGAATCGCCAACCTACGGTGGCTTCACCCAGGCCTTCCTCTTCGACTTGATCGAGGCGTTCCGGACTCCAGTCTGCTTCGGGCCCGTCGAACTCCGCGATCGCACCAAAGGTCCCGAAGTAATAGAGGGGCTGGAAGCTTGCGCGGACTTTCAAAAAGGCAAACGGGATGGCCTCGATGAATGGCCCCGCCCACAGGTAGGCTGGGCTCACACCTGTCGCTGCTCCCATCTCGAAGCGAACGCCCTTGTAGAGTGGGTCATCGACGCCACCTCTGTTCAAACGATATCCGGTGTCAGAGAAAACCGAGGCCCCGATCGGGTTGATCCTGATTCCCAGGTCTGAACGGTGAAACCAGTGGTTCTCGCCTTCCTCCTGCGCCTGAGCACAGGGTACCGCCACCAGAAGACACACAGCGACTGTGATGATTCTCAAAGTCATCGCCTTAATACGTCCTGTTTAAGTTGATTCCGAAGCCTACCGTGCGACGACCTCGGAGGGAAGGGCATCGCCGGCCCCGGAGGCAAATTTGATGTTTTGCGGCAAAACGACGATGATCTTTGTAGAGCAAGAGTAGGGAGGACAACGCCCCCACAGCGGTCTTCAGGCTCGAGCTACCAACAAGGCTCACAAACTTCCGGAGAACTCATTAACGAAGCTTCTCGAGCGCGATTGCGCTCGCAGTGGGGAGTATCATGGGGTTCAAGCTGTATCAGAACCTTGCCGGGGTCTTTCTTCTACTAGCCGGTTGCACAGCCACTTCTAGCCAGCTGATGTCGCCAGAGTTTCCAACCAAAGCGACGCCCTCGGTCGACGCTCCCCTGGTATTTGCGATTCCCAATACGGGTGTGGAGGAGGCCGCCAATATGGCGATGCTCGCCTTTCGCGAGCAAGTGTATCTGCCGTTCAGAACGCCGAGTCAGGCGGCAATCGATAGTCTGAGCCTACCCGGCCGTGTCGCAACCGAGACCATCGAACTCACTTTCCGGGAGCTGGGCGAGCCAGGTCTCGAGATTCTCGCGTCGTGCGCTCGAGAGTTCATGCACGACAAGATCGGAAGCATACATCTCGAGGGGGATGACCACTGGATGCTGGGAGTCGCCTGTACCGACATGATCGGTCGGTCATTCGGGCCTGCAGCCGCCCCAACACTGGTGGCGCTCTCAGTCGAGGCCCCGACCACTCCCTCGGGTGTCCTGGCGCGCATGGCCGCGGTCAGGGTGCTCACAGAAGTGGTACCCGAGGTGACGTCTGAACCTGGACCCTCCGGGCTCGAGGACGATGCAGGGCGTTTAGCTGAACTAAAGGCGCTTGGTCTGGCGGCTTCGATGAACCTGCGGACTCGGTGCGACCCCGAGTTGTGCCCGCAGGTTGTCATGGAGCGGTGGATTGGTTTTGCGGCTGTGTACGCAAGTCGAAGTCGGCAGCCCGGTCAAGACGAATACCGCTATCTGTCTACCCTGCGAGCTTTCCTGCAAGAGCGGGCGAACAAATGGCTCCCATGGCTCGAGGAAGAGACCCTGCGCAGGTTGGACCTGGCTCCCACAGTAGGAGTCGCCAACACCCGCCTCCTGGCTGATCTGTGGGCTCGCACCGCCTCGAGAGCGTCGCCGAGCTACTTCGATGAACGGGTGGTGCCGGTTCTGGCGAATGCCATTGACGCCTCAGATGTCGCGAGTCTGCGGACGGGTGAGTCTCAACACGGAACCTACGTGTTGGGTACTACGCGTTCCCAACACTTAGTCCGAATACTCGAAGAGGTCTCAGGGCACGGCCTCATCTCGCCAGAATGCGGTTTGCTGCGACCGACTCCCCAACAACTGCGCTCTTGCATTACCGCCCAAGCACACTACTGGGTCAGAGTCGAGCTGGCTGAGGTTCATCTTCAGGCTGAGTGATGTGCTCGGTCGAGCAGAACGTCGGACTAGAGCTGGGCGAGGTAGGTCTCTGTCTCTTCGATCAGTCGCTTCATCCCGAGCCGTTTGAAGATTTCCATCGCCGCGTCGAGGCGTTTTTTGGCGTGAACCAAAAGACCCAGCTCGAGGAGGCACACGCC
>CAZDBH010000098.1:0-20681 GCA_964503485.1 uncultured Bradymonadales bacterium | reverse complement strand
CGACATCGGGCAATGCTCTCAGCCTCAGAGGCGCCGTCTGCCCAGCCACCTTCTGCCACGCGATCTGCCAGCGCCTCACCGTAACCCACAGCGTCGATCAGAACGTCCTCGCAGTCGCGTAGCTCGACACCGCCTCTCGTGTTGACTAGGTCCACATCGGCGACCACGTTTGCCGGCCCATCTAGGTTCTGACCGACAACGTATAATCCGTTTGAGGGGATAGAGCCAAACAGCTCGGTCAGCTCACTCGAGGACCCGCTGTTTCCATCGCGTTTGACGAGAGAAGCACCTTGGATGGGCGTTCCCGGCTCGCCTCGCAGCTCGATGAAGACGGGACCCACTGAATCCGTTCCGTCTGGATTATACGAGACCTCATTGACGATGACCGCGCCGGTCATTGCTCCCGGTACACATGCGATTCCAGCGCATGCGTCCTCATCGACAAATCCATCATTCGGTTCGCCGGCGGTCGGCGTCGCGGTGACGTGGTAGTCGAGAGCGTTGTCACCGGCATCGAATGCGTCCGAACATCTCGCGAGCGCTTGATCCACCGCAGGAGAGTCTGCTGCAGTGCCCTCGGTGAAAAGGTTGCCGCCGTCTCCCCAACCCAGCGTATCGAGCACCTCCCCATTGCAGTCCAGCAAGACAGCCGAGCCTGTTGAGGCGTTGATTGCGTCTTCGTCAAGCACCGAAAACCCGGTGGCGCTGGTGGATCCGCTGGCCTCGACGGTGGCCGTTAGAGACCCTTCGCCGTCATAGATTTCGACAGACACGTCCGCGAGACCCAGACCGGGGTCGCCGGCGAGTTCGACAAAACCTTCGAGCCCGGGAGCGACTTCACTGAGCCAGAGTCGGCCGTCGAGCACGCCATCGGGGCAGCTGGTTCCACCGCACGAGCGCGGGTCGATAAAACCGGTGTTGTCTTCCCCTGGCGTGGGTGTAGCGAGGGCAAAGTCAGCCTGGTTGTTGTCGTTGTCGACACCGTCAGGACAGCGAGCCAACGACTGGTCGCTGGCTGGTTTGGGTGCGGCCGTTCCCTCGCCGAGCGAGTCTTCGAGGTTCGAGAAATCGCCATAACCAAGGGCATCAACGACGTCACCGTTGCAATCGACGAGAGCGACCCCATCAGGGCCGTTTTGTAGTGTACCGCCCAGATCGGCGTCTGGCAGAGCACCGCCCACCACAAACAGGCCGTCTTCGTCGAACACACCCTCGATTGAGGTGCGCTCATAGGTCGATCCATCAGCTCCGTTGATAAGAACGAGCTCGAGGCCAAACGTGTCCATACCGGCAGGCCCCGCCAACTCGACAAACTCGGTGTCGACTGAATCCGTGCCGGCCGGATCGGGAAGCACCTCGTTGATCACGACAACGCCGTGGAACTGATCTGCCTCACATGCCACGCATGCAAAGGGATCCTCGAAATTGGCGTTGGCTGCGCCGGGTGTCGGGTTCTCGATGATGTGGAAGTCGGCCAGGTTGTCGTTCGTATCAGGTGTATCGTTGTCACACCGGCCGATCGATTCGCCATTCCCCATATTCGGTGCCGGGTCGCCTTCTCCCTGAAACACATCGGCTTCGGTGAAGTCACCGTATCCGACCGAGTCGATCAGTTGGCCGCCGCAGTCGAGCAGCCGTAGGTTATCGGGTCCATTCTGCATTACGAGGTCTTCACTGAGCTGATCGGCCCCCTCCAGTTCAGAGGTCGCCATCAAATAGAAGCCGTCTTCATTCAATGGGCCAGTGATGCGGATGTTGAGGACTTCGGTCGCGCCATTGCCATTGGTGCCGATCAGGCGAAAGCCTGTGAGGTCGCGTCCCGATGGCCCCGATAGCTCGACGAACTCGGGCTCGCCCGAGTTCGGTTTTGGCTGCAGTTCGTTGATCATCACACCAGTGGCTGGACAATCGGGATTGTCGACGAAGTCGCCGGCGGTCCGTCCGTCGTCAGTGGCGTCGGGTACGACGCAGACACCATCTCGACACACCGCACCACCGGTGCAGTTACAGTCAAAGAACGGATCCTTGTCGTCTGAGCAGGATACGAAAAGCAGTAGAGAAGAGAAAAGCAGCGAAAAAACCAATAAAAAGCGCGTCATAGTGCCTCTTGCAAAACGGCGACCGGCATAGAATAGCCTCAGCGTCAGGCAAGTCAAAGCCTAACTGGTCCCCCCGTACCCGCGCGCCCTCCTCCGTCTATCCCCGCAGAAGTGAGCGCGCAATTTGCGAGATTTGGATCTCGTCTGTGCCCCCGTAGATCTGCAATACCTTGGCGTCGCGTGCAAGCTGTTCGACTCGGTATTCTGACATATAGCCGTTGCCGCCGAAGATTTGGACGGCTTCGAGACAGCAGTCCATGGTTGCCTGGGCCGCATAGAGCTTGCCAGCGGAGGCTTCAGCAAGGGTGAGTGATTTACCGTCGGCCGCCAGTTGGAAGGTCTTGAAGAGCATGTTCTGGACGTTTTGACGGGCAACTTCCATTTTGGCCAACTTCAGTTGAATCAACTGCCGCTCGCCGATCGGCTTACCGAACTGCACGCGGGTGCGGGCGTAGTCGAGGCTCAGCTCCTGAACTCGCTCGAGCATGCCCAGCGCCATCGCCAAAACGCCACTGCGCTCTGAGCCGAATGTGGCTTTGGCATCGTCTCGAGCGGATCGTTGCGTCGCCTTTTCCCCGCCCAACAGACGGCTCTTGTGGACGCGAAGATCTTCGGCGAAGAGTTCGCCCGTGGGCGAGGCGTGTAGGCCCATTTTCCGCAGTGGTTTCGAGCGAACCAGGCCCTCCATATCGCCGTCGAGTACAAAGCTCACGACGGTCCGCTCCTCGGGCGGCTCGCCCTGGTCGAGTTTGCAGATGTAGACGATCACGTCGGCATAGGGTCCGTTTGTGATGAACGTCTTCTGACCGTTGAGGATGTAGTGGTCATCGCCATCGGGGCGCGCAGTAGCCCGCATCGCGCCGAAGGCGTCAGATCCAGCTCCCGGCTCGGTAATCGCCCAGGCCCCGACCTTCTTCAGAGTGAGCAGATCGGGCACATACTCGTCCATCTGTTCGAGGGTCCCGCGAGACATGATGGCGTTGGCGGTCAGGCCCACACTCACACCGAGAGCGGTCACCATCCCGGGTGAGTAGCGAGACAACTCGATGACGGGGATCACCTTCATGGCGATCTCGTTGACGTCCTTCTTCTTCGGCTTTTTGGCCGCGCTTGGATCAATCTCTCCATTGGCGACCTTCTCGGCTTTTGCCCGCCGCCTCTTGAAGTCCATGAGCGACATCTCGCCCAGCCCGAATGTCTGAAACATCTTTCGCATGATGTCGTAGGGCGGCATGTCGCCGTGCTCCAAATCGTCCTGCTTTGGCACGATTTCAGCTTCGATGAATTTGCGGAACATCCCGCGGATTTGTTTGTGACCGTCGGACCACTCGTACATTGGTTGCCTCGTCGATTTTGCGTGGTGAGCGAACACTAACATAGCAAATAGTAAACCCCAACGCCCTAGACCCAGGGAGTAATCCCCTTGTATATGTTGTCAGTTCGAAACTCGGTCGGTTTTCAGACCGGGTGGTCGGTTTGGCGACGGAATGGTGAGGGGATTGAGATGACTAGACACAAGAGCAGTGATGAACGGCGCGATCAGATTCTCGTCGCCGCACGAACCTGCTTTGTAGAGAAGGGCTACGCGTCGACTAGCATGGCAGACATTTCTCGTGTTTCGGGGCTGTCAAAGGGTGGGATTTACTTCCATTTTGAGTCGAAAATGCAGGTGTTTCTGTCACTCGTAGACGACGAGTACTCGTTTTCGATGTCGTTTCTCGAAGACATAACAGAGAAGCCTGGTCCGGTTGCGCCCAAGATGTTGGTCTTGGCCCAGCACTTCCTCGAGAACTTTCAGTCGCTGCAGGGCCGCGCCAAGTTTTTCATCGTCATGAGCGAGGTGGCGATCCGGGAGCCGAAGGTCAAAGAGAAACTGCTCGAGATGCAGGAAGTCTACATCGACTTGCTGTCTGACTTTCTTCGCCAGGGAATGGAGGCCGGTGAAATCAGAAAGACCAACCCGCGCGCCATGGCCATCTTCATGAAAGCTCTGCTCGATGGATTGGAAGGTAACTCAATCCTGGGCTACGACATGGATCTTCCCGGCTTGGCAACCGTTGGTGTCGACCTGATTCTTCACGGTTTTCAACAGGCCAACGAATAGCACCGAGACGCCACCCGGCGACCTGCGCTGTCTCTTCAGCGAATCACGGGTGGAATCGACCTCAAAAGACAATGAGAAGAGTGTCCCATGGCTGACAAAATGAAGCGCTCACTATCGGGTATCAAGCCAACCGGGACCCCGCATCTGGGGAACTACCTGGGCATGATCCGCCCCGCAATAGACCTTCAGGAGACGACCGACTCCTACTATTTCGTGGCCGACTACCACGCGCTCACGAGCGAGCACAATCCAGAAGTCGTCCGCCGCGAGACGTATGAGGTGACCGCATACTTCTTGGCCTTCGGTTTGGATCCGTCGCGCGCGACCTTCTTTCGCCAGAGTGATGTTCCGGAGGTGACCGAACTCACCTGGCTGCTCAGCTGTGTCACCTCGATGGGCTTGCTCGAGCGCGCCCACGCCTTCAAAGCCGCCAAGGACCGCGGCGACGTCGGCAAGGTGTCCCACGGCCTATTCGCGTACCCGGTTTTGATGGCCGCCGATATCCTGCTCTATGACTCGAATGTCGTTCCCGTGGGCAAGGACCAGATTCAGCACATCGAGATGACTCGCGACATCGCCCAGCGCTTCAATCATATATTCGGCGAGAGCCTGGTGATTCCTGACGCACTGGTACAGGAAGAGGTGATGACGATTCCTGGAATCGACGGCCGGAAGATGTCGAAATCGTACCAAAATACGATCCCTGCGCTGCTCAAGCCGAAAAAACTCCGCAAGCAGATTATGCAGATCGTCACCGACTCGAAACCGCTCGAGGCCCCAAAGGACCCGGACACCTGCAACGTCTTCGCCCTCTACCGCTTCTTTTCGACTGCAGAGGAGCAAGCCGAGCTCGCTGAAAGCTATCGAGCTGGAGGGTTCGGATACGGCCACGCCAAACAGGCCCTTTACGAGAAGGTCAACGAGCACATGACGCCCTACCGCGAGAAGTACGAGCGGCTGATTGCGGACAAAGACACGCTCGAGGATGTGCTTCGAGAGTGTGCCGGGAAGGCTCGGAACGTCGCTCGCGGCGTTCTCGAGAGAGCTCGCTCAGCCACTGGACTCCCCGCTCGTCCAGCTTGAGCAAGACAAGTCCAGCCCGCTGTCCCCTAGTATCCGATCCCTGATCCCCGATCCCTGTGGTTCTGGACGCCGTCTGCTTCCTCGACCTACACTGCGCTGATTGTTAACCGCTAGGGTGCCGAAGTGAGCGATCTACGCTGCTGCGTGTGTGGAGAGGCCCTCTCGGACAATGAGTCTGCCTCGATTGGGAGTCGGACCTATTGCGCCGCCCATCATAAGAAGGCGTTGGCGGCGTCCCGGGCCCACTGGACCCGATTTGGACTCATCGAAACTGGGTTGGTCGCCGCTTTCGTGGTTGTCGTCTCAGTGGTTTTGGGATCCGATCAGGATACGCTGCCCACATCGACGCTGACGGGTGTGGTCTTGGCGATCGTGCCGGCCTTCCTCTTCCTCATCTACGTCTACCGCCAGGACCGGCTGGAGCCCGAGCCGATTGGGATTGTTCTCGGGGTGTTCGTTCTGGCCGGCTTGCTGGTCTACGCCTTGGCACCTCCGCTTGCGGACTTGCTTGCGCTGGACGAGTGGCGCCATCGCTCTCCGGCAGCGCGACTAGCGTCTACTGTGTTGGTGATCGCGACGATTCAGGAACTGTGTAAGTACCTCGCGGTTCGGTACACGGTCTATTTGACGGACGAATTCGACGAACCAGCCGATGGCGTGGTCTACGCGACCGCAGCGGGTTTGGGCGTTGCGACAATCACCAATGTTCTGTTCGTGGTGGGCAGCGACGGGATCCTGCCCCTGGCTGGGGCTGTGGCAATTGTGTCGACGACGCTTGTTCACGTCGCGTCAGGTGCGGTGCTCGGCTACGGTTTGTCGCGCAATCGATTTGGCAAGGCCGGGGGCCAACTGATTCTGGCCGTGTCCTTCCTGGGTGCGGTTCTCGTGAACGGGCTGCTCACCCATATGATTTTCACGATGGGAACTGACGGGGCCAACTTCAAGCCCTGGACGAGCCTCGGGACCGGAGTCATCCTGTGCGCGGTCGTCCTCATCGGAAGTCATCTGCTCATGGCGCAACTTCGCCGGCAAACGCTTGCGGGAGGGGCCCATGGTTGATCTGCAAATCAAACCTGTGGGCCCGCGAATCGATGCCGCGCTGTGGTTGGTTGCCATCGTTCTGATCGCGACGGGCTGGTTCTTTGCTCGGTCCACCTTCGAACCGGCCCGTCCGATGACGGCGTTGTCTGGTGAGGTGGAGCTCACGCTGCCCGAGGGATGGGCATCGAATGAGCTCGGAAGCACCTACACCGCCTCGCCTGCATCGCTTGGCGCCGTTGGCGCATCGCTCAGCGTCACAAGAGTGGCCGTTCCTGCCGACTTGTCGTCTCCGGTCTTCTTCGACTTGGAGTTGGCGCGATTCGAGAGAGATACAGCCGAGAGCGGAATGGCCTTTCGAGTCTTGCTGACGGAAGAAAACACGGCGTTCGGGGACCACCAATGCAGCTGGACCCACTACGCGATCGTGCGCGACCCTGATGGCGCAGCGACCGGTGCAGCGGTCCTGCCAGTGGTTGTCCGGGGCGTCGGCATCCTGGTGCAAACCGACGACGGTCGGCTCTACCGGGTCGCCGCTGAGGCGCCCGCCGATCAGTTTTCACTGGAGGCTGGGGCGTTGGCCCGAGCTGTCAGGAGCCTTCGCATCGGAGGGGCGAGCTAATGCGCAGACTCCTACTCGTGATTTCCGTCGGGTTGGCCTTGCTGTGGCAGCCGGGCAATCTGCTTGCGCAGCAGCTCACTAGAGACGTTACGGCATCGTGCGTGAGGGCGGCCGTGAAGGTGATTTCTCTCGGGCCCAACAACCAGGGCTCGACCGGTTCGGGGAGCATGATCGACTCCCGGGGCTACGTTCTGACCAACTTCCACGTCGTCGGGCACACCGAGCCGGGCGTGGCAGCCCCCGGCACCCTCATCAATCCCGACAACATCATCTATCTGGCCACGGTCGACTCGGCGCGTGAGTCCGCGCGGCCTCGGTTCATCGGCATGGTCGTTCGGGCTGATGTCTATCTCGACCTCGCACTGGTACGAATCGTGAGCGACATGGATGGCAATCCGCTGCAGGACGCCTCATTTCCAACGGTCGAGATGGCACCAACCACCGATCTCTTGCCGGGATCTCAGCTGTGGGCCTTCGGCTTTCCGTTGGGAGTACGCACGATCAACGTTACGGGCGGCGCGCTCACGGGATTTCAGATGAACACGCAGAATGACGTGTCCTGGCTGCGCTCGGACGCTGAATTCAACCCCGGAAATAGTGGCGGGATGTTAGTCGACGCGGAAGGCAGGTTGGTCGGCGTTCCAACCGCCGTTTATCACGGCGAGCGAACCCTCGAACCCATCGAGTTGGCTCGACCGGTCGAACGAATCCCAAGCGAGTGGCTCGAGAGCCTCAGAACGGGCGATATCGACGACGTGATAATTGACGGGCCGGTCGAGTTGCCGGTCGGAGACGCGATCGCCGACCACGCGGTTGGCGACGGCAGTAGTTTTGGAAGCTCCGAGCCCCGCTACTACCGAGTTCCTAGCCAACGACCCGGTCGCATCACGCTTTCAGAAAACCTCGAGGTGTTGGCTGGGGCCACCACTGGTGCCGTGCTCCGCAGCGGGTACCGGACACTCGAGATTGAGGCAACTGACCCTGAGGACGTCGTGGTTCTGGTCGCCGTGCCGGGTAACCTGGATACCACCATGCATTTCGCGATTCGTTATGAACTGCGTCAGGACCCTGCCAACGTCGTACCATTGGTGGCCTCGAACTCGGAGGAGGCAGAGACACCGCCGGGTCCAAAGGACCTGACCACCAGCCCGGCAAGAGACGAAGTCGCCGTGTCGGGCTTCATGGTCGATGCGATGACGGGTCGGCCGGTTGCCGGCATGGTCGTGATCGGCCTCCCCGGCACCGATCTTCAGCGCAATCTCGAGGACCTGCTGGCCGGCCGAATGAGCGACGAAGCCTTCGACCAAACAGTGGTAGGTGGCGTCAGCACCGACGTCTCGGGTTGGTATTCCTTTACTGAAGTGCCCCGGGGTGCCGTTTATCCCTTCGCCGGTATCTCGGCCGACTACAATCCGGTATTCTTCGACCTCACAATCGCCGATGACGCGCCCGCCCTGCACGAGCTGAATCCGCTGCAAATGATGCGATAGGCTAGAGCCAATGGGCAAAAGGCGGGAAGCGTGGGTCTTTACGGTCCGATGCGGATAGCTTGCTCCTTGCTCATTTGTTCAGTACTACTGACGTGTGGCAAAGCGGATCTACACACTGACCGACCCGGAACCGCGGGCGGCCTACGAGATCGACTACGACACGTTGCTCAACGATGAGCAGCGTGAGGTCGTGATGGCCGGGGCGGGTCCGCTACTCGTTTTGGCCGGGGCGGGAACCGGTAAGACACGGGCATTGACGTTTCGGGTGGCGAGGCTGCTCGAGTCGGGAATCAGCCCCGAACGCCTTCTTCTACTCACGTTCACGAACAAGGCGGCGCGCGAGATGCTGTCGCGGGTGGGCTCGCTGTTGGGTGAGGTTCCCAAGAACCTGTGGGGCGGGACCTTCCACCACATCGGCGCGATGACACTGCGCCGTCATTGCGATCGAATTGGGTTCCCCAACGAATTCAACATCTTAGACACGGAAGACACCCAGTCCGTAATGGCGCTGGCCGTGGCTGATTCTGGAATCGATACGACGCAGTTCCGCTTTCCGCGAGCCAATGTGCTGTGCAAACTGTACAGCCTGGCGGTAAACACATGCCGGCCACCGCTCGATGTCATCATCGAGAAGCGACCCGAATTCTCGCCGTTGGCCCACGACATGGTGCGAATCTTCGAGCACTTCAAGACCCGGAAACGGGAACTTGGGGCAATGGACTACGACGATTTGCTGCTCAAGTGGCTCGAGCTGCTCGAAGAGTGCGAGGACGTGCTGCGTGAGTACAGCTATCGGTTCGAGCATGTCTTGGTCGACGAGTACCAGGACACGAACCAGCTTCAGGGGATGCTGATCGACCGGCTCGCTAGCTTCCACAACAACTTGATGGTGGTGGGAGACGACTGCCAAAGCATCTTTCGGTTTCGGGGAGCGGAGTTCAGCAACATCTTGGACTTTCCGAAGCGGCACGAGAACACCCAGATCTTCAAGCTCCAGACCAATTACAGGAGCACGCCTCAGATCTTGGCGCTTGCCAATCAGTCGATTCGTTACAATTCCCGCCAATTCCATAAGACGTTGCAGGCGGTTCAGCCCGACGACGAGCTCCCCGCCGTCGTGACCTGCAAGAATGTGGAGCAACAGGCGAGCTTCGTCGCTCAGCGAGTTTTGGAAATCCGGGATGAAGGGGTTCCGCTGAATGAGATGGCGGTGCTCTACCGGGCCCACTATCAGTCGATGGAGCTTCAGATGGAGCTTGGACGGCGCGGGATCCCGTACATCGTGCGGTCGGGCCAGCGGTTTTTCGAGCAGGCTCACATCAAAGACGTGATCAGCTTTCTGAGGCTGGCCCACAATCCACATGATCAGCTCTCTTTCCATCGTGTCTTGAGAACAGCCAACGGAATAGGAAAGAAACTCGGCGAGAGAATCTGGAGTCAGCTTCAGCGCTATGACGACCCGGCCGAAGGGTGGGAGGCTGACGGGATTGCTGATGGCCTGCCCTCTCGAGCGGCCAAGAGCTGGGACAAACTGCGAAAGAACCTGCTGAACCTCCAGCGCGGTAACCTGGCAGGTAGTCGTCCGGGGGATATGGTTCAGCAGGTAATGGACGGCGGTTACAAAGCCTATGTTCGGCGTAGCTACGAAAACGTCGACAACCGACTGGGGGACCTCCAGCAACTGGCCAATTTCGCGACCGGATACAAAGAACTGGAGCCGTTTCTCACTGAAGTGGCTCTACAGGGGAGCATTGCGGCTGAGGATGTCGCTGACGGGGGCGACCTCGACGAGCACCTGATCCTCAGTTCGATACATCAGTCCAAGGGCCTCGAGTTCAGAGCGGTCTTTATCCTGTGGCTGTCTGAGGGCCGCTTTCCGACTGTGAGGGCCGAGGATCCGGAGAGTATCGAAGAGGAGCGGCGGCTGTTTTACGTGTCGACAACCCGAGCCAAAAACGAGCTGTACCTCTGCCATCCCGTTGTTGCGAGGGACCGCGAACGAGGCATTACTATCCTTAGACCGAGTCCGTTCGTGACGGAACTTGGGAAAGACCTATACGATGAGTGGATCTTGGGTCGGGCCTAGCTGTTCGACCCGCTCTGGAGGCTAGTTACACTGTGATGAGACTTCTTCGTCCCACTCGGGGAGGATCGAAGGGGGCACTGCGGAGTGGCTGTCGAAACCAGTGTAGATTTCGTCGACCTCTTTGAAGACGCCCGAGGGCCAGTGTAGCCGCCCCATGTCCCAGAAGTCGTCCGTGTTTTCGAGGGGACGGTTGGTCAGCTGACCGATCTGGACCCCGTCGATGTAGATACGGATGTCGGCGTAGGCAGTCCCGAATTGGCGTTCGAAGTAGTGGGCCCCGATGGCATACCACTGACAGTCGAGTGGATTGTCCATCTGAATGTTCTCTGGCCCGCGACCATCGGTGTCATCGATGTCCAGGCTCGGCAACTCGGGATGCCACTCGGGGCTGTCATTTGCGTAGTAGGTGTCGAATGTGTCGTCGAACCAGTTGTGCCCGACCTTCACGAAGTGGAGGTCGACATCGGCGCCCTGATCGTCGGTCTCGTCGAAATCAAGTCGGTTGCGCCAGCTCAGTTCGATGTGAATCCGCTCGTCGGGAAGCGACAAAACGGTCACCGTTGCCGGATCGTCGCAGTCCTGGAAGCCGACATCGTCGACTACCGTAAGCCTAAACTCATAGGTGCCGCTCAGCGGGATAAAGAACTGGCGCCGTGAATCGTCATCGGCAAAACCCTCGAGAGGTCTCAGGGTCGTGGTCGTACCACCTGGGGACGAGATGAGTTCCCATTGGTGACTGACGATTTCGCCGTCCGGATCGAAGGACCCAGAGCCGTCCAAGATAAAAGTGTCCGTAGGGGTTGCCCAGTCAATCTGATGGTCACGTCGCTGTTGGGGATCATCCCGGATGAACCCGCGCGCTACCGCGACCGGGCAGCGGTTGTCGACGCCTGCTCCGTGCAAAATGACCGGCGTCAGCCCATTCGAGTGCTCGATGAAGACCCGCCCCACGTGGGTGGTTTCACTGAGGGGCGTGTAGCTCACGATGAACGGCAGACTTCCGTTGGGTGCCAACGTCACGCCACCTGCCTCGATCTGAAGCTCTGAAGCCAGGTCACCGAGTTCGAAGGTATCGCTGGTGTCGGGCTCGAACGAGATGCGGTTGATCTCGACCGAGAGATTTCCCGTGTTGGTAATCGTGACGGTCTTCCGCGATGTAATGCCGATGGGTGACGGCCCAAAATCGATTGGGTTCGGTGAAACAGTCAAATCGGGAAGGCCACCCTCACCGGTGAGAGGCACCAGAAAGTTCGTGCTGTCGATGGAGTTGTATTCGATCGCTATTGACCCTTCGTCCGGACCCGGGCTCGGCGGTAAGTAGGTCACCTCGAAGGAGGTTGTCGCCTGCTGGTTTGGATCGTCGGCCACCCACACATCCAACTCGACCGGAAACTCCAGGTGGGAGAAATCCGCTGAGAAGTCCATGCTTCCGATCACCTCGAGACTGTCGATCCGCAGGGGCGCAGTACCACGATTGGTGATGGTCACTTCGATGGTCGACTCGGTTGCTTCGACAACTCGGCCGAAATCAACGACTTCAGGATTGACGGCGATGAACGGGAATAGCCCTGTCGTTCCAACGGGGACGCGCACGATGGTTCGATCGCGATCGTTGGAGTGAATTACAATCGTGGCGTCCAGTAAAACAGCCTGAGTGGGCTCGTAGACGATGTTGATCGGATGGTCGCTTCCAGGCTCGATGGTCAGGATATCGGTAAAACCGACATCGAGTCGGAGGTCACCGGTCGAGTCTCCCTCAATCGTGATCGAGTCGATAACCAGATCGCCCTGCCCCTCATTCGAGATGATGAGGATTTTCGTGTCGAAGCTACCCATCAGGACACTGTCGAAGGTGATCTCCGAAGGTGAAACTGAGATAAGGGGGTCTTCGACGACCGCACCATCCGTACCGCAGCCAAACAATGCTACCGCAGTGAATGCAACAACTATGAACAAGGACGTTGGGCGCCAGAAACTCATTCTTTCTTCCTTATGGGAGGACCGCTAAATCCAGGCAACACCGGTCTCAGGAGCACATGATCTCCGAAAATTCCGGGTTTGAATTATGCATCCTAGTCGGGGTCGGAATGTGTGTCAACGCGTGAATTTCTATGGGCTTGGCGCCGTCAGCGACCCTTCCAGACTGGGTCCCTCTTCTGGAAGAACGACATGACGCCTTCAGCAGCATCTTCGGCCAGCGTGTTTATGGTGAGTTGACCCTGCAAGTAGTTGAGCGCATCCGTGAACGCCATGTCCTCCTGGGTGTAGAAGGCGTCTCGACCCAACCGCAAGATTGCTGAGGAGTAGCCGGCGATCTTCTTGGCCATTGCGAGCACCTCGGTGTCGAGCTCCTCGTTTGGCACCGCCTTGTTGATCAACCCCATCTGAGCAGCTTGGTGTGCATCGTACCGGTCGCCGGTGAGCACCATCTCCATGCCTTTCTTGCGGCCCACGTTTCGGAAGATCTGGGCCATGATCATCATCGGAAACAGCCCCCGTTTGATTTCGGGAGTGCCGAAAGTGGCGCGCTCAGCAGCGATCGCCAGGTCGCAGGCCAACATGAGTCCGATCCCTCCGGCCAGGCAGTGGCCTTGAACGCGGGCGATGATCGGCTTCCCACAGTTCCGCATGGTCTGAAATAGATCGACGAAGAGATGACGTTTGCTGTGCATCGACAGCATCCCACCAGCAGCCGCCGAGGGGCTCAGATCGCCGCCAGCGCAGAAGGCTTTTTCGCCTGCACCGGTGAGCACGATGACACGATGCTCGGTGGAGTCTGCGAGCTGCTGAAAGTGATCGATGAGCGACTCCAGGACGTCGCTATTCAAGGCGTTGCGACGTGCCTCACGATTAACCATCAACTGCGCAACACCCTCGTCGAGGGTCGAAAGCAATACCAACTCACTCATATTCTCATCCTCGCAATACGTCTCGCATCTCGTAGAGTCCGGGCGCCTGTCCAACCAACCACTTCGCTGCGCGTAGGGCTCCGGCCGCAAAGGTCCGCCTCGTAGTGGCACGATGGGTG
This sequence comes from uncultured Bradymonadales bacterium, assembly GCA_964503485.1. Lineage (GTDB taxonomy): Bacteria > Myxococcota_A > Bradymonadia > JAFGEP01 > JAFGEP01 > CAZDBH01. The sequence continues at coordinate 7,131 of CAZDBH010000098.1, read as the reverse complement.
ATCTCGATTCGATCACCGGGACCCATAAAATGGACGGTGTGATCGCCCACGACGTCGCCTCCGCGCAGTGCATGGACATCAACAGGGGGACTCGCAGCGCTCCGGGCGTCAGCCATCGCCTTCACGAGCCGTTTTGCAGTGCCACTCGGCGCGTCGAGCTTTCGATTGTGGTGGGTATCGATCAGGGCGATGTCGTAGTCGTCGCCCAACGCCCTCACGGCTGACTGCAGGAGCTCGATCATGGCCTGCACCCCCACACTCATGTTGGCACTTCGCATGATGGGAATGTCGCCGGTGGCCGCGCTCAATACTTCTTGGTCGGTGGCAGAGAGTCCGGTGGTTCCGGTGACAATCGCCGTGCCAGAGGCTACTGCCGCCTGAATCACCCCAGCGAAGCTGGTGGCAGTAGTGAAGTCGATCAGGACGTCAGAGTTTGCGGCTGCAGCTGCAAGGTCCGCAGTGTAGTTGGGGAGGCCTGGAACCGCGGCTGGCTTTCCGAGAAGTGGACTCGCATCGTGCTCGATCAGGTATGAGACTTCGCAAGCCTCGTCCTCATCGAGACAGGACTGCAACTCGCGCCCCATTCGGCCTGCTGCGCCTAAGATCGCGATTCTGGTCACGCTCACGGGGTATCCTGAACTGCGAGCCCCAGGTCGGACATGCACCGAGCCAAGCTACTGCTCTGTTGGTCAGTCAATCGGGACAGCGGGGACCGAACCTCTGGGGTACCAAAGCCTAGGTTGGAAACTGCCTGCTTGACGGGAATCGGATTCGTCACAGCGAACAACTCTTGGACCAGTGGGAGTAGTTCGTAGTGCAGCCTACGAGCGCGTTCTAGATCGCCGCTCGCCATGGAATGAACCATCTCTGCGGCTCGGCGAGGATCGACGTTGCCAACCACCGAAATCACGCCACTGCCGCCGATCGCCATCAGCGACAGGGCAGAAAAGTCGTCTCCGGACATGACCGTGGCCCGCCCTTCAGAGAGCGCGATCATCTCGGACCCAATCCGCATGTCTCCGGTAGCTTCCTTCATCGCGGCGATGCGCGGATGCTTGGCCAATTCGCCGAAGGTCGCGGGATCGATCGAGACAGAGGTCCGCCCCGGCACGTTGTAGAGCACATTGGGCACGTTCGTGGCTTCGGCTACTTGAAGAAAGTGGTCGATTAGACCCTGCTGGGGCGGTTTGTTGTAGTAGGGCGCCACAACCAGAAGGGCATCCGCCCCGTGCTCGATGGCGTCGTGTGCAGCACGGATCGTAGATGCGGTTGAATTGGTCCCCACGCCGGCAATCACGGGCACGTCTCCAGCCGCGACGTCGGCCGCTACCCCGATAACTCGCCGTTTTTCGACATCGGTGAGTGTGGCTGCTTCGCCGGTGGTTCCGCAGGGCACCAAGCCGTCTACACCGTTGTCGAGCAGAAATCTGAGATGGCGCCGGTAGCTGGGCTCGTCGAATTCGCCGTTGAGGAACGGCGTGGTGACCGCAACATAAAGACCGCCGAACTTTCGTGTACTGGCCATGGCGGAGAATTTAGTCGGGTTGCAGGCAAAGTTGAAGGGAGTAGCGCACCGAGAGATAACGTCAGCGCCGAAAGCCGCGGGACTCGGGGGCTAGGATACCTCGCCATGAAGGGATAGTGCGGTCGGGCGCGACGATCGGAAAAAAGCTCGTCGCGACGATGAATACTTTCATTAAAACCCCGTCAAAGCTACCGTTCATGAGGACCCAATTGCACGGGCCTGGAGGGATTTGATGAGAAAGCTAATACTACTTGGAATGTTCGCCGCCCTCTTGGGTGGAGTGACTGCCGGTTGCGGCGTCACCTCTGCTCGGTTGGTCATCGCACCACAACCTGTTGTTGTGCACTCACCGCCGCCCCGTGTTTATCATCAGGGCCGTTGGCTGCACTACCGCAGCAACGCTTACCACTACTACCATGGTGGTACGTGGGTGGTCGCTCGATCAGTCCCGCGCCATGTAACGACCTATCATCGGCCGGTACATGTGCAGCAAAGAACCTACGTTCGGTCCACAACCCGTCGACGTTCGACGACAACACGTCATCGCTCGACAACGACGCATCGTCGTCATCGACACAAGCTGGACAAAGACATGACGACAGTGAAGTCACTCGAAGTCTAGTCTCGGATCGCAACCCACCTTGCACCTCACTTTCGGCGCGCTATATTAGGCCGCAGTACTATCGGAATTGAGGTACCAAAACATGTCGCGACATTCAGTGGTTAAGCTATTCGTTGGGCTCCTGTGCGCAGTTCTCCTGTGCCAAATGGGGTGTGGCGACGATGAAACTGCCAACACAGACACGGTCAGCGAGCCCGCTACGTTGAGCGAGGACCTCAGCTCGGCCGGTCTTGCAGCGGGGACATGGGCGGTGGGCAACAATGGCGCTCCGGTTTGTACTGAGACGTTTTCCTATCCCGGCAGCCCACCTGTGACCGAAAGCGTGGATCTCTCTGGATTCCAGACATTCGAGCTGATCGTCGACGACGAGGCCGAGACCATCGTGATCCGGGGGCAGTTCGACGATTTGAGCGCCCGGTGGCGCGATGACTGTATTCGGTTCGAAGTCGCCAACGATTCGGTCGAGAACCACAGCTCGTGCGGGCAAGATGACTGCACGCCCTTCAGTGAAGTGCGGCTGTGTGTCGAGGACGACGAAACCACCTTCTTTGCTCAGGTTCCAGACTGCGGGCACAACACCTTTCCGATCGCCCAACAATAGCCTTTCTTCTGGTCTACGCCCTTCGACCTGCCTCCAACCCCGAAACGGAGTATGCGGTTCTTGTGTGAGCTGCGCTGCTGCGTTTACTCTCTGATTCAATGGCGCTAGCGGTGAGGGTGACCATGAAGGATGAGGTGAGCGAAAGGCACGAAACAAGCGAGCCCGCTCAAGTCTCGGGGGCAGGATGTCTCAAGTTACTTATCGTCGCCATTATCATCGCTGCGGCATTTGCCTACCTAACCAAGTAGGCGATCGTTCGCCCAGCCCGCATGGCCTATGACTGACGTTGTCTGGATCAGTATGCTTGTCGCATATGTGCTCTCCGCTGGGTTCGCCAGCGGGCATGCACTGATCAACCGTCCAACCCCGCGATCGGCGCTGCTCTGGATTACCTGTTTGTGGGTCTTTCCATTCCTGGCGTTCGTCGCCTATCTACTGCTCGGGATCGATCGAATCAATCGTAGAGCCCTACTGAAGGGACGCACTCGAGAGGAGCTGCGCAGACTCTATCCCGGTGTGCCCGCCCTTCAGCGTGACTACGAAGAGGAGAAAATCGGCACCGATCGGCTGCATGAGGTGCATCTGGTGGCTGGCAGGCTGTCTGGACGGCCGCTTCTGCGTGGCAACGACTTTCAGCTATTGCAGAATGGTGGCGAGACATTCTCGGCGATGATCGCTGACATCGAGAAAGCGACTTCCAGCATCAACCTGATGACGTATATTCTGGACGAGGATCGGGCGGGCCACGAGCTGCTCCGAGCGCTGAGCGATGCCGCCGGTCGAGGAGTACCCACGCGCGTCCTATACGACGCCGCTGGGTGCGTGCGGACACCCGCGGCGTTCATACACAGCGCCCGCGAGCGCGGCGTCCACATGGAGCCCTTCTTCCCTCTCAATCCCCTGTCTCGCCGAGCCCAGCTGAACCTCCGAAACCACCGGAAAATTCTCACAGTAGACGGTCAAGTGGGGTATTTCGGCGGCATCAACATCAGCGCTCGCCACTACCACGACGACGTCGATAACCCCGGCCGGTGCATCGACCTTCACGTACGGGGCACTGGACCGGTGGTTCATCAGCTGCAAACTGTATTCGCCGAGGACTGGTACTTCGCGGTCGGTGAGGAGCTCCTCAGCGCCCGCCATTTCCCAGGGATAGATAAGGTTGGCCGAGCCTACGGTCGTGTGATCACCAGTGGCCCAGACGAGGAACAGCAACACTTCCATCTCTTGCTATTCACAGCGTTGGGAGCCGCCCGGGATTCGATTCAACTGGTGACGCCCTACTTCGTTCCAGACCCTGCGTTCCTTTTTGCCCTGCGGAGCGCTGCCTTGCGGGGCGTTCGGACCGAGGTCTACCTCCCCTGTGAAAACGATCATCCCTTCATCAAGCGCGCCGCCTACGCCAACCTGCGCCCCCTCGTAGAGGCGGGCGTCGAAGTGTTCGAGATGGCTGCCCCATTCGTGCATGCGAAGGCCTATGTCATCGATGAGGAATGGGCACTCATGGGATCGGCCAACCTGGATTCGCGCAGTTTCTGGCTGAATTATGAGGTCATGGTCGAGATGTCGAACTCAAAACTCCTAGGGGACCTAGGTAGGTGGATCGCCGACATGCGGACCAATTCTGAGCAAATCACCGCTCAAATCCTCAGAAAGCGCACGCTGCGGCAACGTTTGGTCGATCATTTCTGCAATCTCTTCGGTCCGGTGCTTTGAAGAAAATCGGGTGATTTTTGCCCCTATTCGACGCCCTGCGTTCCAGTTTGACCTTTGAGTTCTGCTGAGTTAGCCTCACGATATAGGGACTTTCAAGGAGTGCGGCGATGCCGCGCAGTGAAACTAGCACCCTTTCAATCCGACGCCCGGGCGGCGAGAGCTCGATGCGTCAAAATCCCGTCATTTGTATGCAAATCTGCCCTTGGTGCGGCCAAGCCTCAACCATGGACTACGTCCACGGTCAGGGACGGTGCGCCATCTGTAGGTCGCCAATCGATGCATGCTGTGAAGGGAGTCAGCGCGATCTCGGAAGCAGTTATTAGCGAGGCCGGCTAGGAGGGAACGGGGTTACTCGTCTTCGGATGGGCATTCGACGTCAATGAAGTCGGTGTTCCAACAGGACAGCTCGCCTTGTCGATAGGCATTGGCCTGGATGGATCCGACTCCGGTGTTGATATCCCAGCTGATCAATGCGGACCAGTCTTCGCTGGACGGGTTTTCGTACGTGACCGTTGCGAGGTTGCCCGCGCGACTGAACTCCCACGTGTGCCCTTGGGCCGGATCGTCTGCCCGCACATTGGTAAACAGCAGCGTGCGTTCGGTCTCACTCACAATCTCCCAATCCACCTGCAGGGCGCTGTTGTCGCCGTCGGTGTAACTCTGTCCATAGAACAGCCAGTTTCCGGCCGTGAGATCCGTGGAGAAGTGGCCGGTCACCCAGTCGAAGTCGTTTAGACCGAGGTCAGGCCCGTCTGTTTGATAGGTCACATCGTACCCGCTGCGGAAGTCACCCTGAGCCAACATGGTGATATCGAAAGCCAGCATCTTGATCGACCACTGCCACACGTCGCTCGAGTAGCGCTGAGCATCTTGGCCCTCGGCCCGCTGTGTCGCACTGATCGGGATGGCGACGACTTCGACGAGATACTGTGTAATCCAATCGAAGTGGGACCAAGCAACCGAAAAATGGGCGTGTTGTGTATCAGCTGTGTCTGTTGGGTATTTTGCTTCGTCGGGGGCCAGAGCGAGCGCAGCAATCTCGGGCGCCATGGTCTGCGCCGGTGGCAATTGTGGCGGTTCAGCTTCGCAGCCTGACAGTGCGGCGAGACACAAACAGGCGGCAAGTGCGCCGATCAATCGTAATCCAGGACTTGTCATTGGCCCTCCATGGCCGACTAGCACATTGTCATTGATAGCGCCTTGTTCGGCGGACGACAAAAAATCGAGAAATGCTGGCTAGAGGAGGCTGCGAAGGGTTCTGAAACAGGCGACTAGATCTCGCCGGCGACCTGAAAACGAACCCCAACCGAGAGGGACATCGACCAGTCGGAACCCAGGATGAACGCCCCCGGGTCATCTTCGTCGACGAACCCGTCGAATCGGTCGGCCGTGGTATCGGGATAGGCGGGGTTCCAAGTGAAACGTGCCGCGATCGGGATGTCGACTGCCGACGACTCGAAGGTCACGCCGAGTTGGGTGACCAATCCGACCCAGGTGGACGTCGTGACGTCGATGCCCCCGTCAGGGACCGGATTATTGAGGAACTCTTCCTCGAGTGAGCCGGCAATTCCTACTGAGAGCTCCGGCCCCAAACCAATCTCGAGGTCGATCGCGGAGAAGTCGAAGTCGAGCAACGCGATAACCGCCAACTCCAGTGCGTGATCGGTGATACTCACGTTGATTCTGCGTACTCCGTCTTCAGCGAATCCGCTCAACCAGGTTCCCGAGTAACCCAAATCAGTTTGGAGCGAAAAGATGGGCGTAAAATCAAACACCACGCTAGGTGCGACGTTGAGCCCACCGCCTGAAAAGGACGAACCGTAGAGATAAGTGAGAGAGCCGGCCGGATCAGATGGCTGACTCAAGAATGCGTACTGGCCCCCAATCGTGCCTCCGACCGTGATTCGAGTCGGAGTGGCCGACACCGGGAGCGCAAACATCAAGGCGATCGCGCCGATCAGTGCAGCTGTTAGAGGGCGCCGTGTCACGCGCGGTAAATGTCGACGCTCTCGAGCACGACATCCTCGATCGGCCGATTGCCGGGTCCGCATTTCACTCGGGCGATTTGGCCGACCAATTCGAGCCCCTTAGTCACCGTTCCGAAGACCGCGTGTTTGTTGTTCAGGAACATCGTGGGCACCTCAGTGATAAAGAACTGAGAACCGTTCGTGTTTGGACCGGCATTCGCCATCGAGAGCATACCGGGCTTGTCGTGGCGCAAGTTGGCGTTGAACTCGTCCTTGAAGCGGTATCCGGGGCCGCCTCGGCCCGTGCCCGTGGGGTCTCCCATCTGGATCATGAAATCCGGGATGACTCGATGCAGGATTGTTCCGTGGTAGTAGGGACCGTAACCGGGCTGGTCCGTACGAGGGTCAATGTATTCTTTGGTTCCCAAGGCCAGGCCGACAAAGTTAGCGACCGTATTGGGAGCGTCCTTCTCGAAGAGTTGGGCTTCGATGGAGCCCATTGAGGTGTTGAAACGCACCATGAGAGGGCCGTTGCCGGGCACTTCGATTGGGGGATGCACATTGCCGTCGATCATTGTCCAGTTCTCCTATGAATGAAGCCGAGTTCACATACCATTCCGTTCGTCGGCAATCAACCACACGCTTGTCTAGGAGCCTGTCGCGCATAGCGCTCCAGGCTCCGCCATTGGCTTTTAGCGAT
>CAZDBH010000097.1:0-20779 GCA_964503485.1 uncultured Bradymonadales bacterium | reverse complement strand
GATGGACCACGCCCCGATCGTATTGGTTTCGCCTACCTGAATGTGGGTTACGCGAACTAGTCGGTCGTCGACGTACTCATAGAACCACTGCTCGTCTACGACCCCATCGGCCCCATCGGCATCGACACCGACATAGTGAACGTTGCCGGCTGTGTTACATGTTCGGTTGGAGACGCGGAAGGCTTCGCCCGCGGCGTCCTCAACACGCTCAGCGATGTTGGTCAGACAACCGCTCTCGCTCCAGGTATAGGCGGTCAGGTAGACCTCACCCAACCGAGTGTCGTAGCGTTCCAAGGCGAGCCTTCCGGAGGAGTCGTAGCTGTACTCGACTATGGACCCGTGACCGCCATGCAAATCAGCCCAACCAGAGCTCGAAGTGAGCCTCCCCTCGCCGGAGTAGCTCAGGCGATCGATGGTCGCCGGGTCAACAGAGTCGCGGTAGTAGGTCTGCCGTTCTATCAGTCGGCCGTGCTCGTCGTATTGATAGGTCTCTCGTCGACGTTGCTCCCCGTCGACCGTTTGGGTGGCGCTCTCGAGCCGACCGTCTGAGTCGCGCACAGCGTCGGTGCTCGCGCTGCCACCCTCCTGAACAATCTTGCACCAGCCTTCTGGCACCTCGAACTCTATCCACTCCTGGGCGTATGTGGACCCAGGAGCAGCGGAGAGTACCGCGAGTATGACAGTTGCAAATAGTCGGCTACTGCGCACAGAGTTCTCTGGTCGTGATTTGGCGGTCGTCTCCACGCCCTTCTACAACCCAGCAGCCCGCTTCTGAGTCGAACGTCAGGCCATACCAGCGAGCATCGATGAGGTTTGCGAGAATTCGGCTCGAGGGTGGGTCGCGGGTGAACAGCGAGACGGTTCCTGTATGACTATCGAGTACGGCCACTTGCTGCCCATCAGCGCTGGCAGCTTGACGCATGCCCCCATGAACGCGGGCGCCCACGGAGGTTTCAGCGGATTGGCCCGCCACTCCCCCCAAGTACGGCGTTAACACGAACCCGCCCGAACGCCGTTCGCCCAGCAAGAGCGTGCCATCCGGAAACGGAACGGCAAACGTGTCTCCCTCATACTGCCCGAGGAGCTGACTCTGAACGGCGACTCCCGGTTCGCCAAGGGGAGCAAAGTGAAGATCAATACCGCGAATCGGGGCGGTTCGTCGCAAGAGATGCGCGCCTCGCCCGGTTTCGTACTGCTGACTCACGTTATGGTAGTCGAGTGACCGGGTCATATCGCCACTCGCGGGGTTCCAAGATAGAAGGCGCCCCTGAACGGTTATCAACACGCGTTGGTCCGAGGCGACCGCCAAGTCCATCGATACCGAGTCCATGTTCGAGAGCATCGTGTCCAGGCGGTTTTCATCGATGCGGTTGCCGTCGGGACCGACCACATAGACTCCGGCCGTGTCGACTCCCACAAGCGCGTTGCCCTGCCAGCAGCAGGCCGCCGAGCGAGCGTTTCCGTCGCTGCGGGCGGTGTTAGCACGCTCCCACCCGTTCGCCGTGTGATGAACGGTCGTGATCGTGTTGTTGTCGCCTCCGACTACCAGAAACTCCTCGTTGGGTCCTGCCACAGCGACCATCTGATCAGAGCGGTAATGCTGAAAAAAGACAATTTCGCTGGTCGAGAAGTCGTAGATCCAGAAGTCGTCGTCGAAATCAGTCGCGAGCACCTGGTGTGGATACGTCGACAAAGGCAGCACGTCAGTGATGGCGTCTCCGGTCCGATGCTCCTGCACCTGGTCGCCCGTGAAATCGACCAATGTCACGGTGCCGTCCCACGAGGCTGTGGCCAAGAACTCTCCCCCCGATGAGAAGCGCATTCGGTAAGGGGTCGATGTTCTGACGACGCTTCCCACCTGCCTCAAACTCGGCAGTTCATACAGTTGTAGCTCGACCTCGGGTACTTCGCGCACCCCGTCGAAGGAGCGCCCCTGCTCGAATGGGTGAGGCGACACCGCGAGCAGACGACCATCTGGGCTGACGGCGATTGGTCCGATTGGGGGCGGCAGCAGGCGCGCTAGGCGAAGCAAGCCCTCGTTTTGGTGAAGCCACAATCCAGTTCTGGCTCCCACCAGAAAGTGAGGGGTGTCGCCGATCGGAACCACCTGGTTGGCGTAGTCGACGACAAACGTCGCGCCCTCACTGCCGTCTACTACCGAGCCGGTGAACGGAACCCCAGCTCCGCTAGAATAGGCGACACTCGACCACGAATCGGTAACGGTTGCAGCTTCCGTGCTCGACACGGGGACAACGCCTTCGGCGGCTAGTAATACGACCAGGTCAAAGGCCGAAGCCGTCAGACGCTCCATTACCAGTTCCGGTTCCGTCGGAATCGGTTCAGGAGCAACTGTGTCCTCTTCCTCGACAAGGACTTCGACTGGATGTTGCGACCGACAGCCAACGGTGACGAGAGAGGCAAGGAAGACGCATCCTGCGACCAGAATGATGCGGTTCTGTAACGATTTCATTGTCCTACTATGCGCGACTTCCTGACTTGCGAAAAGGAAGCCGACAATCCATGCCTAGTCGTCAGCGACCCACACGCCGACTGCAGCGCGGGCCACGACGGGCCGTTGTTCCGGGTGAGATGAAAGATTGGGTGAGTGCTGTTCGGACGACTACGGAATGATCTCGAATTGGCGTCCGATCTTCTGCAGAATCTCGAGGGCGCGATCGAGGTGATGGCGCTCGTGGGTGGCCATGTAGCTGGTTCGCACCAGTGCGTGGCCTTCTTCGACAGCGGGATACATGACCGGATTGACGTAAACGCCCGCATCCAACAGTGCTCGCCAATACTGAATCGTCTTGTAGTCGTCACCGACCAGCAGTGGGATGACCGGGGTGGTGCTGTCCATTGTGTTGTAGCCCATGCCCTTCAGCTGTTCCCGCATGTAGTTGGCGTTGTCGCGCAACATCGTCACGCGCTCGGGCTCGCGCTTCATGATACGCAAAGCGGCATGGGCGGCGGCCAGATTCGGGCACGGCAGACTTGCCGAGAACAGCATGCTTCGGCCGAAATGGCGCACGTAATCGAGCACCTCTTTCGGACCCACAACCCAGCCACCGACCGAAGCCAGTGTCTTGCTGAACGTACCGATCTGAAGGTCCACTTCACCCTCGAGCCCGAAGTGACTGGGCGTGCCGCGGCCACCTTCTCCCAGGACCCCAAGCGAGTGAGCGTCATCGACCATGATGCGGGCGCCGTGCTTCTTGGCGACTTCAACCAGCTTGGGAAGGTCGACGATGTCGCCCTCCATGCTGAAAATACCGTCGACGATGATCAGCGCCCCTTTGTCATTCGGCAGAAGACCAAGGATGCGATCCAGTTTGTCGAGACGGCTGTGGGGGAAGATGCGTAGCTCGCCATCGGCCATACGCGCGCCATCGTGGACACTCGCGTGGTCGGCTTTGTCGACCACCGCGATCGAGCCCACATTGCAGAGTGCGCTCACGACACCGAGGTTGGCCTGATAACCAGTCGTAAAGATGAGGCAGGCCTCCTGGCCGAGAAAGTCGGCGAACTCCTCTTCGACCTCTTCGTGATAGCGGGTCGTGCCGTTGAGCAGCCGCGATCCCGTCATACTGGGTCCGTACTTGTGAACTGCAGCGATTGCAGCCTCCCGAACCTCGGGGTGCATCGTCAGACCGAGATAATTGTTGGAGCCCAACATCACGACTTCACGACCACCTTCGAGGCGGGCGATCGGGCCTTCGTTTACTTCAAACGGAGTGAAATATGGGTACAGCTTGGCTTGCTTGAGCCCATCGGCGACATTGAAGTCATAACACTTCTGGAACACGTCGCTGTGTTGGCTCTGAACTACTTTCTTACGTGACTCTAATCCGGCTCGAAGGTCGGTCATCGATAGCCCCTCATCATTGCTTTCGAACACATGTCGTACTACAGCTGCTCGCCGCCGAGGTTTTGGCGGAAAGCGAAAAATTCAGGCATTCATACTGCGGTTGACAAGGCGCGTCAATTCAAGATTCCGTCCAGTTAGTCGGTATTTACGGGACAACGGAGTGAATTACGAGCCAAAACGGGCACATGTACGGAGCGGGGAGAGAAAATGAAAAATTCGTGGTGTCTATTGGTCGCATGCCTCGCAAGCGCGGGGCCTGCGGTCGTAGGCAAGTCGAGGACGGATGCCGCTGCGGCCGAACGCCAAACAGAGCAGCCCGCCGCCCAAGCTGAAACCGAACAAACACAGACGACTGCGATCGAAGAAACGCCCCAAGCAGAGGCGCCCAGCTTCGATGTAGTGACCTCATCAGCCACCTCGCCGTACGCAAACAACCCTGTTAGCTGGCGCTATCTCGTGGTCGAGTACGAGAACGAGGTCGCTACCCGCGACTTTCTCGTCCGAATGACCACGACCACGGAACGGGAAGTCATCCCTCAGGTTGGTCTCGCACTCCGTTTGGTGGGCGAGGTCGAGGGTCCCGGCGGAATCAGCGCAGCGGCCGGACACGACATCACGTCACTCTACCAAAGTCGGTTGGCCCTGCTCACGCCTGGTGGTCTGACGTTAACGGCTGGTAACCCCATCGTCGATGGCAGATCCCCCGAACTGGGCGAAGCGCAGCTCCTGCTGGGTGAGTTGGCCCCCACCTGGCCCCTGCCGGGAACGGCGGGGTGTACCGGGCAAAGCGGCGATTTCGAGCTGCCGATCGGCCGAGTCCACGGTTTTTTCACTGGTTGTCAAAACATCCAAACCGACGTGGGTATCGCCAACGTCACCACCATTTGGGTCGATTCCGTTGGCTTCGTCTACCGAGAAACGACCGCCCTGCAGGATGGTGCCCCCACCATGCGCGATTTTCTGCTCAGCAGTGACGTAGCCGAGTTGGCCGAACCATCCCATTCGGTATCGCCCGAGCAGTTCCTGCCGCCGCCGACCAGCCTGCCCTAGTTCCGTCCACACAGTTGGTTGACCCTAGAATCGAATCCCAGCGGTGAGTTGCGCTTCAAAAACTTCCTGGGCTCGATCGTCGAAGAGTTCGCTGTTTTCGGCCGCGTAGTACCGCATCAGGTATCCGATTTCCTGCTGAATCCCGACCATGTCGATGGGGATGTAGATCTCGAAGCCTCCCCACCCGATCGCATCACCCGAGTCCAGCAAGTCGGCTCGCTCCCCAAAGAGGCGGAATTGAACGTCGTCTCGCATTTCTTCGTGGAATGAGAGTCCGACCGACGCCTCGGCCCGGTCCAACGCACCCGCATATCCACCGCGCCCAAAGGTTGAAACAGTGCGCTCGAAGCCGACCTCGAATCGGAGTCGAAGCTCGCTGAAGTCCGTGGGCCGGCCCTCGAAACGCGTCGTGATGCCACCGATAGGAGTCCAGTCAATTCCCGTGGAGAGTTGCGAGTGAACAACCCCAACTCCAAGGGAGCCCTCGATTCGAAGGGCGGAATCGCCCCACCCAAAGAGGAAGGACAGCCAGTTGGCGTTGCCTACCAAGTCGAAATCTGCCGAACCAAGCCGGGCTTGCGAACCGAAGGCGCCGCCGATGGAATAGGAACCAGCCATTGCCCACAGATAGCGGCCCGTAACCTCAGGCTCGAGCCAGCGTTCCTCTCGAGGCGGGGACAACTGGTCGTTCCAGATGTGCTGCGCCCCTGTGACCGACACACCGAACATTCGTTGGGGAGTTGAGAAACTGTGGGCGACATCGTATTCATACCCCTGAACGGCGAGTAGGGCGGTGGCCTGTGAACCTGGGTGCCGGCCGAGGTCGCGGAAGCTGTCCTCTGCGCCCGACAACAGACCAACTTCGGCTGTCCCGCGCACGCCCCTGTAAACTCCGGTCGCTTCGCCGTCCGCCGCGTTCGAGGTGTCGAAGTCGAACTGCACCGAACCCTCGGGCCGACTTCGGTCCTCAAAGAAGCGACTGCTGACAAACCCTCCAACGGTTGTCGACAGGCGTAGCCCATCAGCAAACTCAAACGGCAGACGAGGGGAATCGCTGCCGTTGGAAACCGCTGCATCGAGGTATTGGAACTCAAAATGGGGTCTGAACATCAGCTCGATGTCCTCGCCAACCACAAAGTCACTCGCTCCCGGCCGAAAGACGAGTGGGTTGTTGCTTACACGCAGGTCGAGCGCAAACGCGCCAAACCACTCCGATGGCCATGGCCCCACCTGTTTGGTTGGTGGCGGCTCTGGAACAGTCGGAAAATCCCATCCCTGGCATAGTGCCCTCACGGACTCGACGAACTCGCGCCCTACCGCCGTGGCGTCCTCCAGGGCGAACAAGACCTCCGACAGTGCTTCGTGTTGCCCACTGACGAGGAGCTCAGCCGGTCTTGCTGTCGACGGCGAGACGAAAAGGGGAGAGGGCGTAGCAATCGGCCGCAGGGGATAGCCTGTCCCGTCGAGCACCAGGGCATCATCAATCAACGCCGGGTTACGGCGGGCCAACGCGACGCAGCGCAGCTGCGCCTCGCTATCTGGGAACAGATTGGCGAGTTCACCCTGCATCTGCCGCCAGTCGCTCCTGGCTTCAGTAACTCGGTTGTAGGTATCGATAGCCGCCAACCAGCTGCGCCCCTCGTTTGATACGATCTGGGTCTGGGTTCGCGACAGCAGCTCTTGGCTGGGAGCATCGAAGCGGGCCTCTACCGAGAGCGCGGCCCGAACAAGAAGCGCCACGGCAGCGTACTCGCGCACGACCGGCTCCGAGGCTGCGAAAGCCTCGGAAAGTACGGCTTCGGCATCTGCGTGAGAACTGGTCGACAGCGCCAGAAGTCCCAATAACCGGACCCCGAGTACGGCGTCATTGGCAAGACGGGCGGCGAGCTCGGCTTGATCGAGAGTAGGGCGCTCGGACAAGAGTCGGGCCAGTGCGCCCCTCACCACGGGATCGGGATGTTCGACCAAGGCCTCGAGGGCGAGCAAGTCATCGCCGGATGATCGAGCGCTGTGTATCACCCTGATCGCCTCCCCAATCGAGACCGATTCCTGAGCCGTGGCTGGGCCGTGAAGCAGGACCAGGACGAGGGCTAGTGCAAGTGGCTTCACCACGGCGCCGGCTCCTCCAATCCGAAGGCGTAGCCGCCGGTCGGAACAAATAGGGAGATGAAAAAGCGGTTATTCAGAAGAAAGTCGGCGTTGGGCTCCTTGACCGCGTCGAATTGGTCGTAGACGTGGAACCCAAGCCAATCAAGCACGAACCAACGGAGGCCGAGGCGCCCGCCCACGACGTTCTGCCGATCGGCGAGGGACTCAGCAGCTATGGCTCCGCTCGGGTCCACCAATGAGTAGTAGGTTCGCAAGGTGCCTTCTAGCCCCATGTCTCCGTCGATGAATATCCCCAGCAATTCGACATAGGAAGACACCACGCTTTGAGTCGCATAGTTGCCCGGGCTGTGCTCGTAGCGGCGCTCGCCCCCGATCTTGAAGTGGTAGTACTCGCCATAGGACCAGGGTTCGCCCATGACGAGGTGCAGGTCGAAGACCACCTGGGGATTCAGTTCGCCCCCAAACTCCGGCAGAATCGGAATCGCAACGCCGCCGACCACTCGTAGTTCGAGCAATTCGTAGTTGCTCGGTTCTCCGATTCGGACGCCGCTGGTTCCGGTGAGAATCCAACCATCGCGGTCCTCCCGCCCCGGAATCGCTGTCAGTCCACCGTTGGGTCCCGAGCGGTGGTAGTCGGTGCCGGTGGCGTTGAACCTGATTTGGTAGGACCCGTCCACCGCCAAATCGAGGGCCAACCGACTCATGCCGCTGGCACCGAGCCCAGGGGCCTCGTAGTCGATGTCCTCGACTGAGCCGGTGAACGCCCCTTGCAGATCATCGCCGAGCTCCAGCGTAAGATCGGACACCAGCCCGACGCGTCGGTGCCGTGCCAGCAAGAACCGTGGATAGTTCTCGAACGCCCCAGCGCTTCGAAGAGCGAAGCCCGAGGCGGTCAAACGGTGTTGCTCATCGTACTGATCGCCCAACGGGACGTGTACCCGAACGAACCCGCCCCCATTCCATCGACTGAGGCTCTCGTTTACGAACAGTTGATCGCGCTTGGCCTCGCCTCCAACAACGAAAGCAAGTTCCTGCGGATCGCTCTCACCACGGTCACGGCCCGGTAAGAACATCCGGGTGTCGAACGAGAAGGTGCTCCACAGTTCGCCAGTTTCCGCGACAACCGGATCCGCCCTGAGGGGGCCAAAATTGAGATCCCACCTCGTGCCGAATTCAGTGGTCGTCAGCAAATGCCTGCCGCTGAGGCTGTCGAAAGGACCGCCATCCGAAAAGCCCAACGGTGAGGCACTCGTGCATACGTAGTAGCCCTGAGCGACGGCGGATAGCTGAGTGGCTCGCTCCGTGAGCAGCGCCCAGGCGTCTGGACCCTTCGTGCTATTCGCAACCAGCGCTACGAGTTCATCCAACTCGCCATCCAAGCTGTTTCGCACAGCAGCAGCACATTGATCACCCGACTCGGCAAGACTGGTCATGCTCGCAACAAGTCGATCAGTCCGAGACTGGACCCTCTGCACGGCGCCGACCAGTTCAGGCGTATTCGCAGCATCAGCGGCAAGCGATAGAAGGACGTTGACTCGCTGGGACGCTTCAGGGCTCAGCTCGTCGCCGAGTTGCGCCCCATTTAGCTGTTCTGCGGCGGCTATGGCCACCCTTAAATCGGCGGCCCAGAGAAGCTCAGAAAGTGCTGGGACATAGTCCGAATCGACCGCGGCTAGGCGCTCGATGGCCGCCTCCTGCACCCGCGGATCGAGATCCGAGAGCAGCACTCGAAGAAGCTCGGCGTGTTCCGCCCCCAGATTCGCTGCCAGGGTCCGCCGCACGCCTCGGTCGGGGTCGTTCACCAAGATGTCTCCCGCCCAACTGATCTCCACAAGAGCGATTGGGCAGGCGACAGCGAGTTGACGCACACTCGGGGAAGGGTCGACGAGCCCGAAACGGACCCCGGCCGGATCTTCGGCCTCGCATGCGTCTTGGACGAGCCGAAGTCGGTTTGTTTCCGACCCCGCGATGGTACGGGTCTCTTGCGCTCGTAGGGCAGTCGGCGACAAGATGATCGCCGCGAAACAGGCAAAACACAGTTTGAAGATCGAATCAACCACCGGGTTTGACAAACCAAAACGAAAGCGAATATGAGCGGTAGCCTAGCATCGTACGATGGCAGCCACCAGACAGGAGAACCTCTGTGCCCCTCGACTTAGTGATTCAGACCGCTGCAGAACACCCCTGGAAAGTTGAATCTGGGATGATCGCCATTCCCGTTTTTCAGGATGACCTCGAGTCGCTCCCCGCACAAGAGTCCTATCTGGGGCAGGCAGGCCGGATTGCAGTTCGGGAGAATTTCGCCGCAAAAGGCCGCCAGGTGCTGACGATTCCCGTGGGTGATGACAATCCCAGCCCGCGCGTTGCGTTCTTCGGGCTCGGAAAAAAGGAAAAATTCAGGCCCGTTGTCCTGCGCGGGCTAGTCTGTCGGATCGCAGCCGCGGCGCGGAGTCGTTCGGTTGAAGCCGTGGCGGTCGATCTGTCGTTTCTGCCCCAAACCGAAGCTGCCAAGTTGATCGGATTTGGCGCGGAGGGAGCGGTATTCGCCTGTTACCGATTCGACCGATACACATCTGGCAAAGACAAACAAAAGACACTGAAGTCGGTGACGTTCCTGGTCTCGGAGGAACACGACTATTCGAGCGTGATTCAGGACGCGATGTTCATCGCTGATGCCACGTGCGCGGCCCGCGATTGGGTCAACGAACCACCTCAGAATTGTACGCCCCACTACTTGGCTGAGCAGGCCCGCCAAATCGCCGAAGAGCATGGGCTGGAGTGCAAGATCCTGGAGGGCGTCGAGGCACTCGAAAACGAGTCGATGAACCTGTTTGCGGCGGTTGGAAGGGGCTCAGACCAACCTCCGGCGTTCATCCATCTGACCTACAAAGCCAGCAAGGCCAAACGCAAGTTGGCCTTCGTCGGAAAGGGCGTCACATACGATTCGGGAGGCTATTCTCTCAAACCACCCTCCGGCCAGATCGGTATGCATGCAGATATGGCGGGTGGCGCGGCAGTCCTGGGCGCGGCGAAGGCCGTTGGCGCCCTCAAGCCGAGGGGAGTCGAAATCCACTTCATCATCCCATGCGCCGAGAACTTAGTGTCGGGCAATGCCTACAAAGTGAACGACGTGGTCACCGGCCGGAACGGGAAATCAGTCGAAATCGTCAACACCGACGCCGAAGGCCGGCTGCTGCTGGCCGACTCTCTCACCTATGCGTCAGAGCTGAAGCTGGACGGGATCGTCGATTTGGCGACGCTCACCGGCGGTAATGTCCTCACCTTCGGTGGCACCCACGCGGGCCTGCTGGGGACAGACCAAGACCTGGTCGACGATGTCGCCGCCGCCGCAAAGGTTGCAGGTGAGGCTGTCTGGCAGCTGCCTTTGCCAATCAAACTGCGAGCGAAAATGAAATCGAACGTGGCCGACATAAAGAACTCGGGTGGCCGTTACGCGTCGACAATTACCGCCGCTCTATTCTTGCGAGAGTTCATCGGTGACTCCAACTGGGCCCATCTCGATATCGCCGGTATGGCCCGCTCGGACGAGGTATGGGAGCACAACCAGAAAGGTGCAACCGGCTTCGGCGTCATGCTCCTAACCCAGCTTGCGATCGGCGTGTGATGCGCCTCGCAGCGCTCGATGTGGGGTCCAACTCGGTCAAACTGTTGGTCGCGGACCTAAAGGACGATAGTACGCCGGTCGTCGTTTACGACAACGCCATTGTTACCCGCCTCTCGGAGGGACTACAGAAGAGCGGGCGCCTCTTTCCTCTGCCGATTCGCCGCACGGTAGACACGATTATCCGTATGCTCGATGAGGCTGGAGTTCAGAATCCAGCAAAGGTCACTTCTATCGTCACCGCTCCGGGAAGAGCGCCGAACGGAACGGACTTCACCGAAGCCCTCAGAGCAGCCACGGGCATCGAGGCGACAATTGTGAGCGGGCAGCAGGAGGCGGACTACACGCTGTTGGCTACAGTGAGGGCGTTCCCTGACCGCCGTCCTCTTCTGATGGTCGACGTCGGAGGCGCCAGCACCGAGTTCGTGCTCGCCAGCTCAGAAGCCAAGCGCTCACCGCTCAGCATCGACCTAGGCGCTGTGCGGCTTACGGACAAGGCCATCACAACGGCGCCTCTGCCGAACGACGAACTGAAGAGAGCCAGGGATGTTGCCCGCCAGGCTCTAGCAGACGTTCCCAGCCACATCGGGCTCGATGGGGCGAATCTTGGCGAATTCACAGCTGTGCTTGTGTCTGGTACCGCGACCACCCTGTCCAGTGTCCACCAGCGTCTGCCGAGTTACGACCCTGAAAAGGTCCACGGCTCGGTGATGACGAAGGCTCAGCTAGACGCCCTGCTGTCCCTTCTCTCGAGCCTTTCGGTCGAAGAGCGTTCCGTGCTACCGGGCATGGAGCCAAAGCGGGCCGACGTCATCATGGGTGGCGTCGTTCTGGTTGAGCAGATCATGGAGACTCTCGGTTTGTCAGAGGTGCGGATCAGCGACCGAGGCGCTCGGTGGGGAGTCTTGTGGCAAGCGATCGAGGTCGCTTCGGCCTAGGACCCGAGACTGAGCGCCAACAGCAGGCGTGATCGCACAACCCACCCAGCCAGCCCACTCCTCGAGCAACCCCGCTTGACAGCGGTCGGATTGGTGGCGCATTCTGTGTGTGGCGTCCACGCCAGTCCAAGAGAGCCAGATGAAGCAAGTACGACGCGGCCTCCTCGCCCTGTGTATGTTGTCGTCGTGTGTCGACGCCGAGCTGGTACAAAACGAGCCCGAGGTCGACTCTGGAGACGAGCTCGAGGCAGTCGATCCAACCCGTGACGAGCAGCTCCTGGGATGGGAAGAAGACCCCTTTGACGGCTCTGATGAGAACCTGGCCGCGATCACCTGCGACAGTCGATGGACACTTCCGGCCGAGAGCGCTGCAGCGACCGCTGAACAGTTCGTCTATTACGATGGATCGGGACGCTCCTGCTCCGGCGGCCCAACAGAGGGCGCAACCGCCTTGGGACGTTTCGTTCGAACCCACTTCGGCGGTCTTATGAACTTGGACGTGCCGGGCGACGGCGTCCAAATCTACGCATGCCGGGCGGTGCGCGGTGGCAGTGGCATGTCGCTGCATGCGGAGGGACGGGCTGTAGACATCTTCATA
Organism: uncultured Bradymonadales bacterium; assembly: GCA_964503485.1. Taxonomy (GTDB): domain Bacteria; phylum Myxococcota_A; class Bradymonadia; order JAFGEP01; family JAFGEP01; genus CAZDBH01. The sequence goes on along the minus strand of CAZDBH010000097.1, from coordinate 8,597 downwards.
CCGACTCGCGGCGGAGCGGCAGACAACGCCAGGGGCGACACGATCGCAAACTGGCTGGCTGAGAACGCCGAGTACATTGGGGTGCAGATGATCATATGGGATCGCACCATCTGGCGTACGAGCCGCACCCCCCATTCGCGGTGCTACGGCGGCAGTCATCCCCACAACGACCACATTCACGTCGAATTGACCCGCGAAGGTGCGGCCGGTGACACAGATTTTTTCATGGATCTGTGGGCCGGTCGCGCAGCCATTCCAGAGGGCGCCGACGGGTTGAGCGCCTGGATCGGCTCGCCATGCAGGACCGATCCCGAGTGCGACTTCGTGCATTCGGGTCTTCTCGGTAGATGCTATCTCGAGCATGCTCCAGCGGGAGGGCAGGGCTTCTGCACGCTGCCCTGCGAGGGACTATGCCCGGATCGGGGCGGCTTCTCACAGACGTTTTGCGCCGATCTCAGCGATCTCGGGGCGCCGCGTTCGGGCGGCACCTGCGCAGTTATTCCGGGACCAGAAAACGACCGATGTAGGGCAGGGGGGCTCGTCCCAGTTTTGGTGAATCGCTATGTGGGCGACTCTGGTGCGGCCGCCGCCCAAGGTCACGTCTGCGGCCCCGATCTCACTTCCGATCCGGTGACAAGCGAGCCGGATTCGAGCGAACCAGAGGAGTCCTCCGGTGCGCCGCGCGGCACTGATGACGGCGGTTCGGGGGCTGATAGCGGGACCGCCGATACGCCTGCCGACAGCGGATCCGACGACACACCACCCGACAGCGGATCCGACGACACGCCGCCCGACAGCGGATCAGATGACCCGCCTGCCGACAGCGGATCCGACGACCCGCCTCCCGACGACGGCCGTGCAGATACTGACTCGGGAAATGGCGGAATCTGTTTGGACGAATCGCTTCCACTGAGCGAGCACGACCTACCGTGCGCCGGTTTCAGCGAGAACTACTGGCGCTGTGCCTGTAGCAATAGCCACGGGACGTCGGTTTCCCAGGTGTGTCGCAGTGGAAACTGGATCAACTACCAACTCGACCCTGTGGATTGCGGCCGCTGTGAGGGCAGTTATACATCTGGTTGCGAAGCTGGAGCTGCCGGCTCTGGGAGCGGTTCTGGCGGCACGGATTCCGGAGGATCAGGTTCTGGCAATGGCGGTGTCTGCACCGACGCCTCTCTGCCACTCAGTGATCATGGCCGCGATTGTTCGGAGTTCCCCGAGAATCACTGGCGATGCGCCTGCAGCGAAGGCTACGGCGTTTCTGTGTCTCAGGTGTGTCGAAGCGGGAATTGGATCAACTACCACACCAACCCCGCCAATTGTGCAACCTGCGACGGCAGCTATTCGAGTGGCTGTGAGTAAACGGTTTGTGTGACGGCTATTCGGGCGGAAAGCCGCCTTCTCTCTGTCTATCTCGGCGCCGGTACGGTCTATCTCCACGGTCTCCCCGATCGCCCCGTGGTCCTCTAAACTCACCCGGACCTGGTCGCTCGCCGTCCTCGCCTGCTTCTGGACCGGGCCTATCCCCTCGTCTACCGCGGCGCAGTTCGCGAGCAGCCTGACGCACCTCACGGTCGAACTCGGGTAGAAAGAGCATGAGGATCGCTTGCTGACGTGGGTCCAGGACGCTCGAGGAGCTCTCGATGAGATCAATCTTGGCCTGCTCCATCCGCAAATGGCTCTGCATGATGGTGTTGGTCAGTTCGGTGATTTCCTCGTCGCTTCCCGATCCGTCCGACAGCATTTGCCGCAGCTGTCTGGCGTTGAGCCCAAGGAGTGCTTGGGTGGGCAGCACCTCTTGGTCGTAGGTGTCGAGTAGTTCGAACAACTCGACGGCGGTATCCTGATCGAGACTGAGGACCTCCGTCAGACGCCATGCCCGCATGATACGAACGCGCTCTTCGACGCGCTCGCGGGCGGTCTGAGCAGCCTCGTCCGAGGCTGGTGGCGTCGGTGGTTCGACCGGCTGCTGGGCCATTAGCCCTGAAGCCACGATGGTCGCCGCAATAGCTGCGGTGACCAGACTGAGGATGATGCGTTGTGGAGTACTCATCTTCACGCTCGCTTTATATCAGCCTTCGAACATGCCCTCTAGGGCCAGGAGTTCCTCGTCCGTGAGGTCATCCAGACCCCATGAGGAGCCTTCGCCGAAGGTGTAACTTCCGAGGTAGTAGTCGTCTTCATACGCCTCGTCGTAGTCGTCGTAGTCATCAAAATAGTAATCATCGCCACTCAACCAACTATCATCAGCCACAGCCAGTTCATCATCGAAACGATTGGCTAGGAAGCCATCTTCCCACAGCTCTTCTGGGACGGTCAGAGGTGCTTCCAGCTCTTGCGCAACCTGAATGACGTCCTCGGGTTTGTTTTCAGGCGGGGTACCTGTGTCACGGCCAACCAGCCAAATCGCACCAGCAACCATCGCTACGGCGCAGGCCGTCGCAATCGCCGGCCGCAGTCGTCCCGAGAACATTCCGGTGACGAGTCGCTTGAGGAACGGGTCTGAGTCGTCGCCTCTGCCCGGAATGGGCGTCACCGCGACCTCGTTCATGATCTGTTGGTGGAACTTTTGGAAAAAGTGCTCGTCTTCGGGGGTAGGCTGATCGGCTTTGAGCAAGTCAGCCACTTCGCGAAGCTCGGCAGCTTCAGTGGGGTCGAGTCCTGCGAACTCGTCTTGGTCTTTCGGTTTCCGACTCATTTACATCCTCCCCTAGGCATCGGTGCTCAGCGCTTGGCGCAAGGCCTTCAGCCCATGGTGGAAATTCACGCGGGCGCTCGCTTCGCTACAACCGACGACGTCGCCGATTTCACGAAACGATAACTCCGCGTCAATGCGCAGCATCACGCACTGCTTTTGTTTGCCTGGCAACTTCTCCAGGGCTTTTCTCATCGCCGCTCGCTGGGCTGCCCGGTCGATATCACGTTCGTGATCAGGGCTTACACTGAGCGGTGTATCGTCAACATCTTGGAAGCTCTTGTTCGAGTGGAACCGAATCTTGTTCTTCGCCAGGTTGGCGGCAATACGGAAAATCCAGGCGGCGAAAGCCTGCCCTCGTTTCAGTTTGTCTAGACTCTCGAAGGCTTTTAGGAAGGCGCGCTGAGCCAGATCAGCCGCTTCATCCTGGTTCCTGACGTAACGGTAGCAGAGCGCGAAGACACGACGCTGATAGGTTTGGACGAGCTGTCCAAACGCATCGCGGTCACCGCTGAGCGTTGCCGCCACTGCCTTCGCGTCGAGCAGGCCTTGTTCCGTATCGTTCCTCGAAACAGTTCTCCCAAAGGTTCCGGCACTGTCGCCGAAGGTAGGAGCACCCGCACTTCTCTTAGCACTCGGCCCCGAGAAGTGCGGGAAATTCGCTGGCATCAGTATTTCACTGGTCGCCATTGTTGCTCAGCTCCGCTTCAATCTCCAGAAGACGAGATTCCAGTCCACCAACACCAGAGGCGAATCGCTCTGTGAAAGCAGCCGGGTCCTCGAGAAAGCGCTCAATCGGACGCCGCGGGTTGTGCGCTCTTCGGTTTCGGTGCCTTCTCTGGCCACGTTCTCCGCGCTCGCCACGTTCTCCGCGCTCGCCACGATCTCCGCGTTCGCCACGTTCTTCGCGACCGGGGCGGTCAGCCCTTTCCGGGCGTTCGGTGGGTTCGGGCAACATCGCTTGGGCGGTTTCAGCCAGAGCGATCGCGCCACTTTCGTCACCATTCAAATAGGTGGCGACGGCGGCCATCAGATAGGCCTGGGTGCGAATTCGCGCTCCATTGCGTCCGTTTCTAGGCCGTTCAGGCCGAGCGTCGTCGACGTCTGCTGCTGGGGCCGGCGGTTCGGGCATTTCGAAGTCAGCGACCGTCAGGAAGTAACCAGCCGCTGCGTCGTAGTCGCCAGCAATCAGGTAGTAGTGGCCGATCTCCATGCTCGTTCGCACGTACTCATGAAGTAGATGGCGTCCATTCTGTTCAGGTCTCGCCTCTTGGTCACTTTCTGGTCCGGGTGGCTGCGCCCACAGCGCTGTGGTCATACCGATCGTCAAGACGGCGACCAAGAGTGCACCAATTTTTGCTTTTGAATTTCTCATTTTCTTATTCCTCCACGACATCACGACTCGACTCCGGACTCATTCCAGTCAACCGCTTTCAGTAGGTAAGGACCCCGACGTTCGAGATCCGTAAAAACAGTTTGTCGAGATTGCAAAAAGAACCGGCCCAGGCGGTCGATATCGACACCGTCCCTATGCTACAATTCGAGCATGCAAGAGCAGGTGGATTGGGTAGCGGGGTTCTGAGGGACGGACGATGCGACACGAACAGAAGGAAGCCTGGGGGTTGATGAAGGAGGTCCTCCAAGAAGATCTCCTCGAGCTCCGAGTCGAGTCATACAAGCTAGAAGAAAATTTCACCGAGAATCGGTGCGAGGTCTACCTATCCGTTAGAAATGCCACGACCCAGGAGATCTTCCCGATCGAAGGAGCCGGGGTTGGACTGGTCGACGCAGTCTTCAAAGCGCTCAAAGCCCGTCTGTCGCCTGAACATCGGTCCCTCGAGACGATCGAGTTCTCCGCTTTCGATGTCAAAGGCATCATGAGTTCGGGAAACGAAGCCCACACCGATGCCGAAGCTCGAGTCGAAATCACCGTCTGCAACAGCTACGAACGCGAATTCCATTTTGACGCCCAATCGCGAAGCATCGCTCAAGCCTGCATCGACGGTATCCTCGAAGCTGTCGAGTATTTTGTGAACTCTGAGCTGGCAATCATCCGGATGTACAAGGCGCGTGAGCACTACCAGGGTGAGGGACGAACCGACCTCGTGGCAAAGTACACCGCAATGATGGCGAAGATGGTCGCGAATACGTCGTACAGCGAAGTGCTAGACCGCATCAAACGCGAACTCGACTGAACAATCTCTAATCAGGATTCTATCTGGGCTGTCACTGAGGTCGCGAACCGTCAGCGCTAGAGTTCAACTCCACTCACCGGAGCCATCCATTGGCATGACCCCTATCTCTTGCATCCGCTTTGCGAGATGCGGTCCCTTGGTCCGGGACCATCGCTCGTATAGTTCTGCCAGGTCTGGTGAGTCAGCGCCGAGCGTCGTCTGCTCGCCGACTTGAGTCAAAACCTCCACCAGTCCGGCGAATTTGTGGGACATTTCTACGTACATGGGATGAATCGACTTCGCGACAGTGTTGGATCGGTAGCGAACTAGGGTTGCGACGGAGGCGTAGGCCCCAGCTCCCATACGAATGGCGTAGTTGACGTCAACGGAGCGGCGGCGAAGCGAAGGAGCGAAGAGACCAGCGACATAGAGGCTGATATCGCCCAGCCGGCGAAACGCAGCCATCTGCTCCTGCCCGCCCGAAAAAACGGCTTTATGAAGAAGTAGGGCAAATGGCTCGTCCAAGCTGAGACGGATGGTGTCGGTCTTGCTAAAGGCGTCGAGAAGGTTGACCAGATAGAACTCGACCTCCTCGCTTGCTTCGAGTTGCTGAGCGCGGATGGCGTTCTCAACTTGATCTTTGAAAAAGAGTCCTAGGGAACGGTGCGTGGTGAACCCGGTAGAACTGTCGTCCATAAAACCTCCAGTCAGTCGCCGTCCTTGCAAAAAAATGATAGAGAAAATGCGGCAAGTAACCAAATTGAGATCGATGTTCGACTTTGTAACAACAGACTCACAGTCTTCGAATCGGAACCGGATTGGCGTGCTTGTAGTCGCTTTTCTGGTGACTCTCGGTTCGAATCTCGTCATCAGCCGACCGGCCGCGGCGCAACAGCGTTCAATCCTGTGGCTGGTTGAAACCGGCGATGGCGCAACCGTGGACGCCGAAGTGGCGCGCGAACTCTTCCGAGAGCTGCTGCAGGGCGCCGACGACGCTGATCATATCGTCGACGTCAGCGGTCTGGCGGAGTACATTCAGCAGCATGGATTGCCCATCCCCGGTTGTATCGCAGGGCTCGAACCCTGCCCGGATCCGGTGGCGGCTCTCGCTTCAGAGCTGCGCCTGGATATCGTCGCAAACATACTGGTCTTGGGCGATGGCAGTCGAATCAGCCTAACCTTGGAGGGGATCGGAGGCGGGCCTTCTAGAACCTTGGAGTTTTCCGGGAGCAGCTTCCGTCACACGGCATTTCAGGTCGTGACGGAGTTTGTAGGCGCCTCGGCTTCTCTGGCTGTCACCAGCCGGCCCAGCAACGCCTCAGTGGTCTTGGACGGTGAAACCGTCGGTCAAACACCCTACCAAGCACAGCTGGCCGTCGGCATCTACGAGTTGTCGATTCAGCTCGACGGATACGAAGCCTACGAACAGACTATTGAACTCCGCCCCAACGAGACCAGGTTAATCGACCGCGATCTAGCCCGTCTCTATTCCGATTTCACGGTTGAGAGTTCGACGCCCGGCGCCATTCTCACGATCGATGGCGAACCCACTGACAGCGTCAATCGTTCGTTCCACCTGGCGCCCGGACCCCATGACATCAGACTGGAGGCGCCGGGATACATCGCCGAAACCAGGCAGGTCACGCTCGACGCGGGAACCGATCGTCGCTTCCGCTTCGACCTTCGGGAGTCACCCGAGGCGATACGGGCTCGAGAAATCGGCTACATCTACGAACGACCCTTCTATATCCGAGGCGGTTTCCGCTTCGCGGGCACCCTTTCGGGGTTCTCAGAAGGCGAAGGGACCATCCAGGACGTCGACTATGTCGTCGAGTGTCCCCGATCCAGTTCTGGCGACTGCTCCCAGACCGGAGTTGCTGTCAATCTGGCTGGCCTCGAAGGTGAGATTGGCCTCTCGTTCGAGATATTGGAGATCGCCCTGATGCAGGTCTCCTATTCGGCGGCTCAGGTGGGTGGTACCTCGGGGGACGGGCGAACACTCACGCTTCAACCAGTCGACGCTGCTCTCGATGAACTGGCCGGACGGGTGACTTCAGTGACTCGTCTTCAGCTCGAGCCGTTGCGGGTTGGGGGACGTTATCTCTTCGACCCCAACTGGGCAGTTTTCGGGCACTTCGGGGTGGGTTGGTATCACGAGTCCTTCGACGTGAAGGACCTCTTTGACTCGCGAGGGGATTTCGACCGCAACGGCTGGATCTGGTCCGCTGATTTGGGTGTTCGTTACCACCTCAACGACACGGTATTCGTATCGGGCGCCTTCTTCATCGGAGACGATTTCACCTACGAGGACGTCGAACTCACCAAAGGCTTCAATATCAGTGTCGGGGTCACCTGGGAGGACGTCATCGGCATCACCAACTGGTTCGGAGGTGATGACGATCTAGGCGACGACGATGCCGCTCCGCCAACTGAACTCGACTTCGGAGGATGGCGATGAAAGCACTTCTGCCAATCGGCGTCCTAACACTCTCCCTCGCTTCTTCGGCACTGGTCGCCCAAGAGGTACCAGAGGAAGGTCCAAGTCCGGGGGAAGCGCTCTTCCAGCAAGCCAGGGAGTTCTACGGAGACAGACAATACGGTGACTCTGCTCGGGTTCTCGTGCAGGCGGTCCAGGCTGATCCGACCGATCCGAGATACTATCGCGGACTGGCTCGCTCGCTGCATTACGACGAGCAATACGAACTGTCCGTATACTATTACGACCTCTACCTGGAACACTTCTCGGAACACGCCGCCGCCGAGCGATCGCGCTCTAATCGAACAGAAGCGATCCAGCGAGAACGGGATCGCGCGAACAACGGTCGCGAAAACCAAGAAGTCGCGCCCACCTTGCCCGAAACCCAAAGTGCGGCCCTCAACACCCTTGAACAGAGGCTTCAGACCGGCCCATTCATGGCGTTGGATCAGAGTGGCGCACTGACGATGATGCTCACGGTCCACCGTACGGGCTATGCCCATCCCCATTTGGCTGAGCTTCACGCAGCCCTCCGCGCCGGTATCACAGCCGAGACCGACAGTCTTTTCGCTCCGGCTGTCGATTCTCCGGTCCCAGTGGCTTCATACGACCAGTGGCGATTTGTACACGAGCGATACCGCGCTCTCGAGACACTCGGGGGACCGACCAACGCAGACCCGTTGGTGCAGGCTCGGCTGCTCACTGCCCAGGCCCAAATCGATTTGATCAACGCCAACTACGAGGCCGCCGCTGAACGCTTTTCGGAGGCGACGACGCTCGAACCCGATTTGGCCATCAACTACTGGGGCCTCCTGCGGGCGCACCATGGGATGGCAATCAACAGCGGCCAGCCGATATCGCCTCTGGCCCACGGGTGGGTTACGCGTCTCGAAGAACTGATCGCTATTCAGTCACCCCAGCACCTTCCAGTGTTGGCGATCGCACATAGTATGGTGTACGCCGACCTCGGTCAGTTCGAGGAGGCCGCCGCTTCTCTCATCAGTCTGCTCTCACCCTCGAGAGCACGCCTGACACTTTCGCCGCTACCCACGCCGACGACGGCGTCCCCGATTATTCCGGACGTACCAACCCCGGAACCTATCCCGACGACGATGCCGAGCGATGAGCCGCCGCCGCCAGTGCCGGGGCCAACCCCGATCATCCAGAATGAGCCGCCGCCCCCTGATCTATAGGGCTGTTCTAGGAGCCCGTCGCGTATAACGCCCCGGACTCCAGCCGTTAGCTTTTAGCG
>CAZDBH010000096.1:0-20809 GCA_964503485.1 uncultured Bradymonadales bacterium | reverse complement strand
ATCGCTAAAAGCCAATGGCGGAGCCTGGAGCGCTATGCGCGACAGGCTCCTAGTAGTCGATTCACCTTCGGTCGAAGGCGCAAGCCGGTCGGGCTCTGCGCAACCGGGCAGCATCAGAACAGAAACAACAAGAAGGGCGACTACATTGTTTTCGGACATGTTGTGTACCTCGTTATTCACTCGAGATTCCGTTGTTGCAAGTTGTAAACCATATTTACTAAATAGGCAGACGTCGCGCTTTAGGGCTGGCAGCAGTGGGGTTAGGGAGCCACAGCTGTGGTAATTGAAGTCGCCTCTTGGGGTCAGGAAACCCCATAGCCAGAAAACCGACTTGACAGGATGTTCGAGTACCGTCATACTTAGGTTGGTTGACCAACCAAGTTATGGAGTAATGATGCCACGACCCCCGAATACTGCTGAACGTCGCGCCCAAATCACTGGAGGCTTGATTCGTGTGATGGCGAGACGAGGCTACGACGGCGCATCGGTGAGCGAGATAGCGAAGGCAGCCCAACTGACTCCGGGGCTGATTCATTACCACTTCAAGAATAAGCAGGAGATTCTGCTGGCCGCACTGGACATTTTGGTGTCGCGCCACGAACAGCGTCTTGACCAATACCTCTCAGAAGCTCCTCAGGGCCCCGCTGCCCAGGTGTCTGCGTTTATCGACGTCCACTTGGGACTTGGAGCAACCGCCGATCCGGAAGGGCTCGCGTGTTGGATCCTCCTCAGCGGGGAAGCCCTTCGGCAAGCACGGGTACAGGAACAATTCGCTTCGGCTGTGATGAGACTGTGCGAACGACTTCAGGGCCTCATCGAAAGCGGAATTCGTGTAGGCGCGTTTGAAGAGACCGATTCAGCAGAAGCTGCCAGTGCCATCGTCGCCTCCATCCAGGGCTTTTTTGTACTGGCCGCTGTGGCGCGGGACCTGTTGCCTCGTGGCTCTGCAGCCCGCTCCGCTTTGAAGATGGCCGAAGGGCTCTTGGGAGCAGAACTTCCCAACATTTCGGACTGGGATGGACCCGAATGACGTCTATCGCCGCCTCACGTACGGTGAAGTTCGGGCTTCTGGCCTCTTTGTATTTCTCGCAGGGGCTCCCCTTCGGTTTCTTCACACAAGCACTTCCGGTTATGCTTCGGAACAGCGGCTTCTCGTTGAGCGAAATCGGTCTCGCGTCGCTATTGGCCATACCCTGGGCGCTCAAGTTTCTGTGGGCGCCGGTTGTCGATCGCTACTCGTTCACCGGAGTCGGTCATCGAAAGTCCTGGATCGTGCCTTTGCAGCTAGGCGCGGTCGTGGTCCTGTCCGCTCTTGCCGTAGCCGGGGCATCCATATCCATGCCCCTGCTGATGGTCGGGGTCTTTCTGCTGAACCTGCTTGCTGCGACCCAGGACATTGCCACTGACGGTCTCGCGGTCGACATGTTGGCACCATCGGAGCGAGGATTCGCCAATGGGCTGCAGGTGGCCGGCTATCGTGTGGGCATGATCGTCGGTGGTGGAGCACTGCTCATCCTGCACGACCAGCTGGGCTCTGGCGGGACATTCTTGGCAATGGCAGCGATGACGGCGATGGCGACTTTGCCGATTCTCATGACGCGTGAGCCGCGAGCTGCAGCGCAACAGGTAGCGCCTCGGGCAGATCTAACTCACTTCCTTCGCCGGCCGGGAACGGGTCGTATCCTGTTGGTCGTGTTCACCTACAAGGCTGGTGACGCGTTCGCCACCGGAATGCTGCGCCCCTTCCTGGTGGACGCGGGGCTTACTCTCACCGACATCGGCTGGCTGCTCGGCACGATTGGGTTTGTGGCGGGGCTGGTCGGAGCGTTGCTGGGGGGCAGTCTAGTCAACCGGCTGGGAAGGATGCGCTCACTGGTCGTTTTCGGCCTGCTTCAGGCCCTTGCTGTCGCCGGATACGCCTATCTCGCAGGCACCCGCCCATCGATCGAGCTCCTCTACACATTGTGCGCCTTCGAACATTTGGCGGGCGGCATGGCGACCGCTGCCCTCTTTACGTGCATGATGGACTGGTGCTCGCCCGAAGCCGCGGCAACAGACTACTCAGTCCAAGCCAGTGCAGTAGTGATCGCGACTGGCGCAGCATCCGCCCTCGCCGGTTTTAGCGCACAAGCCTTGGGCTATTTCGGTCACTTCGCACTCTCCGCGGTCCTCGCCCTGGGAGCGGTCGCAGTCGTGCGCCGCTACTTCCCGTCAACTCCCAGCCAACAGAACGCTTTGGAAGAAGGAGAACGAACATGCAACCAGTAGCCGTAACGCTCACCCTCGTGGCCCTGTCGGGAGCCTGCCTAATAGCTCTGGCAGCCATCCGTTCGCTGGTCGTAGCTCAACCGGATGAGTGGCTCTTGTGCATACGTAATGGCCGATTGGTTAAAGCCGGGGTGGGTGTGTACCTGTGGCGACGGCCGGGGGACGTAGTCGCGCGTTTCACCAGCACAGTTCAGCGGGTTGGTTTCAATGTCGAAGCACTGAGTGCGGAGCGCTTGAGGGTGTCGATTGGCGGCTTCATATTCTGGTCCGTGTCGACCGATCGCGAAGGTCCATTCCGCGCTTTCCAGAAGCTCGGTCTGGCGAACCTCGACTCGAGGCGGCACCAGCTCCAAAACCCAAAGCACCTTCTCGCCACACCACAACATCGTGCTTTTCAACAGCTGTTGGGTGCTGCAGTGCAGCGGTTGGCTGCGACCAAATCCCTCGACGACCTCCTGCTCAAGCAGGACCTGCTGGTCGGCGAGTTGGGGGCACAGCTTGCGGCCCTGGAGCCGGAAATGGGTATTCACATCGAACGCATCGAGTTCTTGCAGGTGCGTCCAGTTGACAAGAGCCTCCTTCGGCAGATGTCGGCCGAGGTCGAAGAGCGACTGAGGGAGGAAGCTGCGAATATCCACCTTCAGACGAGCGAGAGGGCTCAACGCAACACCATCGAGTCCGATGCCAGGATTGCTCACGAGAAAGCCGCCATCACCAAGGACGCGATGGTGAGAGAAAAGGCGCTTCGGCTTGATCAGCTCGAGCACGACAGGGAGGTGCGTGAACACGAGCAGGCGGTCGAACGCGAACAGGCCCTCGAGAACGAGAGACGTGCTCTCGAAATGGCCAAGGCTGCCGTTTTGCGCGAAGAGGTCAACTTCGCCGCTCGGCTTGATCGAATTCGCAGAAAGGCTGAAGCCGAGAGAGACGCCATGTCGATTGTAGCGAGCGCCGAAGAACAGAAGTCTCCGAGCGTACGCGACCATGAACTCTCGAAACTCATCACCGAAAAGGTGGGGGACGCACTCGTTGGGCTACCGATCAACGAGGCCCGCTGGGTCACCGTTGGTCAGGATTCTCCGGCGACGAGCATCGCGGGGATCATCAGTACTGCCCATGAACTCGTTTCGGGTGCGGCTCCTGGTCGTGAGCAGCTGTAGAACCGCTCGTCGAAGAACCTCTAGCTCAATGGACACCGGTTGTTGTCGACATCGACCTGGAGGGCGATCTCAGCCCCACAACCTGTGAGGAAACCCATCCGGTGCGAAGTGGTTCTGGTCGGAAGAGACGGGTGATCCGTCGGCGACCTGGACCCGACAGGTTGCGCATGAGTCGACAACTCACTCTTAGAGTGCATGAGCTAGTAATCGCTCGTTGGATCCACCTCGGCGAATACCACGACCTTGTTCTCACCGAACTGTTTTGCGCAATTGGGGCAGGTGGCGTAGTAGAATAGGATACGCTTCACCTTCTCACCCCATCTGGACTGCACGTGCTCTCGCATCGCCCTGGCCCACCGCCAGGCATTTTTGTAGGGCCCCTCGAAGACCTTTGTAATGAAGGTCCCCGAAATCGTGACCGTCTCTGCGTCGTCGACCTCGTGGTCTACCGCCAGATAGAGGTCCGAATGCCACAAGGAGTTGTCGTCGTTCAGCCACAGGGGTTGATCGGGATAGGCCTCCGACTTCTCGATCGCGATACTAGCCTGCGTCATCACTTTTCCATAATTGATGGGCACGTGAAGGATCGAGGTGATGCGGGCCTTGAGAAACAGCTTGTTCTCCCAGGTCACCATGCGCTCATCCCAGATCGCGTCGTTGAGTGGGGCGCAGCAGCCGGTTTCTGCGTTGTCGTAATGGGTCTCGGATAGTCGCATGGTTCACCTCCGAATCAACAAACGGCTGTGGGTCGACCGTTTGTGGGCCATCGGGTTACTTCCACCTCCTACCTATTCAAGATTGTCCTCTTCCTGCCGAGCGCTTGCAAGTCGGGGACCCTGTAGCCCATTGGCGGCCCAATGAGTGGCTTCGGAGAGTCAGTCCATGGACAGCCGTTCAGATCGCGCTTACAAACGCAATGTTGGACGAGACTTGACTCGATTGAACGAAGGTGAGTGATGTCTGAGACGGTTCATATCGCCGGCCTGGGTGGCGGTCTCGAAGAGCTGACCGCTCTGAGCGACGAGGGACTAGCCGAGCGAATCGTGGCGCTAGCCCTGTCATTGAGGGCTCCGGGACCCGACTACTACGCACCCCTATCGGTGGCTTCGGGACTACCTCTGGGTGAGATCCTCGCCTCGCCGTTCTCGCTTCGAGCCGTTGCCATGGCAGTCGACGTAGGCGCCAGCGCGATTCATCACGACATTCGTCGAGTCATTCCCTGGGCGGCGGAACTTCGAGGCCACGCAGACGTGATATCCGAAGGTCATGGACAGTGGTCGGCCGGCGTTCTCGAGGCCGGGAAATACGAAGCCTTCCTCCAAGAAGAACCGCTGAGCGTCTACAACCCCAACCACATGAGCAAATGGGGGCCTCACGAGCTGCTTCATCGGGTGTGTCGGTTCTTTTGGCGCGGGGATATGTCGCGCTGGGAACTGTATCTCGGCGCGCGTCTCAACGAGGTGGTTCCAGTCGTTCATTGGTACGGGATGGACGAAATCCTGAGGCTCGATCGAGAGGGCTTCTCGACCGAGGTGGACACGGCCGCGCCAAACGCGACCCTGGAACGAGCTGAGTGGCTCGGCCTACCCGAGGCTGAGTTGCTGGAGAGAGCCCGGGCGGGGGTGACTCATTTTCAGGCAGGACTGGCGCATTTCCGGCGTGAAATGGCCGCTATCGAGACAGAGATCGCGACTGGACAACGGGTGCGTATTGAAGATGATGTCCTCGATTCTTCGAGCGACGCGACAGCATACGTAGTTGGGCACTGGACGCGACTGAATCGGCCCGGAATGCACACCCTGTGCTCCGACTTCCTCGAGTTGGGCCGAGACTACTACGACGATGTGAAGGAGTACCTCCAGGTTGTTTCGGGAGTCTTCCAAAGCCTGTTGTGCGACCGGTTGGAACTCGATCTGGAAGTCTGCTCACTGCGTTTTCGACGCCGCCTGGCCTGGGATGCTCTCACCCGCACCACACTGGTGGGACCGGTCGGTGAGTGGGCGATATCCGAGCTGGCAGACCGGTCGAGATCGGATGGTGCATCCCGCCCGCTCGCCGTTGACGAAGCGGGGTTGAGCGACCTGCAGGAGGGGTTGCAAACGATACTGGCAGAGGCCAACGAGGCCGAAGTGGATGGATGGCAGGGCGACTTCGAATGGGTCGAGATGCAAGGGGTTGGTGACGGTGCCGATCTGGAACAGCTCGGCGACGGAGTTAACTCGATATGTCCCGCTACACTACAGGCCTTTGGTGACTTGGGAGACGAACGCGCATTCCTGCGCGGCTTCGCTAACTCTGAAGGTTTTAGGCTCCGCGGAGCCCTTGCTGGCCGACTGCGGCAGTTTGTGGCGTCGCGCCAAGACCTGGACCAGGTTGGCGCACTGACCGCGTTGATCGACTTGGAACTCGCTCTCGCTGCTCCGCTCCCTCCGGACGATCAGGTTGAACGACTGGGGATTCTCCTTGTCGACCAGGAGCCAGAGCAATGTGACTGGGTGCGGCCCAACTCCGGATTCCGTGTTCTGACCTTTGACTATGACGTGTTACCCCTTCACTACGAACTATTGGTCCAGGCCGAGGCCGCTCGCTGGCCCGAGAAACGAGCCACCTCGTGTTTGATGGGCTTGTTCCTCGGGGAAATCTCGGTCATTCCGGCACCTCCGAATGTCTTGCGCGCCTGGGAATCGCTACGGCAAGCGCCGGTCACTGTGGAACGACTGCTCGAGTTACTCGAACCGGACGAAACAGACACCTCCGACGACGGATATCCGGACTCGGCAGATGGCTGGGCGTTCGAACTGCGGCGATCCGGGGCGATCGGCATCACGCGCGCGCTGTGAGAGAGTCCAGCACCTTTTCGCATAGTACGGGACGATCGGCGTAAGGCGGAGACCATCTGAGCCCACGCCGACAATTGCCTGACAGACTCGTTTCGGCTAGAGAAAGGACACACAGCTCCAGAGGGATGATCATGGCAAAGGTAGATTCAGAGATACATGAAGGTGTACTGACGCTGACGATCGACAAGCCGCCACTCAACACCTTGAGCAGCAACATCGTCGACGCCATCGAAGAGGCGATTACCGCGGCGCAGGACAACGCCAAGGTCCGTGTCATTGTGTTGACCGGACAGGGTGAACGGGCCTTCAGTGCTGGAGCCGACATCGCCGAGTTTGCGTCCTTGTTCGCGGGCGGCGTCGAGGAGGTCCTCAAAGCACGCCACGCGTTTCTCGCCCGGGTGGAAGACAGCAAGAAACCCGTAATCGCCGCCCTGAACGGGCTGACTCTCGGCGGCGGCCATGAACTCGCTCTGGCCTGCCATTTTCGCCTAGCGAGCGATCAAATCGAAATGGGTCTACCCGAAATCAAGCTGGGCATCATTCCCGGGTGGGCAGGAACCCAACGCCTGACGAAAATCATCGGCACAGCGAGAGCCCTCGAGCTCATGCTGCTGGGCGAGCACCTGTCGGCCGAGGAGGCGCTCCGGATTGGCCTAATCCATCGTGTCTATCCGCACGACACATTTCGAGAAGAAGTCCAGGGCTTCGCTGTGCGCCTCGCTCAGCAGGCTCCGTTGGCGATGGCAGCCATCATCGAGTCGGTCAACGCCTTCAACCGGCACGGAATCGAACGGGGTGCTGAGGTCGAGATTGCTGCCAGCCAGAGAATAAGTGTCAGCGCGGACGCGGCTGAAGGCGTGATGGCGTTCATGCAGAAGAAGAAGCCGGTCTTTCGCGGGAGATAGGCAAATCGGCTAGCCGCTCGCTATGCCGAAACATGATGCTTATTCGAGGCCCCGCCTTTGAAACCTTGGGTACGCCGTGTAGCCACGTCGCTTGGCAGGTCCCGCCCATCACAACCAGATCACCCCAACCCAGTGAGAAGACCCGTGACCGACCACCCGTGGCCGGTTTGAGGAGGAAGCGGCGCGGCTCACCCACGGATACCGTTGCGACTAGGCAGTGTTGTGGGTGTTTGACGCGATCGCCGTGCATCGCAACGCTGTCGCGGCCGTTTCGATAGTAGGCCAATGAGAGCGAGTCCATCTCGACCCCATACCGACTTCGGAGCGCATCAACGATCCGACTCAGGATTGGGTGACCGGGTCCCGCTTCTGGAAGAGTCGCAGTCAACCTGGGCACATCGACGAATCGGTCGTACATCTGCCTGCGGTGCTTGTTCCAACGAGTACGGTCCCTCAGCACTTCGAACACGCAAGCGTGGCCCTTCAGCCAACGCCGACCGATGTCCACCCATGCGCCGCTGCCGAGTTCGATTCGCTTCACGTCAGTGAAGCTCGGATCAATGCGAGGTGCCTCGATGTCGAGGAAGGATGGTTGCCAGAGCGTTGAAACATTCATGAGCAAATGGTACTGAAACTTTGTTCAGTGTCAAGTCCGATCGATGATGGGCGGCCGGATTCGTTGACAGGTGTTGGGTTGGCGGTCACGATGCCAGACAAACCATAGACTAGGGGAACCGGTATGCGCCGCGCGAAGTTCACGGAGTTCTTGCTCGTCCTCGTGGTCAGTCTGTTCTGCGCCTCGTGTGGATCCAGCTCTGGTAACGGAAACGGCGGAGATGATGATGTCGGAACGACCGATTCGGGCGACACCCTCGATGACGTTGGGAGCGGCGACACCGGCGACGTGGACAACACTGGAGACACGGAGGAGGACCAGCGAATCGGTGACGTCGAAGAGGACGAAGGCGGGGAGGATGCCACAGAAGGCTGTCTCTCGGACCTAGACTGTACCGAGTCTGCAGAGCAGGTCTGCGATACGGAGAGCGGCGAGTGCGTGGAGTGCCTCTATGATAGCGACTGCTCTGGAAACCCGAATGGCGAACGCTGCCAACTCACGTACCAGATCTGCGTCGAATGCGTGTCGGAAGGCGACTGCGAGTCCGATACCACACCCCTGTGTCATCTGGACTCCGGTGCGTGTGTCGAATGCAACTCGAGTGACGACTGTGAAGGCAACCCGGAGGGCGAGCTCTGCGGGCCCGGCAATGTGTGTGGCGGTGAGTCGTTCTGCACCGATTCAGACGACTGTTCTGATGATCCGGAGGGCGGCGTCTGCGACACCGACAGTGGCGACTGCGTCGAGTGCGTTACCGAATCCGATTGCGGCGGCAATCCGAGTGGTCCGGAGTGCGGGCCCGGCAACCTCTGTTTCACTCCCGACGGATGTCTTGATCACGAAGACTGTGGCGACGATTCGAACGGTGAGGTCTGCGACGTGGAAAGCGGGGCCTGTGTCGAGTGCGTAGCCAACCAACACTGCGACGGTAATCCTGATGGCTGGCGGTGTGGGGGCGACAACGAGTGCTTCGCACCCGAAGGCTGTAACGCCCACGACGATTGCGAGGGTGACCCGAGTGGGGAGCTCTGCATCTTCTTCGAGGAGCGCTGCGGCGAGTGTCTGTATCACGAGGACTGCGAAGAAGGTGAGAGCTGCGATAGTTCGTTTGAATGCGTCGACCTCACCGATGACATCTGTGAGGAGGAATACCCCGGGCGGCCCTATTTGGTTGGTACCGAGTGTGTCTCGTGCCGAGATGATGAACACTGCACGAGCGACCGATTCAGCTACTGCGGCACAGACAATACCTGTGTCGAATGCCGCGAACACGGCCATTGTGAAGACGACGATGAGGCCTACTGCCTCGCCGAAACAGGCCGATGCGCGGAGTGTGCCACCAGCGACCACTGTCCAGACGACGAGTTGTGCGACATCCGATCGGGTGGACGCTGGGCTCGTTGTGACGAATGTGCCGATGAGGAGTGTCCCGAGTCGCGTCCGTATTGCTCGAACACCTTCTTCACCGATCGGGAGTGTGTGGAATGCAACGGTGACAGCGATTGCGACCCGTCAAATGGCATCTACTGTAATGACAACGAGTGCGTATTCGAGGCCTTCTCCTGCGAGAACAACTCGGACTGCTCGGACAACGCCGAGCTGGATCAGTGCCCGGACTCTGGAGAGGCGAGAACTTGCGTCGAGTGCGACGGATACTTCGACTGCCGCTCCCTGCTGTTCAGCGACGGCGTCTGTGATCTCGAGTTGGGCAGCTGTGTAGACTGCCTCGATCATGACGACTGCGACGGGTACTACCCCTATTGCGGTAGAGGTGGTCGATGCACCGAGTGCGCTTCAAACGTCGATTGCGTGGGCAACTCCTCGGGGCCGGCTTGCGGCGAGCAGGGATTCTGTCAGGAGTGCAACGAAGACAGCCACTGCGACGGACACCCCAACGGCGAGTTCTGCGTATCCGAGTCATTCTGCGGTGAATGTCGGGAGGCCGGCCACTGCGCGGGTGATGATGCTGTTTGCGACAACGGGGAGTGCACCAATCCGGTCACGTGCCCGAATCGCTTTAGTGACTGCGAACCCGACCCCGGGAACTACATCTGCGACTCGTATGTCGACAACTGTGGCGACCGCTTCAGTTGCGGTGAGTGCCATTCCGGCGGCACCTGCGTGGGCGGTGGCCGCGACTGTTCGTGCCCTTCGGATGTTCTGGACCGCGCTGCCTCCAACGACACATCTGAAACCGCAACCGATCTCGGGGCAATTGCCGACAACGAGGACGACGATGTCAAACGCGAGGGACTCTCGATCAACTCCTCGGCAGACGAGGACTGGTATCGATTCGAGGCGGTCGACGGCACCGGTGGTGGCCTCACCCCGAACGTCTTTGTGTTGGTTGATCCGAACGGCTTCGGCGAAGAAATCGAAGACGAGTCCCAATACGATCTCACGATGTGGATCGATTGTGGCACAGAGGATGTCGGCACGGTTTGCGACGGAAGCCCCAGCTCGACGACGGCCGACGGGATTGGGTGCGTCCACACCGGCTTCCACACCGCCGGGAGCTTGGGAGCAGCGATTGATTGCAGTTCGACTGATGACTCTGCGACCGTCACACTCAGGGTCCGCAAAACCAACCGCTTCGGACGCTGCGACTCGTACACTCTCGACATCTCGGTGGATTGATTGCGCTAGTAGAGCCGTCGAGCTTCGCCCTCAGAATCGACCGCTCAGCAACGGAGCCATGACAACCGTAGCGCCTGAATAATCTCGCCCAACGACGACATTTGGTGTGCCGAAACCGAAACCTGTCTCAGGATTATGAATGAGTAGGGCCCCGTGGGCGGCTCCGTCAGGACCACCGGTGTCGTTGGAGAGGGCGTAACCGATTGTGGCGCCCAAACCCGGCAGCGTGACGTAGGCGATGACTGAAGCAGTGCCGCCCGCTTCTTCGTTGCTGACCGCGGCCGGTATCAGGGCGACAACCGATCCCACCGCCGCTCCGGCGAGTGCTGCCCAGTAGTTTCCGTTGTGGTTGGTCAATTCGCCGTAGGCGTAGACACCACCTGCGGCACCGAACGGGGCCGCGATCAACATACCGAGCCCGGCTTCTGCGGTTCCGTGCAAAAAGCAGTCACCGAGTAGACTGGTGTCGTCGGGGTCCTCAACGCAGTCGCCCGCGGCAGCGTAGCCGACTACCATACCGAGCGACCCGGCCGACGCATTGCCAAACACCCCGCTGAGCGAGGCCCAGAGCCAGTCAGCACCCTCGAATGGTGCGTATTCTGTTTCGCTTACAACGAACCCATCTTCGCCATAGGCATGGGCAGAAGATGAGAGTCCAATCAGAAGCAATAGAGCCATTCCGGCAGTGAGTTTCCTCATTGTCATTCTCCGTCTGAACTGCGTGACCGCCATCACAACCGTTCTTAAACTGCAAGAGGAGCGCCAATTGCTTCCAGCGGCTCCGCTGGCCGATCGACGGACAGCTCGAGGGGTTGGTTTTGCGCAGCGTTAGTCCGGTTTTGGCGTACGACTACCCCAGACTTGATCTTCTTGCGAACCCGTACTTGAAGCGCGCTGCCGAATCGCTAGAATGCGGAACACTTTGGGGAAAGTGGCACCTCAGACGAGGCCGTCTTTTATGCAGTTGAAGTACGTTTTAGTTCGACTCGTAAGCGCTCTTGCGCTCTGTTGCCTGGTGCAGGCCTGCAGCGCCAGCGGCGACACAAACCCCGTATCTCCGAGCAATGAAAGAGATGAAAGCGTTTCGGGCGACTCGGATGCGGCCGACGCCACCGACGATGGCGACGCAATCTCGAACCCCGACACGACCGATGACGTCGAGCAGGACACCGGCAATGACACCGGCCCGATTCGGTGCGGACTCAGGGCTCATCCCGTAGACGATGTGTGTGTTTGTGACGAGGGATATGTCGAAAACGACAGCGGTGACTGCGTCGAGTGCCTGACGAGCGATCAGTGCGGCAGCAGGGTCTGCTCGGGTTTTGTGTGTCGAAACTGCCTCAACAACGAAGAATGCGGCGAGGGCTGGTTCTGCGGCGAGGGGGGCGAGTGTACTGAGACCGCGCCTGAGTGTACCCGAGATGGCGAGGAACGCTGCGAGAACCACCGTATTCAAGTGTGCGACGGAGAGACCTGGACCGAAGCACCCGACGAATGCCCGTTTGGGTGCGACGACGAGTCTGGGGAGTGTTACGCAGAAGCCAACGCCGGCTGGATCGGTGGCGCCTGCGGAACAACTGACGACTGTGAGTTAATCGACGAACCGACCGTTGCTTGCCTTCCCGAAGACGAAGGCTTCGTTGGCGGTTCCTGCACTCAGCGGTGCACGAGCACCTGCCCGGATATCAGCGGGGACGACATCCAAGTAACGTTCTGTGTAGATTCTGAGGGCCTTAATGACGCGGGAATGTGCGTATCAAAGTGTGACTTCGACATTTTCCCCGATGAAGGCTGTCGGGCGGGCTTCGAGTGCCGAGAAATGTCCCGCTACAGCCAACCTGGCGTTGTCAGTTCAGTGTGTTTGCCGATCAACTGGTGGCGCAACCCAAGTCGAACTTTCGACTACGGTATCGCCTCAGGCGAAGTCACACCGACCTCGGCTATCATCTGGACCCGAACCGGAGCCGCCGCCGAGCTCGAGGTGCGCTACGGTACGGACCCAGACGTCCTTGGAGCGAGCGAGGAGGGCGAAACGACGGCGGGCGACGGATTTCATGGGCAGGTGGAACTCACAGGCCTTCGACCCGCAACCCAGTACTACTACCAGGTCATCCAAGACGGGGTCGCCGAATCTGCGGTGGGTGAATTCCGCACCGCCCCAACCGAGGACGCCCACGTACCCGTACGTTTTGCCTTCTCGGGTGACGTGGACGATCGGGGCGACCACCTCTTCGATATTTTCAATCTGTTGACCGAGGCCGATGTCGACTTCTACCTGACGCTGGGTGACTGGCCTTACGCTGACTCAGCGACCACCGAGGAGGCCTACCATCGGGAGCATGCTGCGACCCGCCATCAGCTGCAGGCCCGCAATTTTCTCGCCTCTACCTCTATTTACGGCATCTTCGACGATCACGAGGTGATCAACGATTGGGACTCATCGTATCGCAGAGATTTTCCCGAGCAGGTCGACATGGGCCTACGCATTTGGTCTCTGTGGTTTCCGCTTCGGCGAGCCTTCGACAACGAGTTCTACCGCAGTTTTCGGTGGGGTGACCTCGAGTTCTTCATCTTGGACACCCGCAGCCACCGCGACGACAAAGACGATCCGGACGATCTCGACAAGACCATGTTGGGCAGCACCCAGTTCGATTGGTTGGTCAGCGGGCTGCGCAATTCAGACGCTGTGTTCAAACTCGTCGTGACCACGGTGCCCTTGGATTTTTCGACCAACGGATCGGATGCTTGGGTCGGCTACACAACCGAACGGGATCTGTTGTTCGAGACAATTTCTGCAGAGGACATCGGAGGCGTGGTCTTTCTGGCGGCCGACCAACACTGGTTTAGTGCCCATCACCACAACAGCGGCTTCAAGGAGTTTCAGGTCGGCCCGATTTCGGCGTTCCTGCGAGAACCGAATCCAACCCAGAGCGAGAGCATCCTAACCACGGTGAAGGACTACAACTTCGGGCTGGTGGAGTACAATCCAACCGATCGAACCCTATATTTCGAAGCCATCAACGACGACGGCGACGTCATCTACTCCGAACTCGTCGAATCGGGTAGAGGACGGATCGACGTTGAGACGAGTAGCGGCGCTCCCATGGAGTTCCGCATCTGCCCCGACGATCGATTTGTCTCATGCGATGGTGACGAGGTACCGAGTGATCCCTGCACTCACGTGTTCTACGGTGTTGCGCCGGCTACCTTCGACTACGCAGTGCCCGGCCCGTATCTCATCGACTGGTTGCCGGCTCCGGGAGAGGATGATCCGCCCGACGAGACCCTTTGTTTAGAGGCAGACCGCGTCATTCGATTCGAGGCAGAGACGGCCGCCATCGAGCTGCCTTGGTCGGACGACTTCTCATCCGATAAGGGCTGGCACATCCTCGACGAAGGGCGTGCCGATGGTCCCTCTGCATGGAGTGTGAGGAGTGGTCGGTTTCATCAGAGCAGCAACATCTATGACAATATCGCCGAGAGTAATATTCGGCGTCTTGGGACGTTAGCCTGGCACGGCAGCCTAGCCTGGGAGGACTACACGATCTCGGCCTCGTTCAATAACAGCGACGATGACAGCGTGGGCCTCATCGCCCGCTACCAAGACGCGAACAACTACTATCGATTCAGCCTCGACAACCAACGTGGACAGGTCCGCCTCATGGCGCGAGTCGATGGCGAATTCGTCATGCTGGACGAAGAGGACATCACCGATCCCTATGATATCGGCAGCTGGACCGATATCAGTCTAACCGTGGATGGGTCAGACATCGAAGGGCGGATTGATGACGTCCTGATCGTCCACGCGACGGACGTTGCCCACGACAAAGGCGCTGTTGGCCTGTACGTGTGGGGATGTGAGGGTATCGACTTCGACGACGTGAGTGTCGTCGCCGAATAACCTCGCAGCGTTACTCGGTGCGACACCACACGGAGCATCCGTCACCGTCGCTCCGGTTTCCGTCATCACATTGCTCTGGCACTTCGATGAGACCGTCGCCACAGACGATCGCTCGGCCGGTCTGGCAAAGGCCCAAGCCATCAAAACCGTTCCGCCACAGTTGGGCGATCACGCCGGTCTGAATGACCCGGTCCCAGATAACAACCTCGTCCACCTCCCCATCAAAGACGGCGGGACCGTCGTCGCCCGCCAAGTTGCCAACGGTCAGTGGGGCCGACGTCGCGGCCGTGGTCTCACCGGTATAGTCACCTGAGTCCACTTCCTGTCCGTCGACCAAGAACGAGAAGGTCTGTTCAGAACCATATCGCCGTCCGACCAACAGGTGCCAATCGCCGTCGCGCAAGTCGACATCCGACGTGAGTGTGTAGGTGTCTTCGGCGTCGCGAAAGGAAAAACTCGCCATTCCGTCAACGACCTGGAGGCGGAACGGGAAGGGCCCGCTGCCAAGGCGCTTGTCGATTACTCCGCCGCCAGAGCTGCCAGGATCCATTCGAACCCAGGCCGCCACGCTGTAGGAGTCGTCCGTCGCACCCAGAAGCACGTCAGAGAAATCAGCTACCGTCAGAACGGCATCACCAGAAAAGCCCAAACCTTCACCGTAGACGCCCTCGACCCGTTCGACGTCGATCGCTTGGCCCTCATGGGTTCGTTCCAGGGCGTAGAACGTGAATCCGAGACGCTCACCCGCATCGAAGGTGAAGTATGCGATTGGGGTCACGAGGCAGCTGGTCCGGCTCTCGACTCGGCAGTTGAGACCGCAGCCGTCTCCCGTGGCCTGATTACCGTCGTCGCACTGCTCATCAGCTTCTGGGAGCCCGTTACCACACTCGCCCTTGCCTGTGTCGCATGCGTCACCGCAGAGCGCGTCTTCCGAACCGTCCAAGTCGCCGCAGCTGCCGTCCGAATCCAACTGGTCTGGATTGGATACGAATCGGCACGTGTCGCACGCGTCACCCAGTGTGTCGCGCACGCTGTCACCAAACGAAATCTCGCCATCCCTGAAACTGCCCACGACTTCACCGTCGAGCACCAATGACCCAGCTTTGCTCGGGACAGTGCAGCCAATGCAGTCGTTTCCACCGGTAACAACGGCCTCGAATGGCAGCGCGCCATCAGGAAGGGAGTAACCCGCACACCGGTTCACCGCACCACAGCCACAGCTCAGGGTGTGCCCCTCGCAGCTCGCTTCGGACACGCCTTCTGTGAGCGGGATGGACTCGCCAAAGATGTCTGTGAACTGGACGGTCGGCCGTGTCCCCAAACTGTTGCAGCACCAAACGACTGCCTCGAGGTTGCCTCGCATTGCCGGAGCACAGCGATCGCCAGCACAGACCCAGTCAGAGTTAGTCTGTGACGGATCAAACGACGACGGGCAACTGTCATCGTCGTCGGCTATGCCATCACAGTCCTCGTCGCCCGGTAGCGAGCAAGGGACTGGCTCGATTACATCACTGGTTGTGTCGCCGTCTGCTACCAGGTCTGGATCCCGTTGGGTCTCGACTGGATCATCGGTTTCGTCACGTGTGGTCTCCGCTTGGTCTGGGTCGGAAAAAACCTCGCCCACGCGCTCGTCTTCGTCGGGATCGCCTGTTTGCGGATCGTTCACCGCCCGGTCGAGCCCTCTTACATCCACCTCGGATGGGGAAGTCGCTGTACGGCTGGACTCGGGACAGCCGGCCAGGCCCAGTAGCAACAGGAAACAGCAGAAGCGTGCGGGTCGAATGCACTGCATATCATGCTCACTCGTCTTGGTTCGAGGCGCATCGTAGTATCAGTGGATGCCTAAGTCCAAGAGTGCTCGCAACAGGCGCAAACTCGAGGACCATTGTTCAGCGCCGACCCGTTCGTGCCGATGTACTCGTCGCTGCAAAATTGCGCGTCCTATGGTGGTGGTGGGACTGTGAATCGGAGGATGGTCAAGCGTTTGGAACGGGTCTGGGAGGGCGTGCGGTGGATCGTACTCGGCACAATCGTG
The DNA here is from genome assembly GCA_964503485.1 of uncultured Bradymonadales bacterium. Classification (GTDB taxonomy): domain Bacteria; phylum Myxococcota_A; class Bradymonadia; order JAFGEP01; family JAFGEP01; genus CAZDBH01. The sequence continues at coordinate 4,447 of CAZDBH010000096.1, read as the reverse complement.
CTGCTGTGCTCCTGTTCGGCAGAACCAACCTCGACCGTAGAGCAATCGACGGGTGACACCGATCCGGCCGAGCGACCCAACGGCTCCGATCTCCGCGACTCGCTCGACGACGAGGCAGATACCGCGGCTGGTGACCCGTTCGACGCGGCTGGTGATTCAGGTGGCTCCGAGACAACCCCTGATTCGCAGTCCGACCTGGGCGAAACTGACGTTGGGCTGTGCAAAATTGATGATGCGCCCGATCTGTCTGAGCCGGCTGACGTTGCCTGTGTCCGGGTTGTAGAACCCATCGAACTAGCTCCCGAAGTCGAATGGCAGTGGAGTAGCAATCCCATCAACTCCTCGTACGCTCAGATCATGGCATCGCCAGCGATTGGTCAACTCAACGACGACAACGAAGACGGATCCATCGACCAGGACGATATTCCAGACATCGTGTTTACCACCTTCGCCGGGGCGGGTTACCAGAGTGCGGGGGCCGTGGTGGCGATCTCGGGTGACGGGAGCCAGACCCACTGGTCGGTGCGGGCTCCCGGTGGCCATCCCGTCGGAAGCGCGTCTGGGGTTGTGATCGGTGACCTCGAGGGCGATGGGTCGCCTGAAGTATGCGTCTCTGGAATTTCCGCCGCGGTGGTCTGCCTCAATGGCAACGGCACCTTCAAGTGGGCAGCCGAGGGTGAGACCTCGATACACGGAAACCCCGCGATGGCCGACATGGATGGCGATGGGTCGACGGAGGTCATTTTCGGTCGGCAAGTATTCGACGCCCTCGGTGATCGAATTGGACTCGGTGGGCACGGAAGAGGCGGCCGTGCTTTCTCGTCATTTGCCGTCAACATGGACGACGACGACGAGCTCGAAGTCGTCGCCGGGAACGCCGTTTACGACATCGATGGCTCTCTCGTTTGGTACGACGGCGAGGTGGATGGCTTGCCCGCAGTGGCCGATCTAAACGGCGATCTCTTACCCGACGTTGCGCGTTCCTCCTTCGGCTCGCTTCTTCTGACGGACAACAGCGGGGAGGTCCTTCGAGCGATTAGCTTGCCCGACGGAAGCAGGGGTGGCGCGCCCACAATTGCTGACTTCGACGGCGATGGCCAAGTAGAGATCGGCGTGGCTGACATGAATCGCTATTCGGTGCTCGAAGTCACGGGGGATGTACTGTGGTCCAACGAAACGGTCGATCAGTCGAGTTCCGCCACCGGCTCGAGTGTCTTCGATTTCGAAGGAGATGGGCGTGCAGAGGTCATCTACGCCGATGAACACACGCTCTGGATCTACGATGGGCTAACGGGTGACGTACGGCTCGAAGAGACCAGTCACAGCTCGGGAACGCTGTGGGAGTATCCACTGGTTGCAGACGTCGATGGTGACGGCGCCGCCGAGATCGTTCTGGCAGGGAATGACTATGCGTGGTCCGGCTGGAGAGGAATCACAATTCTGGGCGACCCGCTCGATCGCTGGATGGGCGCCCGTCCCGTGTGGAATCAGTTCGCTTACCACATAACAAACGTCAATTCGGATGGCTCGATACCTCGTCATCCACTCGACAATTGGGAGACAATCAATAACTTTCGGACTGCTGCCCGAGACGAATCGCCCGCCCATTGGCTGCCGGACTTGTCCATCGGAGCAGTCGAGCCGTGTCTCACCGAGTGTGGCCAGGACGCGATCTCGATCTTGGTCCCTGTGCTCAACTCCGGCCGCCGAGCAGCGGAGTCCGTGATTGTCACGCTCGAGGTTGACGGCGCCGTTGTCGCTGAGCAAACCGTCGACGACGTCGCCAGCGGGAGCGTCCGATGGGTGGGCCCGTTTCGATTGTCGCTAGCGGACTTTTCAGGGGCTGATCTCGTTATCAGAGTCGATTCGACCAACCTCGTAGAAGAGTGTGACGAAGGGAACAACGCCCTCATCCTCACCTGGCCATGCGAGCGGGAGCGCTGACGAAGATGCTGCCTCTGATACCCCACGGTACGATCATCGGTGGACGCTTTGAGGTCGGGCACCTCTCTGGGCGAGGTGGGGTCGGTTCCGTATACGCAGCGACCGACTCCGAGTCAGGGGAGAAAGTCGCCCTCAAGGTACTCCACTCGGACTTGGGGAATAATCAGGCCCGTTTTGAGAACGAATCCAGAATCCTGAAACAGATTTCACATCCTGCCGTGGTTCGCTTTTTGGCAAGCGGACGGTCCGAAGGGCAGTCGTTCATTGTGATGGAGTGGCTCGAGGGCGAGACGCTACAGGAGCGGATTGAGAAGAAGGGGCTCACTCCCGCCGAACCGGTGAGGATGGTAGCTCGAATAGCTTCTGGTCTCGCGGAGATACATGAGCTGGGCATTGTTCATCGCGACATCAAGCCGAACAACATCGTGCTGGTCGACGGCGACCCGGCACGAGCCAAACTGATCGATTTTGGCATTGCGCGAGAACAAGACAGTGAGTTGAATCTCACCCGCACAGGGCTGGCGGTCGGAACGCCGCGCTACATGTCTCCCGAGCAAGCCAAGAGCGACTCGCTGGTCCGGCCCGCATCCGACGTCTTCTCGCTGGGGCTGGTTCTTTTCGAATGCCTAACCGGAACCAGGGCTTTCCCGGGAAAAGACGTCAACTTGGTGCTCGCCCAAATTGTTCACAAGCCCATTCCACCGCTCTCTTCTTTGCTCCCCAGTGCGCCGTCTGAACTCGCCAATATTCTCTCGAGAATGCTCGACAAAAACCCGACAACGCGGTTTGGCAACGGTCGCGAACTCTGCGCCGAACTCCAGAGGTTGGTCACTCGGGTTCCTTTGGGCGATAAGGTCCCAGAGCGCCTCCAAGTGGGCATCGGGCGCGTCGAAAGACGATTGGTCAGTGTCTTGGTCGCCGGACGAACCGAGGAGATTCGCGAAACACGCTCGACTCTCGAGTTGAGTGCTTCGGCTGAACGATTGGCGGCGCTTCGAGATGTTGCCGAGGGGCACTCAGCGCAGATTGATATCTTGGCCAACGGGGCCGTTGTCGCAGTCGTACGCGAAGGAAACGGTCCCGTTGAACAAGCCGTGCGCACGGCTCACTGCGCCGAGGCGATTCGACAGCTGCTGCCGGATGTGCCAGTCGGGGTGGCCACCGCGTGGACGCGAGACGACACACCACGCCCTGTGGGCGACGTGATCGCGAGGGCGGTCGGGCTTCTCGACGAGGCAAGCACCCCAGGAGTCTGGCTGGATGGCGACACGGCAGCGCTGCTCGACAGCCGGTTCGAACTCGTATCACAGGGTTCGAGCTACCGAATCGCGCGCCCCCACCGGCTTTTTCCGACTGTTCGCACGCTACTGGGTCAGGTAACCAGCTTGGTCGGTCGCAAGCAGCAACTCGCCACCCTCGAGAGTATGGCCGAAACGTGCAGAACCTCAGGTGAGTCCGTTATCGCCGTCGTCACGGGTGCAGCCGGAATTGGCAAGTCGAGACTCGCCCAGGAATTCCTCAGAAGCGTCGCCCAACGGGGCGACTCCTTTTTACTGGTCGGCGCGCGCTGTCACCCGGGTATGGCGAATCTCCCTTTCGGTTGGTTAGGGGCCCTTCTTCGACACCACTACGGCCTCGCCGAGTCACGGAGTGCCGACCAGAACAAGTCGCGTCTCCGAGAGGGCCTGTGCGATGTCCTGGGCCGAGATGCGATGGATGCGGTGCAGGTTCTGGTGGAGGTGGCGTTCGTTCGTTTTGGAATTCGCGAAGACGACACCACGCTCGGGGACGATCCGGGGCGTGCTTCAAAAGCAGTCCAGAAAGCCTTTTCACGTTGGATTCGCGCCGTCGCACATTCGCCAATCATCTTCGTGGTAGACGATGCGCAGTGGATCGACCAACCGAGCTACGACGTTCTCGACGAGACCTTTCGCGAGCTCGAGGATCAGCCCTTCATGTTGCTTGCGCTGGCTCGACCCGAGTTTCGCCACCGGTTTCCGGACCCTTGGTCGAGCCATGGTCCTGTGGGCATCCATCTCAGGGGACTCTCGCCGCGCGTCCTCGCTCAACTCGCCAGCCAGGTGGTTAGCTCAGATCAACGCACTGAGGCCGTCGCTGAATCGATAGAGCGGTGTGATGGCAACCCGTTCTTTCTCGAGGAACTGCTGCGGGGAATCGAAGACCAAAGCGAGGGCGGTACCCCGAGCAGCGTGCTGGCCTTCATTCAACATCGTTTCGACCGGTTCAGAGGTGATGCCCGCATGATCTTGCGGGCCGCTAGCATCCTGGGTCGCCAATTCGACGCCGAGGGTGTCTTCACTGTCCTCGCCCGGGCCCGCTATTCGCGTGAGATGATTGGAGAAGTACTTGATCACCTCGTCGAAAAGGAGGTGTTGAGGAAGGAGGCTGACCTAGGCGCGATCTACGACTTCAGTCACGACCTACTATGCGAAGCCGCCTATGAATCGATCGCTCTTGGTGATCGAGTTCTGGGTCATCGACT